>CAIYYI010000317.1 GCA_903930345.1 uncultured Verrucomicrobiota bacterium
CCGAGCCAGCGGGCCGCCAATTGGTGCGCGGCGGCATCGTTGACAGCAAGTGCCAAAACTGAGGCAGCGATCCCCCACCCGGTCCCCAAGCGCAGACCGGCCAGAATCCAGAGCGGACTGACCGGCACCCCCACCAACGGAAGCAGAGACATGGCCACCACCAGCCAGGCAGCAGGCACTTCTTTGAGCAGAGAAAGGCAGGTTTCCACGATTCAAGCAAGGTTCACGACGCCGACAGCTCCAGCCAGTGCGGATTCTCCCGGGCGTGAGTGGCAATCTCCTCCAGGATGGCAGCCACCGGAGTGCCCGGTTGCCAGTCCCATTCGGTTTGCACCTGGCGGTTGTCCAACACCACCCAAGGCAAGTCAAATGGCCGGGGCCGGGCGTCCACTGCCACAGGATGCGCTCCGAAGGCGGCATCACACCAGGCGGTCAATTGGCGGAGGGACATGGCGGAGGCAAGTCCGCCAGAAACATTGAGCACCGGGGTGCGGCGGGTGGCAGAAACTTGGAATTGCTTGGCCAGCAACGGCACCAGATCACGCGGGTGCAGACAATCCCGCACCTGGTGTCCCTGCCCATCAAAGCCGATATATTTCAGCGGACGCCGCCGCAGGTGGCTGTTGAGCCAGAAAGCGAAAATGCCCTGGTCCGCCCGACCGAACTGACCCGCGCCAGCCATCACTCCACAGCGGTTGATCCAAACCGGGAAATCGAATGTGGCACCGTATTCCAGTGCCAGCGATTCGGATGCCAGCTTGGTGGCACCGTACAACGAGACCGGAGCCTGGGTGCTGAAGGCTTCACTGATGCCTTCCACGCTGAGCCCGACCGGCAACGGCTTCTCAGAAACAGGTTGAAACGCCCCCTGAAAAGCCCTCACCGGCAGCGCAGCCAAAGGAGGAATGGAGTAAACCCGACTGGTGCTCAGCAGGATAAAGCCAGCCTTCACCCGCTTGCAATACTCCAGCATGTTGACCGTGCCGTTGAGGTTGTGCTCCACCAACTGACGACTGCTGGTGCGGCCATCCACACCGGCCAGCACGCTGGGATTGGCGGCCGCATCCACCACCCAATCAACGGCAGGCAGGGTCTCAAAATCACTCGGACACCGCAGATCCCCGTGCAGGCAGCCAATGCCAAGGCGCTTAAGCTCGGCCCGGTTCAGCTCGCTGCCCGGTCGCATCAGATTGTCCATGCCGGTGATTTCCCAGGGCAGTCCGGTCTCCCGCACGGCGCGAACCAGCGTGCTCCCCACAAAACCACAGGCACCTGTCAGCAGAATCTTGATACGAAAATGGGTTAGCGGTTATTGGAACCAGACTATTTCGCAGCCCCCCGGCGGACCCAGGCGGCATGAATCTCCTCGAAGGTCGTGCGCAAGCCCTTGGTGATGCCCCAGCCCGGATAATGCGCCTTGAGTTTGTCGAGATTGGAAATGTAGCAGATGTGGTCGCCCTGGCGATTCTGGTCCACGTACTCGTGTTTCATCGGGAGGCCCGAGATGGTCTCAATAAGCTTGAACGCCTCCAGGATGGAGACGCTGTTGTCGCGCCCGCCACCCAGGTTGTAAACCTCACCCTTGCGGGGGGCCTCAATGAAACGGCGCATGAACTGGACCACGTCGTGGCTGTGGATATTGTCCCGCACCTGCTTGCCCTTGTAGCCAAACACGCGGTAGGTGCGCCCCTCAAGATTACAGCGGATCAGGTAGCTCAGGAATCCATGCAGCTCCACACCGCTGTGATTCGGGCCGGTGAGGCACCCCCCGCGCAAACAGCAGGTGGGCATGCCAAAGTAGCGCCCGTACTCCTGCACCATGACATCCGCCGCCACCTTGGACGCACCGAACAACGAATGCTTGCTCTGATCAATGCGGAAGGTTTCCCGAATGCCTTCCTGGTAGGCCGGATCAGCATAATCCCAGCGGAGAGGCAGTTCCTGGAGAGCGATCTCGTTCGGGGCATCGCCATAAACCTTGTTGGTGCTCATATGCACAAACGGCGATTCCGGCACCGACAGGCGGGTGGCCTCCAGCAGGTTGAGGGTGCCGTTGGCGTTGACATCAAAATCGTCAAACGGACGCGAGGCCGCCAAGTCGTGGCTGGGCTGTGCGGCCGCGTGCACAATGGCGTCCGGCCGCAGTTCCTGAAGCAGAGCCAGCACACCCGGGCGCTGGCGGATATCCAGCTCCTGATGGCGAAAGTTTTTGAACTCCCGAGTCAACCGGTTTTGGTTCCACCGGGTATCACCGCCGGGACCAAAAAAGTCGGCGCGCATGTTGTTATCGACACCGATGACCTCCCAGCCGGACTGGCAAAAGAAGGTCACCACTTCGGAACCGATCAGACCGGAGGAGCCGGTCACCAGTAATTTTGGCATAAATCAAAAGGGCAAACGGTTGTCAATCGCCTTCAGGTCGGCCAGCCATGCCTTGACGAGGCGCAGTTCCTTGGCGGGAAAAATCTTCTCCGCCACCAGTGCCTGATAGCAGGTCAGCAGGTTGGCCCCTGTCGCAGTCGGATGGGGGTCAAGCGGAACCGCATCAAGGATTTGGATGATGCGCGCATTGTTGCGGTATCCGGGCACCTCGTCCTCGAAATCACGCATCAAGTTGTGCTGATTGCGCGCCTGGGCAACCTCCGACGCGTGGAATGCCACCCCCTGCCCCACCGCCCAGAGGCAGCGTTGGGCCACGAAGCTGCGCCAGATATCCGTCATGCGGAACGTGCAAAAACTCGGCAGGTACAGCAAAGGATAGGCTTCCGGCCACCACCAGGTGGATTGGCTGTTGAAAGGACACCACGTGCCGGGAGCCAGGTACAGGCTCTCGCCCTTATCGAAGCAAAACGGCCGGTCCAGCACCAACCGCCAAACGGCATCCACATCCGGGCTGTGATCGGCCAAACCCTGCTGAATGGGTGCCTCCCAAACGCCGGTGCGACCCTGGCGACGTCGGTCTTTCTTCAAGGACGAGGCGATCAAATCCAGCGGAAAACCGCGCGGCCAGATGACCTCGCTGGAAAAAGGGGCGTAGGCATTGAACCAGCCCTTGCTCTCGATTCGTCGGGCCTTGACCTGGCGCTTGCGCGGTTGCCAATCCGGCAGCGGACCATTGTCGTCATCCGTCTCGTAAATGCACTCCGCATCATCCCGGATGGCCAGCAGGTAACCGAGATTCTTGCGCACGTAATGCCCCTCGGGGAGCAATCCTGCCAGTTTGAAAGGCAACTGGCGCTGTGCCTCAATGGTGACCAATTCCGCGCCGGCCAGAGGATAGGTGGCCGGGCCTTTGCGGTCGCCCACAATCAAGAGCCGCGCCTTGAGC
>CAIYYI010000318.1 GCA_903930345.1 uncultured Verrucomicrobiota bacterium
CTTGAAGCAGCAGGTGGCGGAACTCCAGGCCAAGCTCGCGTAAGCGCGCCTGCACCGTCTTTCATCACACACCCGGAACCCGCGTGGTTCCGGGTGTTTTTTTTCATTTGAAACGGTGGGTTCGTCAGCCGTTTTCCAAGTCATTTACCCGCTCGCTTTTGCCTCCGGCTCGCTTTACGCTGGCCCGCATGAACGGTTCCTTGATTCCGGTGGCCGAAGCGCGTGAGAAGCTGATCCTTGTCTTTGGTCGGCGCAGCATTCGCGCCTATGCGCCCGGGGAAATCCCCGAGGCCACCCTCCAATTGCTGCTGGAAGCCGCCATGGCCGCCCCCTCGGCGGCGGGGAAAGATCCCTGGCATTTTGTGATTGTGCGGCAACCCGACCGCCTGCGGCAACTGGCCGCCGCCCTGCCCCATGGCCAAATGCTGGCCCAAGCCAGCGTCGGCATCATTGTCTGTGGGGATTTATCCGTGGCCCACGACCGCCAGATCAGCTATCTCCTGCAGGATTGTTCGGCCGCCATCGAAAACCTGCTGATCGCGGCCCACGCCGCTGGACTGGGGGCCTGCTGGCTGGGAATCCATCCGCGCCCGGACCGGATGACGGCGGTCCATAAGCTGCTGGCTTTGCCGGCCGACGTGGTGCCGGTCTGCGGCATCTCGCTCGGCATCCCGGCGGAGCAGCGCGAACCCCGCACCCGCTACAATCCGGCCTGCGTGCATCGGGAAACCTGGTGATCCGGCGGGCGCGGTTTTTTGCGTGCTTTCAGCCGCCCAACCATTACGATTTGACGCGATGTCGGGACTCTACAATCAATTGTTGAACGCCGCGATCCAGCACTTGGAAGACCTCAAGTCCCAAGGGGTGCATTATGTGACGGTGGACCCCGCCACGCTGACCGCCCTGAGCCAGCCGCCCAAGCGCCCGGCCCCCGCCCGCCCTGCGGCTCCGCCGCCCGCCGCCGCACCGGCCTTCGCCCCCCGACCGACCGCCCCCGCCGCCATCCGCCCGAGCTTTGCCCCGGCCATCCCCCCCACCCCAACCCCGCTGAATGCCATGCCTGAAACACCCCTGCCCACCACTCCCCCGCTGGGGCTCGAAGCCCGCGCCGCCGCCATGGCCCAGCTCCGCCAGCGGGCCACCGCCTGCCAGAAATGCCCGCACCTGGCCGCCGCCCGCACCACGGTGGTGTTCGGCGTGGGCGACATCATGGCCGAACTCATGTTCGTGGGCGAAGCCCCCGGGGCCGACGAAGATCAGCAGGGCGAACCCTTTGTGGGCAAGGCCGGCCAGTTGCTGACCAAAATAATCCAGGCCATGGCGCTGAGCCGCGAGACGGTCTATATCGGCAACATCCTGAAATGCCGGCCCGACACCCCGGGGCAGACCGCCGGCAACCGCAAGCCGACCACGGAGGAGATGGGCACCTGCATCCCCTACCTGCATGAGCAGATTGATTTGATCCGCCCCAAGGTGTTGGTCGCCCTGGGGGCCACCGCCGTGGAGGGGCTGCTGGGCAAAACCGTGGGTATCACTAAGCTGCGGGGCACCTGGCACACCTACCGGGGCATCCCCCTCATGCCCACCTACCATCCCGCCTACCTCCTGCGCAACCAGGCCATTTCGGAAAAACGCAAGGTGTGGGAGGACATGCTGCAA
>CAIYYI010000319.1 GCA_903930345.1 uncultured Verrucomicrobiota bacterium
CACGAATTACCCGAAGTACACGAATAGGAACCGAAGAGCCAACCCGGGGAGTCGGTGATCCGCTGATGGTTCTTGGTTGATGGCAGCATGGCCAAAGATGACTCATTCCCAATGAGCTTTCAAGATGAGCCTAATTCGCTTGTTCTTTGGGCCGCTGGCGTTGTTGCTCGCTCGATTACAGATCGCTGCGGATATGCGCCTCGCTCACGCCTATCGAAATCCGTGGCGGTGCAGACCACCGTCAGCGGTCCATCCACGCCGATCATCCGGCGCAGTTTCGAACGCCGCGTGGGGACACGCGGCCTACAAAGAAAATCCGGTCGGAAGACTCGGAACTCGGACTACTTCGACTCCGTCAGCACGTACACCGGCGCGCCTTTGCGCAGGGTGACCCGGGCCTTGCCGTTCACCACCGGCAGAGATTGGCGCTCGCCCACGGCGTTGATCAGGGTGGCGGAGGCGAGGACCGGCAGCTCCACCGTCTCATCCTGTTTGAAATTCCAGGCGGCTATCACACGGCTTGCGCCGCCGGCCTCGGGCTTGAAGGTCTGCAGAAACGTCCCCTTCCCGGCCGGCAGCGCCTCTGCCAGCACCTGGCCGCGCAACAAATCCGCAAGCACCGCATAGGTGGCGTAGGCGGGCTTCGGCCGGAAATCCCGGAAGACGATGCCCATCTGGTGCTCGAAATAAATCGGGTCATCCCCGTCGTTGCGGAAGTTGTACCAGAAGGTGCGCGGCTCCACCCCGGATACAATGGCGCAGAGGTAGCTGCGGGCGATCAGCTCCGCCTGCGCGCGGAGGGTGTTGGGCTCGAAATCCTGGCGCTGGGTGTTGTGCGGGGCAAAGGTGGCCCAGCCCATTTCCGTGAGCCACACCGGGCGCCGCCGCCCATCCGGAAGACGCACCAGATCGGAGACTTTCTTCAGGTCGCCAATGAATTCCGCGTCGTTCAAGGTTCGCCGGTAGGGGTGAATGGTGAGGATGTCGAACGGCGTTTGCAGGGCCATCATCTGGTCGATAAACTTGAAGTCAATGCCCGCGGTGGAAAGCCCCAGCACCTGCGCCTGGGGATCCACGCGCCTGACCACCGCGTAGCTGCGCTTGAGCATCTCCGCGTACAGTTCCCTGGGCCCCTGCCAGAAGAAAATGTTGGGCTCATTCCAAATCTCGTATTGTTTGATGCGCCCCCGGTAGCGCTGCACCATGGCCTCCAGGTACCGGAGGTAATCCCGCACCCCCTCCTCCGTGTACGGCTTGGTCCAACCCGCCCAGTAGCAGGCGATGGCGTAAACGGAAATGCCATTGCGCTCGGCGATCTCCAGCATTTTGTCGTAGAACGACCAATCGAACTCCCCCCGGCGCGGCTCCACCCGCGACCAGGCAAACTCCTCGCGCGACCATTTGACCCCGGCGGCCCGGGCCATCTGCGCCGCCCGTTCCAGGCTGGCCAGCCCGCGCGGGCTGGCATCGTACCGGTAAAGGTAAAGCCCCATGCCGAAGGGGGATTCCGGCCGGAGCACCGTATCGCCGGCGGTGGGCGGCGGGGCCACCCACACCGCCTGGGCGGGCGCCACGTCCTGCCCGGGAATTTCCAGGGTGAACTCGGCCTCCAAAAAGCGCACCCCGGCCGGGGCCTGGACCAGCAGCGAAAACCCGGCGGCCACCGCGCGGGCAGGAACCGACACCGGACGGGAGCCGCGCGTCAATTCGCGGCCATCCCAGGTGCGGGTGACCCAGTGCAACCGGCCTGCCAGCGGCTGCTCGGTCAGCCCACGCCAGGTGGCCACGAATTCGGTGGTTGTGTTGCTGCCACGGCACTCCGCATAAATCACGCAGCGCTTATCGGGAGGGCAGGAGGCTTCCACCTCCACCCCCAGCAGCTCCAGTTGGCCCTGATCCGCGCGCCCGCTGCCGGCAAACTGAATGTCGCCCAGCCGCAACGGACCGTGCAACTTGCCGTCGTTCTCCCCACCCTGCCACGTCCAGCCCTCCCCCGGCGGGGCGGCGGTGACCAATTCCTGCTCGCCAGCACCGGCCAGCTCACCGATCACCTTTTGAAACGTCATGAAGTGTGTGCGCAGGGAGATCCGCACCGGATGGCCCACGGCCGTGCCCCGGACGCGCAACTTTAGGTGTTCCACCGTGCCCAGCAGGGAGCGGTCCGGCAGGCCCAGCCCAATCGACTGGGCGCCCCGGGAAAAATCGAGGGTCAATTGATTGCCGTTCAAACGGGTCTGACCGCCGGAACCCTCGGTGCGGAGCGACCAGCCTTCCTCCGATTTGAATTCGTAGCCGGGATAAGTCACCCGGGCGGGGCGGTTATCCCGTTCCAGGAACTCCATTTCATCAAACAAGACCGCCCCGGTGCTTTCCTCACCGTTTTCCACCAGCAGGGCCATCCGTCCAATGGGCCCGTGCAAACGGCCATCATTGGCTCCCCCCCAATGGCCGGACCATTGGTTCAAAGGGACCTGGATGCAAACCCATTTGCCACCCGGGCAGGTCACCGGTTTTTGAACGGTTTGCCCGGTGGCATCCGTGCAGCGCAGCACCACCGGGTTGCCGGCAGGCCGCCACACCCAGAATTGCAGCGTATTGAAATTGGTCGGCACCGGGGTGGGCCATTGGGCGGTGGCCGCGACATAATTGCCGCCGCCGGAGAAATCGAACTGCAACCGCGCCCCCAGCCTGCCCTCGCGGGCGGCCTCCGGGACCACCTCAAACCTGCCGGAGGCACCGGGAAACTCCGCGCCGGGCGAAAACTGCCAGCGGTTGGTGTTCTCAAAGCTCTCCCGCGTCAGCGCGGGCGCGCCCGCCGCCATTCCTGAGCCAGCCAAAAGGACCGCGCCAAACCACAAATATCCGGCTAATGCATTCATTGGGTTGGCCAAGAGTGCGTGAATCAACGGCGGCTGGCAACCCCGGTTTTCAGGAACAGGCGCCCTCCGGATCGCCAACCCGCTGACTGTCCGTGTTATTATTTTTTCTTATTACACATCTAAGACTCACCGATACTTTTGCGAATGTGGCCGACAGACAGGAAACGCGAATTGTCTGGCGTACGCCCTGAATCCATGGGGTTTTTTGATTGTACCATGTTTATCCGCAATTGTTTGTATTATAACTAATTAACCACATAACGCACGCAGTTACGATCATCGGAAATGGCTCCCGGAACGCGCAACCCGCCCGTTTTTAGAGGTGTAACTTATTCATCTTCAGAACGTTAATGAGATATTTTTAATTCGGGCTTGCAAAATAATTAGCAAAACTGAAACTAGCCGCACAACAAAGGCTGACCAGCCTGCTGACCCGGAGAAGGTTCGTTCATCGAGGAACCGATTTAACTGACCGGAAATGGACTTTGCTTGGTGCGACCGTTGCGCCAAGCAGGGCTGGGCTTTGTTTTTTATATTTGTGAGCTTACTGGCAACATTGATTTTGGCTCCCCTGATCACAGGGCTGGCATTGTTGGGCATCAAATCCGAGCGCCTTCGCCGCACGATTGTGGTGGTGATGACGGCGTTCCTCGCGGTGTGCAGCATCAACCTGGTGTGGCGGATGTTCCCCTCGGACTTCACCACCTTTCACGTGGATGACCACCTGATCAACGAGGTGATGCTGGGGGTGGAAGTGCTGATGGCGGGGTACGTCATCTACCTGGGCGTCAAGCACAAGCGCCCATTGATAGTCGCCTTCATGCTGGCCCAATCGGCCTTGATGATCTGGTTTGAACTGGCCTATGGCAAACAAATGCACGTGGGCCAGAATCTGTTCGTGGACAAGTTTTCCATCATCATGGCGCTGATCAACGGCGTGGTGGGCGGGCTGATTTGCGTGTATGCCCTGGGCTACATGAAGGAATACCACGAGCATCATCATCCGGAGCTGAAAGATCGGCGACCCTTCCTGTTCGGAACGATGTTCATTTTCCTGGGGGCGATGTTCGGCCTGGTCTTCGCCAACAATCTGGTCTGGTTCTTCTTCTTCTGGGAAATCACCACCCTTTGCTCGTTTTTCCTGATCGGCTACAAGGAGGACGAGGAATCGGTGCAAAACTCGTTGCGGGCCCTGACCTACAACCTGGCGGGCGGCCTGACCTTCGCAGCGGCGATCGTCTGGTTTTTCTTCCGTAAGGGAAGCGTGGAGCTGGACATGCTGATCAAAAGCTCAGCGGACGTGGCGCTGGTGCCGGTGGCCCTGCTGTGCTTTTCCGGCATCACCAAATCCGCCCAGTTTCCCTTCTCCAAATGGCTGCTGGGCGCGATGGTGGCGCCGACGCCCATTTCCGCGCTGCTGCACTCCAGCACGATGGTGAAGGCGGGCGTGTACCTGATTTTGCGGCTGGCGCCGGTGCTGAGCGGCACGCTGGAAGGCACCATCGTGGCCGTGGTGGGCGCGGTGACTTTTCTGATCGGCTCGCTGGCGGCCATCGCGACGAGTGACGCGAAGAAGGTGCTGGCCTATTCGACGGTGGCCAATCTGGGGCTGATCGTGATCTGCGGCGGCATCGGCACCTATGAGGCGGTGTGGGCCGGGGTGCTGCTGATCGTCTTCCACGCGGTGGCCAAATGTCTGTTGTTCCTGTGCGTGGGGGTGATTGAGAACAAACTGCACAGCCGCGACATCGAGTCCATGTCCGGCCTCATCATCACCATGCCGCGCCTCTCGGTACTGTTGCAGGTGGGCATTGCGGGCATGTTCCTGGCCCCCTTCGGCATGCTGATCAGCAAGTGGGCGGTGCTGAAGGCGGTGGTGGATTCACACCCGCTGCTGGTCTGCTTTGTCGTCTTTGGCAGCGCGGCCACGCTCTTCTTCTGGGTGAAGTGGATGGGAAAACTCATCGAGGTGGTGCGCCCGCTGGTGAATGTGGAAAAAGGCATCGGCTGGAGCGAATGGATGGCGCTCTACCTGCTGGGCGGCATCACGGCGCTGACCTGCCTGTTTTTCCCCATGATTTCCTCCCACCTGATTGAGCCGTATGTGAAAGAGGTGTTCGGACGGACGGCAACGATGGCCCCGGGCAACCTGGTGATCATGGTCATCATGCTGGCCATGGTCTGCATGTTCCCGCTGAGTTTTCTCACCTACGGCCGCCGGGTGAAGGTGATGGATGCCTATCTGGGCGGGGCGAACACCGATGGAAGCACCCGTTTCCAGGGATCCGGCACTGAACAATCCGTGAGCCTGCGGAATTATTATTTCGGAGATTTCATGAAGGAGGATCAGCTATTCCGAGCGGGGGTGCTGGTCGGCATGGGCCTGATGCTCTGCCTGCTGGGGCTGTGTGTGCTGCCCTTGGCGCGCTGATTGTCTGACGGAAACTGACGGAACGATTTTCACCGAAAAGAACCTGAACTATGAGTCCCTGGGTACGTTTGATTATCTACTTGGTCGCCGCCCCGGTGGTCGGCGGCCTGCTGGTCGGGCTGGACCGCATCATTTCGGCGCG
>CAIYYI010000320.1 GCA_903930345.1 uncultured Verrucomicrobiota bacterium
AACACGCAAACATCGCCAAGGGACCAAGTTAGTGTATTTCCAGCCCGCCGACAAGTATTCTTGGGCCCGTAATAACCAAGGCTGGTAAATGGGACGCAAAGCGTTTTCCCGAGAGGGGTCAAGCAGGTCTTCCGGGGTCAACCGACCGGCTCGGAGTTGCTCTCCCGGCAAATAGCACCGACCCTCGCGCAAATCCCGAGGCAAATCCCGCAGGATGTTAACCAACTGTAGACCTTTGCCATACCGAATTCCCAAAGCCAGTAAAACTGCTTCATCCAAGGCATCCGCCGGGAAAACATGCCGACGACACATCCGGGACCAAAACTCCCCAACGCACCCGGCCACCAAATAGGTGTATTCCTCCAACTCCGCCGAAGTTTCCAACGCCACCAATCGGCCGGCTGTGGCAGTCCCAAACCGTTGCAGGTCAAGTTGCTGCCCGTTAGTAATCGTCTCAAGCACGGTGCGAATCAACTCCCGGTCAGCCGCCGGCTGCGCCGCCAACACCTGCAAAGCCTCCTCCACCCTGCCCAGCAACACCTTTTCTGCCGCCGTGGCAGGCGCGTTCGGACTGGTGGATTGAGCCGAAAGGAAAGCGTTGAAATCCAGCCGGGTGGTGGTTTTTCCTAAAATTCGCTCCCGCAACTGTTCCAAGGCGCGCTGACGATCCGCCACGGGAACAAGGCCGGTATCCGCTATGGTATCGGTGGTGCGGGCCAGCAGGTAAGCGAGCCCGATCTGCGGACGCACCGACCCCGGCAAAACGCGCAGGGTCAGGTAGAAAGAGCGTGAGACATCGCGCAAAAGACTGGTCAGCAATACCGGGGCGGGCTGGCTCATGCGGGAGGGAAACCGGAGTTAGCAGAGCTCTTTGCGCCACCGGGCCAATTGTTTGCGAACTTCCTTGCTGCCTGGCGAACCGGGCAACTGCTTGCGGTGCATGGCGGATTGAAGCTCAAACATACCAAGGACATCCTTGCCAAAACGCGCATCCACCGCCTGGAATTCGGCTAGCGAAAGTAGGTTCAAGGGTTTCCCAAGCTTCTCCGCGACCCCGACCAGCGTACCGACTGCATGATGGGCCTGGCGGAAGGGGACTCCCTTGCAAACCAGATAATCAGCCAGATCGGTGGCCAACAGGAGCGGATCCGCCGCCGCCGCCTGGCAGACTTCGGCATTGACCGTGGTCTGCTGAAGCATGGCCGCCATGATGTTCACCGTGGCGCGCACGTGATCGGCGGTATCAAACAACCGCTCCTTGTCCTCCTGAAGATCCCGGTTGTAGGTCATCGGCAACCCCTTGAGGAGAGTGAGCAAGGCCATCAGATTGCCTATGACCCGTCCGGATTTACCCCGGGCCAGTTCGGCCACATCCGGGTTCTTCTTTTGCGGCATGAGGCTGGAGCCGGTCGTGTAGGCATCCGAGATGCGGACAAAATTAAACTCACTGGTGGACCACAGCACCAAGTCCTCCGCCAGGCGGCTGAGATGCACCGCCAGCAGGGCAGCGTGGGCACAGAATTCAACGGCAAAGTCGCGATCACTCACCGCATCCATCGAATTCTGGCAGAGCAGCGGCCGGTTTTTGGCGTCCACAAAGCCCAGGAGGCGAGCGGTCATTTCCCGATCCAGCGGCAGGGTGCTGCCGGCGATGGCACCGCAGCCGAGAGGGCAGACATTCACGCGCTGGTAGCAATCCAGCAAGCGCTGGTAATCGCGATCAAACATTTCCACATAGGCCAGCAGATGATGGGCGAAGTAAACTGGCTGGGCCCGCTGCATATGGGTGTAGCCGGGGAGGATGACGTCCGCATAGCGTCCCCCCAACCCGACCAACGAGGCCTGCAAATCACGCACTGCGGAAGCCAGGTCCAAGACCTCGCATCGCAACCACATCCGCATGTCAAGGGCCACCTGATCATTGCGGGAACGCCCGGTGTGCAGTTTGGCACCGGCGGGTGCCCGGCGGGTCAGCTCCGCCTCAATGTTCATGTGCACATCTTCAAGCTCCGGCTTCCATGTGAATTTGCCGTCATGAATTTCGCGCCCGATAGCCTCCAGCTCCTTGACAATGCTGCGGTGCTCCGCTGTGGTAATGATGCCAATCTTGCGCAGCATGGTGGCATGCACCAGTGAGCCCAGAATATCAAAGCGCCAGAGGCGCCAATCGAAGGAAATGGACTCCGTGAAGCGGGCGACATCAGCCGATGGCCCGGCGGCAAACCGGCCGCTTCGCGAAACGGGTGCAGCTTTTTTCATGTGGATGAACTCTGAGCGTTGCCTGGTAAAAAGTCACGCGGTAAACCGCGCCTTCGAAAAGACGCAGCTCCCCGCGATCCACCACTGCCCAAACCTGGCAGCAATCAAACCGCGATCAGTCCTCAGCCGGCTTGGCGCTTTTGCTCTGGGCGGCGCGCTTGCGCTGCGTCTCGTTCAGTATCTTCTTGCGCAGACGCAAATTCTTTGGAGTGGCCTCCACGTACTCGTCCGGCCCAATGTATTCCAGGGACCGCTCCAGCGTCATCCGCAACGGCGGCTCCAGTTGGACACCTTTGCCATCGCCCTGGGAACGCATGTTGGTCAGGTGCTTGACCCGGCACGGATTGACCGGGATATCGGCCTCCCGTGCGTTTTCACCAACGATCATCCCCCCGTACACCTTCTCACCTGGCTCAATGAACAGGCGACCGCGCTCTTGGTTCATGTTCAGGGCATAGGCAGTGGCAATACCCGTCTCAATGCTGACCAAGGAACCGTTTTTGCGGGATTGGATCTCGCCACGGTACGGACCGTAATCATGATAGAGGTGGCTGAAGACGCCCATGCCGCGTGTCGTGTTCACCAGATCGGTTTCAAAACCGATCAAGCCACGCATCGGGATCAAACCCTCCACGCCGACCTGGTCACCGTGGTGCTCCATGTGGGTGATCTCCGTCTTGCGGTTGGAGAGGTTTTCGAGAATCGGCCCCATGTGTTCCTTGGGAATTTCCAGGAAAAGTTTCTCAATGGGCTCGAGGGTGGCTCCGTTGGCATCTTTGCGGTAAATCACCTCCGGGCGCGACACCAGGACCTCATAGCCTTCCCGGCGCATTTGCTCCACCAGAATGGCGATCTGCATTTCGCCGCGGCCGCTGACACTGAATATATTGGCCGACTCCGTCTCTTCCACGCGCAAGGAAACGTTGGTGCGGATTTCTTTCTGCAACCGTTCCTTCAGGTGGCGGGCCGTGACCAACTGGCCATCCTGCCCCGCGAGCGGGCCGTCGTTGACCGCAAACTGCATCTGAATCGTGGGCGGGTCAATCGGGATGTAAGGCAGCGCCTGCTTGCTGTTCACATCCATGATGGTTTCACTGATGAACACATCCTCAAACCCGGTCACCCCAACGATGTCCCCGGCATGCGCCTCAGCCACCTCAATCCGCTTCAACCCTTCGAAATGGAAAATGGCGGTGATTTTGTTCGAATCCACCCGACCATCGCCGTGAATACAGACCGCCTGGTCGCCGACCTTGACCTTGCCCGCACAGATTTTTCCGAAAGCGATCCGGCCCAGATAATCGGAGTAATCCAGATTGGCAACCAGCATCTGAAAGCCATCACCAGCCTTGGCGCGCGGCGGGGGGATGAACTTGATGATGGAGTCAAACAGCGGCTCCATGGTGGGGCTGGGATTCTTCAGGTCCAGGGCGGCATAGCCCGCCTTGGCACTGGTGAAAACATAGGGGAAATCCAACTGCTCATCGGTGGCGTGCAGAGAGACAAACAGATCAAACACCAAATCCAGCACCTTTTGCGGGCTGGCGTTGTCGCGGTCGATCTTGTTGATGACCACAATCGGCTTGGCACCCGCCTCCAAGGCTTTGCGCAGCACAAAACGGGTTTGCGCCTGCGGACCATCGGCGGCATCCACCACCAGCAACACCCCGTCGATCATGTTCATGATCCGCTCCACCTCGCCGCCAAAATCAGCGTGTCCTGGAGTGTCAACAATGTTGATGTGGTAATTCTTGTATTTGAAAGCAGCGTTCTTGGCCCGGATGGTGATGCCCTTTTCCCGCTCCAAATCCATGGAGTCCATGATGCGCTCCTCGGAGGAGATGGCCTGGTTGGCACGAAAGGTTCCGGACTGTTTCAACAGGCAATCCACCAAGGTGGTCTTGCCGTGGTCCACGTGAGCGATAATAGCAATGTTTCGAATGTGATCCATAGAACTTCCAATTACACGAAGCGGCGTAGTGTGGACCTCCCGCGGAAAAGGTCAAGCAACTTGCGGTAAAAAATTGGGACTCCGAGAAGTTCCAAAACAAAATCTCTGTAACGTTACAGCCGATTATTCGCTTGACCATGCTGGTTTTGCATTTGGCAGATGGCTGGATCAATGCCATATTCGGCAAAACCTATGAAGCAACCACTGTTTGCCAGTTTGCTCGTTTTCTGTTGTTTGGCCGTACCCACCCTGAGGGCGGAAAACCTGGCCCGGGCCGGCATCGCCTCCCAGACCTCCATCAGTAGCGGCGGATTACCCGCCCGGGCCATCGATGGCAACCGCGACGGGCTCTGGGCCAATAATTCCGTGACACACACGGCGGATCCCGGGGCGGACAACGACTATTGGATCGTGGACCTGGGCATGGAGAAAGTGGTCGATTCTGTCACCCTGTGGAATCGCACCGATACCTGCTGCGGCAACCGGATGAGCAATCTGCGGATCGGGCTGTTGAACGGAAGTAGTAATGAAGTGTATGGGGTGGACATCCCCAACAGCAATCCGGTGGCGGCGGGGGGCAACCGGAGCTTCCCCATGCCGTATGGGTCAATGGGCCGCTATGTGCGGGTGCAGAGCTTGCCGGGCAACAGCGCCAACGGGAACAACATCATCTCCCTGGCGGAAGTCGAGGTGTGGGGGCACAACACCCTCACCAATGTGGCGCGGCACCCGAACGCGCTGGCCACACAGTCCTCCGTCACCTCCTCAGGAGCGGCCGCCCGGGCCATCGATGGCAACACCGACCCGGTTTTTACGGATGGATCCGTCACGCATACCGACCCGGCGGTCACGAACGGCACCTACTGGGAGGTGAACCTGGGCAGCGTCTGCCCCATCCAGGAAATCTGGCTCTTCAACCGGATGGATTGCTGCGCAGACCGGCTGAGCAACTTCCGCCTCTCGATCTACAATGGGGCCGCAGAGGTGTATGGGCAGAATGTTTTCACCAACGCCGCCGGGATCACCGCAGGCGGGACATTCAGCAATATTCTGAGCTCATTGATTGAAGGCGACCGCGTTCGCGTGAGCCTGATCAACAACACGAACCGGGCGGCCGACTCGGTGCTCTCGCTGACCGAGGTGCAAGTCATTGGCAAGTATGGCCCCGATCTGACTCCGCCACAGTTGGTGGAGGTTTACAGCCTCTCCACCAACACCCTGCTGGTGAAATTTTCCGAACCGGTCTCACTGGAGACCGCCACGAATGCCAGCAACTACAGCGTGACCAATGGCTCAGGCCGTCTGACGATCCAATCCGCCACGCTGAGCGGGGACGGCAAAACCGTGCGCCTGGCCACCACCGGTTTTGCAATGGACACCTCCTACACCCTCTCCGTGAGCGGCCTGCGTGACCGTTCATCGTTGGCGAACCTGATCGCCCCCGGCAGCTCCATCAATTTTACGACCATCGGCCTCCTGATCACCCAGATTGGCGGCGGAAGCACCAACAGCAGCCTGAGCCGTACCCCGGATGGTCTGACAGCCACCAACTACAGCGCCGGGGCCGGGAGCAGCACTGACCAGATTGCCTTGTCCTCCGTGCTCTACCAGGGAAATTTTGATGTGCGCGTGCAGGTAAACGAACTCACCCAAGGCACACCCTGGTCCCGCGCCGGCATCATGGCCCGCAACGAGACCACGGACAGCAGCCCCTTCTTTGCCGTGTGGGCAAGCCCAGGCATCAGCGGGTGCTTCGCCCAATACCGCGCTCCCGGCTCACCGGCGGTCATGCAGGGACAGTCCCCCGTGAACGCGGGGCAAACCTGGCTGCGCCTGAAACGGGAGGGCAACAGCTTCACCGGCTATGTGAGCTATGACGGGCTTTCCTGGATGCCGCTGACCTCCACCACGCTCGCGCTGGAAGACCCGGTCTTTTTAGGCCTGGCGGTCACCAGCCAATCAGCCGGCCAGGCCGTCGTCGCCCGCCTCTCCGGGTTTGGGGAGGTGACGGCCACGAACGCCTTCACTCCGCAATTCCGGGGGGAACCGATCGGACCTTCCAGCCGGCGCACCGGCCTGGTGTTCAGTGAAATCATGTACCACCCGGCCGCCTCCGAAACCAACGGATCGCTGGAATTCATTGAAATCGTCAACACGCAAAGCACGAGCGAGAATTTGTCCGGCTACGAGGTCACCGGCTCCATCCATTATTTATTCCCGACCGGCACCAAACTGCCACCGGGTGGCATGGTGGTGCTGGCGCGGGATCCGGCGGCACTACAAACAAGGCATGGGAGCATGAATATTCTCGGGCCATGGGACAACGCTGGCACGGAGGGACTGCCGGATGACACCGGCACCGTGCGCCTGCGCAATGAGCTGGGGGCGGTTTTGTTGGAAGTCGTTTACCAAGCCAACCCACCCTGGCCGGTGGCAGCGGATGGTTCCGGCCACTCGCTGGTGCTCCTGCGCCCATCCTACGGGGAAGGCAATCCCGCCGCCTGGGGGACAAGTGATCTCATGGGAGGCTCCCCGGGCCGATTGGAGCCGCTGGTGGCCACAGAGCCATTGCAGGCCGTCGTGATCAACGAGGTGCTGGCGCACAGCACCAATAACCAGCCGGACTTCGTGGAGCTTTACAACCACAGCCGGCAACCGGTGGACCTCTCCGGTGCCTGGCTTTCGGACACCCTGGGCACCAACAAATTCCGCATCCCCGACGGCACGGTGCTGGGGGCCACCAGCCACGTCTGCTTTTTCCAGCAGACACTGGGCTTCGGGCTGGAGGCGGCGGGGGAACGCGTGGTGTTGGTCAACGCCACCCGAACCCGCGTGGTGGATGCCGTGGAATTCGGCGCCCAATTGCCGGACCATTCGTGGGGACGTCAGCCGGATGGCGGTGCTGAGTTTGGCCTGCTCTCCTCCGTCACGCCCGGAGCCCCCAATGCGACGACCTACTGGCCGGACGTGATCATCAACGAAATCATGTTCAGCCCCATCACCGGCAACGATGACGATGAGTACGTGGAATTGTTCAACCGGGGTGCCAACGCGGTCAATCTGCGCGGCTGGCGGCTGGTGGATGGAGTTTCGTTCACCTTCACCAACCAGGTGTGGCTGCCGGCCGGGGGCTACCTGGCCATTGCGCGTAATGCGAGCCAATTGCAGGCCAAATATCCGGGCACCCTCAACGCCACCAACCTGGTGGGCAATTATTCCGGCTCGCTCAAGAACGGGGGCGAACGGCTGGCCTTGAGCCAGCCGGAGGTCAACCCGGGCTCGGGAACCGGATACGATGTCGTGGTCAACGAGGTCACTTACGGCGGCGGCGGCCGCTGGGGGGACTGGTCTTCGGGGGGCGGGAGCAGTCTGGAACTGATCAATCCCTGGAGCGATAACCGCCGGGCGGACAACTGGAGCGACAGCGATGAGACGGCCAAGGCCGGCTGGACCACGATCCAGTACACCGGTCCGCTGGGTGAAACGCTCGGAACCCCCGTGAACGACCAACTGCATTTTTACATGCTGGGTGCGGGCGAATGCCTGCTGGATGACCTGGCGGTGAAGACCAACCTCACTTACAACCTGCTCACCAATGGCGGATTCAATGCCGGATTGGGCGGGTGGGTGCTCCAAGGATCCCATGACCAATCGGTACTGGAAACCAATGCGACCAGCGGGGAAATTTACCTGCATGTCCGGTCGGGCTCACGGGGGGACATGGGCGCGAACCGGATCCGGTCTTCGGCCTTCACGCTCACGAACACGGTCACGCTGAGCGGCAGGGTGCGCTGGCTGCGGGGCTGGCCGGAAGTGCTGCTACGGCTGCGCGGCGGCGGCATGGAGGCCTTTGGCAAACTCTCGGTCCCCGGGAACCTGGGCACGCCCGGCCAACCGAACAGCCGCCTGATCGCCAATGCCGGTCCGGCCATTTATGCGGTGCAGCATGAGCCGATTCTGCCCGCCGCCAACGAAACGATCACCGTCGGCGCCCAGGTTTCGGACCCGCAAGGCGTGGCCGAGCTATATCTGCAGTACCGGCTGGATCCCGCCACCAATCTGGTGCGGGTACCGATGGTGGATGATGGCACCCAAGGCGACCGGATTCCCGGGGACGGCGTGTACAGCGCCACAGTGCCAGGCCAGCCGAACGGCACACTGGTGGCCTTCCACGTTCTGGCAGTGGACAGTTTGGGTGCGACCAACACCTTCCCCCGCGAGGTGTTGCCCCCGGCAAACCAAGCATACCATTTCCCAGTGGAATCCCCCACCCACGAGTGTTTGGTCCGGGTGGGCGAACCACAAATGAGCGGGGCCTTCGGGACCTACCACATGTGGATGACCCAAGGCACCCGCAACCGCTGGGCCACCCGGTACAACCTCAGCAACTCCGGCGTGGATGTGACCATGGCCTACAACCAATACCGCGTGGTGTACAACGCCCGCTCACTCTATTCCGGCAGCCCGTTCCACCGCGGCCAGATGACGACCGGCCCGGATGGGGGCAACCGTTGCGACTACATCGTGAACCTGCCGGACGACGACACCCTGTTTGGGGAAACGGACATCAACCTGGCCCTGCCCGGCAACGGCAGCGGCGGCAACAGCACTGATCTCAGCGCGCAAGCGGAGCAAATCTCGTACGTGTTTTTCCGCAAGATGGGCATTCCCTTCAACCACCGCCGGTATGTGCATCTGTTCGTCAACGGCTCCCAGCGCAGCACCGTCAGCGGGCTGTCCGGAAACTTTATTTACGAGGATACCCAGCAGCCCAACTCAGCCTTCCTCAAACAGTGGTTCCCAGATGATCCGGACGGGCAGCTCATCAAGATCGAGGATTGGTTTGAGTTCAACGACGACGCCACCGCCTTCAGCAACAATGATGCGGACCTGCACCGGCGCGTGGTCTCCGGCTCGGCGGAGGTGAACCTCGCCCCCTACCGGTACATGTGGCGGCCCCGGTCGATCACCGCCGGCGATTCCGCCAACAATTACACCAACTTCCTCAAGCTGCTGAACACCGTGAGCCCAACCGTGGATGTCAACGCCACCGTGGATATCACGGCGTTCAACCAGGTGGCTCACCTGGATGAATGGCTGCGCGAGATTTCCTGCCAGAAAGCAGTGGGTAATTTCGATTCCTTCGGCTATGACCGCGGCAAAAACAACTACCTGTACAAACCGACGCAAGGCCGCTTCCAGCTCCTGCCCTGGGACGTGGATTGGACCATGGGCACGGGCAGCGGACGCGGCCCCACGGATGTGGTGACCAACTCGTCCGACAAGCGCATGGTGATGGTTTACCACACGCCGGAAACACGCCGGGCCTTTTTCCGCGCGTTTAAAAACCTGACGGACGGGCCGTTCCAAAATGCGTACATCAACCCCATCATCGATGAAAAGGCCGCTGCTTTATCAGCCAACGGGGTCACCTACAGCGAAGGGACCGTAAGCACCCTGAAAACCTACGTCAACGACCGTCGCGCCTATCTCACCAGCCTGCTGAGCGGACTCACCAACACGTTCTCCGTCCCCGGCACGAATTATTACAGCACCAACCTGAACTACATCACCCTGAGTGGACTGGCCTCCATCGAAGCCAGCGAAATCCGGGTGAACGGCTCACCGTGGCCGGTGACTTGGAATGCCAACCTGCTCAATTGGACCATGAAAGTCCCGCTGGACACCGGCATCAACCAACTGGTCATTCAGGCGATCGACTGGCAGGGACAGCCACTGGCCGGGAAAACCGTGACGAACACGGTGGTCTTCACCGGCTCAGCGCCCCCAACCCCCGCAGTGGTAATCAGCGAAATCATGTACCACCCGCTGGATGCGGATGGGGAGTATGTCGAACTGTTCAACACGAGCACGAATTTCACCTACAACCTTTCCGGCTGGAGCATCAATGGCCTCGGCTACACCTTCCCCCCCGGCAGCCTGCTGGCCCCCACCAACTACCTGGTACTGGCCAGGAACCGTGCGGTCTTTCAGACCCTGTACCCGGGCGTCGCGGTGTTCGACGAGTTCTCAGGCGATCTCCAGCAGGACGGGGAAACCCTCAGCCTGCTGCGGCCGGGAGCCGAGGGCCCACAGATCATGGACCAGGTCCGCTATGACACCGAGCCGCCCTGGCCCACCGGGAGTCAGACGCTGGGAAGCTCGCTGCAACTGGTTGATGCCAACCGGGACAACAGCCGGGTGGCCAACTGGTCGGATGGCACTGGCTGGCGGTTCGCCAGCTATTCCGGCAATGTCACCGGAGCCGCCCTGCTGAAAAAGATCATTGTGTACCCTGATCTCAGCGGAGAAATCTACATTGATGATCTCAGCCTGGTGACCGGCACGGTGGCCAATGCCGGCATCAATATCATACCGGATGGCAGCTTTGAAAACGCCAACCTGTTCACCAACCAGGGGGGCGTGTGGACCATGCAGTCCACCTATGGATCCCAATCCAGGATTGACACCAATTTCGCCCATTCAGGCCGGAGCAGCATGCACCTGATCTTCACCAATGTGGGGACCACGGTCAACAACGTGATCCTTGAAATCCCGATCACCAACATGACCTACACGCTGAGTTTCTGGTATCTGCCCGCCTCGAATTTCACCACGGTCACCTTCCGTTTCGGCAGCCTGTTCCAACCGAAGCCGAACGTGCGCCCCAACTACCGGACGCCGGGAAGCGCCAATTCCGTGGCCCAAACATGGCCGGCCCTGCCGCCGGTTTGGCTGAATGAGGTGGCGCCCAATGCGGTGTCCGGCGTCACCAACAACGCGGGCGAGACAGGCCCCTGGCTGGAGATCCACAACCCCTCCACCAACCTGGTCGATCTAGGCGGGCTGTACCTGACGGACGACCTGAACAACCTCACCCGTTTCCGGATACCCACCAACACCTTGGTGCAACCCGGCCAGTTTCTGCTGGTCTGGACAGACGGAGCCACCCAGCAGAACGCCCCGGAATTTCTGCACACGGATTTTACCCTGGGGGGCACCAACGGCATCATCGCGCTCACCATGGTGATCAACGGCGAAGCGCGGATCCTGGATTATCTCGCCTGGAAGAATCTGTGGGGGAATCGCACCTTCGGATCCTATCCGGACGGCCAGCCGTTTTACCGGGACCGGTTTGATTTTGCCTCGCCCGGTCAAACCAACAGCCCGGCGCTGCGCCCAACCGTGGTACGGATCAATGAGTGGATGGCCGACAACGCCAATGCCATTGCCCAGCCGGGCCTGGGCACCTACGACGACTGGCTGGAACTGTTCAATCCCGGCGACGAAACCGTGGATCTTTCCGGATGGCGGCTGACCGACAGCAACACCAACGGCCCGGGCTTTGCCATTCCGGGCGGAGTGCTGCTGCCAGCCCGGGCACACCTGGTCGTTTGGGCGGACAACCAAGCCAGTCTCAACCAACCAGGCGGAGCCCTGCACACCAACTTCCGCCTCAGCCGCAGCGGTGACACCATCGCCCTGTTCAATCCCGCCGACACGCTGGTTGACCTGGTCCAATTCGGCCCGCAGGTGCGCAACGGCTCCGCCGGTCGGTATCCGGATGGCTCGGACAACCTGCAGGCACTGACCCTGGCCACCCCTGGACAACCGAACCAGAGCGGCACCAACAGCGCCAACCAATCCCCCACCCTGGCACCGTTCGTCACCCGGGTCCTGGTGCTGGGCCAGACGCTGATGGCCACAGCCCTGGCAGCGGACCCCGACCTGCCGGTGCAAAACCTGACCTTCAGCAAGGTCGCCGGTCCGGCGGGGCTCACCATCCATCCCGCCACTGGAGTGATCGGCTGGCAGCCCGCCCCGGGGGATGTGGGCACAAACACGGTGCTGATCTCGGTGACCGACAGCGGCCAACCGCCCCTGTCGGCCACCAACACACTGACCATCGTGGTGCGCGAGCGGCCGCGCTTCCAACCGGATGGCCTGCGCCTGCAGTCGCAGCAGGTAAGGTTGCTCATCCCCACCAGCGAGGGGAAAAACTACCGGGTGGAATATCTGGATCAAATCGGCGGCACCTGGCAACGCCTGGGGACCAACGCCCAACCGGGTACGGGCAGCGACCTGGAATTCATGGATGAAGCGCGCCCCAACCGGTTCTACCGGATCGTGGTGGAGGATTGACCCCACTGGAAACACGAAACGGCCGGCGGAAAGATTTCCGCCGGCCGTTTTTATTTTAAACCATCGAGTATTATGCCTGCGGGGCAGGCGTCTCGCCTTCAGGCACTGACGGGGGCTCGTCCGTCGGAGGGACGGAATCCTCCTGGGCATCAGCCTCATCGCTGATCACGGTGGCCACCGCCTGCAGTTTGTCGTTGGCATCCAGGTCAATGAGCTTCACCCCCTGAGTGTTGCGACCGACCTCACGGATGTGTTTGACAAAGATGCGCACCATCTGCCCCCCGGTGGTGATGAGCATGATTTCATCCGTATCCCGCACAGGCAAGGCCCCGACCACCGCGCCGGTTTTCTCGCTGATTTTCATGGTAATGAGGCCCTTGCCGCCACGGGTCTGCACCCGGTAGTCCTCAAAGGGGGTGCGTTTGCCCACGCCGCATTCACCGGCGACCAACAGGGTGGCCTCGGGGGCCAACACCGCCAGGGAAACCACCGCGTCGCCCGGGTCCAGGCTGATCCCCCGCACTCCGCAGGCGGACCGGCCCATGGAGCGCACATCCTCCTCGGAGAAACGAATGCTCATGCCGCCCCGGGTGATCATCACCACCTCGTCCGCTCCGGAGGTCAGTTTGACATCGATCAGGGTGTCTCCCTCATCAATGCCGATGGCGATGATGCCACCTTTGCGAATGTTGCCAAATTCCTCCAGGGCCGTCTTCTTGACGGTGCCTTGCACGGTGGCAAAGAACAGGTAACCCGGCTGCTGCCAGGTCTGGTCTTCCTTGTTTTCGCCGTATTTCGCGCTGATGGTCACCATGGCGGCCACTTTCTCGTCCGCCATAAGTTCCAGAATATTGGCGATGCTGCGGCCCTTGGAGGCCCGACCCAGGTCGGGAATCTAATGGACGCGCTCCACGTACACCCGGCCGGTGTTGGTGAAGAACATCAGGTAATCATGAGTGCTGGCGGTGAACAGGTGCTCAATGAAATCCGCCTCCTCGCCGCCAACGATGGCGTTTTCCCGCGTGGCCATGCCAATCACCCCTTTGCCGCCCCGACGCTGGGCGCGGTAGGCGCTGATGTTGGTCCGCTTGATCAGACCGTTGTGGGTGATGGTGATGATCACCCCCTCGTTGGCGATGAGGTCCTCAATCGAAATCTCGCCCTCGTCCGGAATCAGCGCGGTGAGCCGGGGGGTGGCATGCTTCTCCTTCACCGCCAGCAACTCCGCCTTGATGATGGCCAGGACGCGGGATTCCCGCGCGAGGATGTCCATCAGATCCTTGATCACCTCCAGCAACTGCTGGTACTCGGCGATCACCTTGTCCATCTCCATCCCCGTCAACTGGTAGAGACGCAGATCCAGGATGGCATCCACCTGGCGCTCGCTGAGGCTGTAACGGCCGTTCACGAGCCGGCCATCGCGGCGGATGAGCACCCCAAAGGCCTCCACCTGGGCCCGGGTGAAATCAAAGGCAAGGAGGCGCACCTTGGCCTCATCACGGTTTTTCGAACTGCGGATGATCTGGATGAAGTCATCCAGGTTTGAGAGCGCGATCAGGTAGCCCTCCAGCAATTCGGCGCGGGCCTCGGCCTTCTCCAACTCAAACCGGGTGCGGCGGATCACCACCTCGCGGCGGTGCTCAATGTAGCAGTTGATCAGCTCCTTGAGGTTCAGCGTCTTGGGGCGGCCACGGTCGATGGCCAGCATGTTGACCGCAAAGGTGTTCTCCAGCAGGGTGAACTGGTAGAGGTTGTTGACCACCACCTTGGCGATCGCATCGCGCTTCAGCTCGATGACCACGCGGGTGTTCTCATCCGACTCGTCGCGGATGCCGCTGATATCGGTCAACCCGGGCGTCTTCTCGTTCACCAGCTCCGCCAACCGCTCCACCAACTGGGCGCGGTTCACCGCGTAGGGAATCTCGGTGATGATGATCTGCTCGCGCCCGCCCGTGGTTTCCTCAACGGTCACCGTGCCGCGCACCTTCAGACTGCCCCGGCCGGTGTGCAGATACTGCTTTACCGGATCAATGCCGCAGACGGAACACCCGGTGGGGAAATCAGGCCCCTTTATGAACTTCATCAGCTCCAGGATGGAGATTTTCGGGTTGTCGATCTGGGCGCAAATTCCGTCAATCATCTCGCCCAGATTGTGGGGCGGGATGTTGGTGGCCATGCCGACGGCGATGCCGGTGCCGCCGTTGACCAGCAGGTTGGGGAACGCCGCCGGAAACACGGAGGGCTCCACCCGGGTCTCATCGTAGTTGGGGACAAAGTCAACGGTGTTCTTCTCCATGTCCTCCATGAGGACGGAGCCGAGCGGGCGGAGGCGGGCCTCCGTGTACCGCATGGACGCCGGGGGGTCGCCATCCACGGAACCGAAGTTGCCCTGGCCTTCGATCAGGGTATCCCGCATGGCCCACGGCTGAGCCATGTGGACGAGGGTGGGATAGATGGCCTGGTCACCATGGGGATGGTAATTACCCATGGTTTCGCCGACGATCTTGGCGCACTTGACATGCTTGCGGTTGGGCAGCACGCCCAGATCATTCATCGCAAACAGGATGCGGCGCTGGGAAGGCTTGAGGCCATCCCGCACATCGGGCAGGGCGCGGGAAATGATCACCGACATCGAGTAGTCGAGGAATGAGTTCTTCATTTCCTCGGCCACATTGATCTTGGCTAATTTCTCGTTGGCGGCGAACGCCGGTATGCCCACCGGGGGCACTGCGGCTGGTTCTTGATGGTCAGACATAGGATAAAAAATTGGGGGCGCGCAAATCAGATGTCCAGGTTGCGGACATTCAGGGCGTTGTCTTCAATGAACTGGCGGCGGGGTTGAACCTCCTCGCCCATCAGGCGGGTGAACATGTCCTCGGCTTCCACGGGATCGGACAGCTCCACCCGCAGCAATTTGCGGCGGGCGGGGTTCATGGTGGTTTCGTACAATTCCTTGGGATTCATTTCACCCAAGCCTTTGAAACGCTTGATCTGGATGCCCCGCCGACCGACATCCTTGATGCCGGAGAGAATCTCCGGGATGGAGAAGAGGGCCTTGCGCACCTCGCGATCCCCCTCCCCTTCGACCAGCTCAAAGAGCGGCGTGTCCTGGGCGGAATAATGATCGACACTCAGCCCCTTACGGGCCAGCAGGGTGAGCAATTCCGTGACCGCCTTGCTCTCGTGCAGCTCCACATGAATGGCGCGGCGGGACTGGCCGGCGCGCGGTTTCTCCCCGGCAACCTCGGCCTCCACTGTGCCAAAGAGGCCCAAGTCCGGGTTGGCCTCGCCAAAGGCCTGCAATTCCTCCTCGGCATGGAAGTAAAGCACCTGCTCGTCGTTGCCTTCGCGCACCTTCACCAAATGGCGCGGCAGCTCGTGGGTCTCGGTGGAGCGACGTTCCACATAGGTGCCGAAATCACCGCCGTGGCGACGCAGTGCCCGCGCGTATTTGTCGAGCGTCTCCAGCAGCTCCAGGATTTCCAGCAACTGAGCGGGGGGCACCTCGCTGTCGTCGGCCAGGTTCCGCAGGCGCACCTCCTCCACCCCCAACTGGATCAGGATGCGGTTCAACTGGGCATCGTCATCCACGTATTCCACGCGCTTTTTGCGGGCAATCTGGTAGAGCGGCGGCTGGGCGATATAGACGTACCCGTTGCGCACCAACTGCGGCATCTGCCGGTAGAAGAACGTCAACAACAGGGTGCGAATGTGCGAGCCGTCCACATCGGCGTCGGTCATGATGATGATCTTGTGGTAACGCAGCTTCTCCAGGTTGAAGGCCCCCTCCCCTTCCCCATCGCCAATCCCGGTGCCGACGGCGGTGATCATGGTGCGGATTTCGGTGTTTTGGAGCACCTTGTCCAGCCGCTCCTTCTCCACATTGATCAGCTTGCCGCGAATGGGCAGGATGGCCTGGAAACGGCGGTCGCGTCCCTGCTTGGCGGAGCCACCGGCCGAGTCGCCCTCGACGATATAGACCTCGCAGTTGACCGGGTCGCGGTCCGAACAATCGGCCAGCTTGCCGGGCAGGCCGCCGCCAGTGAGGGCGCCCTTGCGGACGGTTTCACGGGCTTTGCGGGCCGCCTCGCGCGCACGCGCGGCGAGCAGGCTTTTCTCGATCACTTTTTTCGACACCGCCGGGTTGGCGTCGAAGAAATTCATCAGCCCCTCATAGACCACGGAGGAGACCACGCCCTCGATCTCCGTGTTGACCAGCTTCACCTTGGTCTGCGACTCGAAGCGCGGGTTGGGCAATTTGACGCTCACCACCGCCACCAAACCCTCGCGCACATCATCGCCGGAAATGGCGGGATCCTTTTCCTTGAGCAGGCTGTTCTGGCGCGCGTATTGGTTGACGGCACGGGTCAGGGCCGCGCGAAAACCGGTCAGGTGGGTGCCGCCATCGGTGTTGGGGATGGAGTTGGCAAAGCAGAGGATCTGGTCGTTGTAGGAGTCGTTGTACTGCATCACGCAGTCCACGAACACCTCATCCTTCTGGCAACTGAGGACGATCGGCAGGGGATGAAGGATCTGCTTGTTGCGCCCGAGCTGGCGCACGAATTCCTCAATGCCGAGCTTGTACAGGAAGGTCTCCCGCTTGTTCTCCTCCCGCTCGTCCACCAGGGTGATTTCCACCCCGGAATTCAGAAAGGCCAGCTCGCGCAGGCGGTTGGCCAGGATATCAAACTTGAATTCGGTCGTGATCGTGAAAATTTCCGCGTCCGCCTTGAAGGTGATCAAGGTGCCGGTGTGCTTGCTTTTGCCGATCACCTTGAGCTTCTGGGTGGTCTGGCCCCGGGCAAATTCCATGCTATAGACCGCGCCATCCCGGGAGACCTCCACGCGGAACCATTCGGAGAGGGCGTTGACACACTTGGCGCCCACACCGTGCAAGCCGCCGGAGTATTTGTAGGCACCCTGGCCGAACTTGCCGCCGGCGTGCAGATTCGTCAGGACCAACTCCACAGCGGGAATGCCCCACTTCGGGTGAATATCCACCGGAATGCCACGGCCATCGTCACGGATGGAGCAGGAGCCATCCACATGCACCGTCACCTGGATGTGCCTGCAGTGGCCGGCCAGATGTTCATCAATGCTGTTATCGAGCACCTCGTACACACAATGGTGCAGGCCCCGCTCATCGGGATCGCCGATGTACATGCCGGGACGCTTGCGCACCGCTTCCAAGCCCTCCAATTTATCGATCTTGGAGGCATCATATTTCTCAATCACTTGCGCGGAGGCAGCCGCAGCATTTTCGGGCGGATTATCTGGAGTTTCGTTCGTCATATCGGAAGGCAAAACGAGGCATTGCACACGGTTCGCCCAGCACCGGTAAAACTACCAAAAACAGGCGGGTGAAAACAATGATAATCTGCATTTCCCAAACCGCGACACCACAATAGGTTGTGGCAGCACAATCGAGGGGACAAAACCGGTTGTGGAGGCCGGCAAAAAACCGGCCGGTCGAGTGGTTCAGGACTTGATGTCGCGCAACTGAAAAGCGCTGGCACCGATAACGAAAAAGCTCGCGTTGAAGCCCACCAGAATGCTCAGGGACTGCCAAACCTTCCACCACGGGATGTTTTCATCGAAGATAAACTGCCACAGGTTAAGGTGATACGTCACAATCCAAGTCTGGTAATCCTTGAAATAGGGGATCTGCTGGAGAATGAAATTCACGAACACGAAAGAGAGGGCCAGGATCGTGGCCGCCGCCGGCTTGATATTGAAGCAGGAGAACATGAAGGCCACCCCCATCACCGTGACAGCTTCCGCCACCAGAAAGAGGTGGGCCAGCAGGTAACGCTGCCCCCCGGTGGTGGCATCAAAAAGGCTGAAAATCCCCTGCTCCGGGAACCAGACGAACAGCCCGGACCAGGGAAACCAGATCCCGGCGAAGCCGGCCCCGAACAGGCCGAGCGTGGCCACCAGCAGAAAGCTGAAAATCAGGCCGGCCAGCCACTTCACCGTCAGCAGGCGCAGGCGTCCCACCGGGCGGCAGAGGATCATGCGCAGCGTGCCATCCTCAGCCTCCTTCGCCACCAGATCCCCCCCCACCAGCGCGGCATAGAGCGGCAGCAGGAAGATGGCGATCAGAACCATCATGATGACCGCGATGGTCAGGGCGGAAATGAAATCCAACCCGTAGCCATTGCCCGTCAGCATGCGGCGCAGGTGGCTGGTGGCGGTGGTGTAGCGGAACAGCACACAGATGATCAACTGGGCGGCGAGGAACATGCCAAAGCCGATGTAGGTGCGCTTTTTCCCAAACAATTTCCACAATTCGTTGCGCAGTTGCAGGTAAAACATGGGGGAGACAGGGTCAGTTTTTTTGTTCCATCAGGCCCAGGTAAAAATCCTCCAGGGAGGTTTCACAGGAGGCCATTTCAAACACCCGCAGATCCTTTTGCACCAGCAGCCTCACCACCTGGTCACTGGTGGCCGCCGGGGCCAATTCCACGAGGTTGCCGGGGTGGGCAGCCCCCAGCAGACCGGCCGCCTGAAGCAGCGCGGTCGCCCGGGGGGGATCATCCGTGCGCAAACGCCAGCGCAGCCGCTGCCCCTGGCGGGCGTCCACCACGGAACCTTCAAAAACCTTGCGCCCCTGGCGCAGCACGGCAATGCGGGTGCAAAGCAGCTCCACCTCGTTGAGCAGGTGGGAGGAGAGCAGAATCGTCAGGCCCAACTCGGCGCGCAACCGCTGGATGGTGTGGCGCATCTCGTGGATGCCCTCCGGGTCCAGGCCATCGCTCGGCTCATCCAGAATCAGCAGTTGCGGGTTGGGGACGAGCGCCTGGGCCAGGGCCAGCCGGGCACGCATGCCGTGCGAATAGGTGCGCACCGGGGATTGCTCGCGGCCGGTCAACCCCACCCAGTCAATCACCTCCCGCAGGCGTTCCGCAGTGACCGGGGCGGTGTACTGGGCCAGGATTTCCAGGTTGCGCCAGCCAGTGAGGTAATCGTAGAAGACCGGGCTTTCAAAAATGGCCCCCACGCGGTGGAGCGCCTCCTGCCGGTGCGCCAGGACATCATGGCCGCACAGGGTCACGCGGCCCCGGGTCGGCCACACCTGCCCGAGCATCATCCCGATGGCGGTGCTTTTGCCCGCCCCATTGTGGCCCAGCAAGCCGAAGATTTCCCCCGCCGGGACCGCCAGGGAAAGATCATCGACCGCCCAGCGGGAGCCGAATTTTTTACTGACATGCTCAAGGGTGATCATGGGAGATTGGGCAGCCCGCCCTCAAGGACCAAGAGGTTTTTGATGTGGCCATCCGCATAAAGATAGTTCACGCCGCGTTTTTCGCCGCGCGCCTTGTGGAAGGCCTCCTTGTCGAAAAACAACGGCATCTGGTGGGAGGCAAAGGACATGTTCAACACGACAAACTGATTCGCGTCCTGGCCATTGACCAGGGAATTCCAGGAATAGCTCGAACCGGTTTTTTCGAACAGCTCCGCGCGGTCCGAGGGGCACTGGAGGACCTTGGGCGAGCCAAGGTAATTGGAAAGCACCAGATCCGGCGCGCCCGGGTCGTTGGTGGGGGCGGCCCCCACCGGGCGGTCACGCATGACGGGCATCCGGTGGGCGTGCTCCTGGGTGTACATCTGCAACGCCAACCCCGTCTGGCGCAGGTTCGAAAGACAAGCCGTGGCGCGTCCGGCTTCGCGCGCCCGGCCCAGGGCCGGCAAAAGCAGACCCGCCAGCACCCCGATGATGCTGATGACCACCAGCAACTCCACCAGGGTGAACCCGCAGCGGAACCTCTTCATCGTGGCATCCCCCGGAAAACCTGCCCCCGCTCCATCAGGCGCTGGATTTCCTCCAGCACCGGGGCCAGTTCGGCCTTGGTTTGGGCGGAGCTTTGGCTGTAAAAGGTGGCGAGGCCGATCGAAGTCACCTTCTTCTGCAAATCCTCGCTCAACTCCACCCGGTTGGGGCGGGCGGCGGCATTGCCCTCGGCACCGTTCGCCAGGTTTTCGCGGGCATCGGCCAAGCGTTTCAGGGCATCGTTCACGGCTTTTCGGCGGCGGTCTTCGGGCATCTGTTCAAAGGCGATGAGCATTTGTTTGAAACCGGTGGGCATGGTCGCCGTCAGAAAGCTGGCCTTTTCCGCCTCAGTCATCTGCTCGAACCAGCGCTGCCACTCCCGGTCCAGGCGCGCCTTGCGACGCTCCTCGTAGGAGAGCGCGTTGAGCTTGCGGGTCAGTTCCTCAATGGCCCGGGCACGTGCGGTGCCCACGAGGCGGTTGAGATCCGTTTGCCGGACCAGCGCGGTCACCTGCTCGGCTGTCACCCGCATGCTACGAGCCACAGAATACCCCACCCAGGCCAGCAACCAGGCCATCACCAAAACCACCCCGGCCACCACCAGTGGCTTGTACCGCCGATTGATCATGGCCCCAGCATACGCTGGCTGTTGGCTGACGCACGCAAAAAGACGGGGTGTGCGGCGGGACTTCGGTTGTCCTAATAAGCGGCGGCAAGCCGCTGCTTTTCGGGGGGGCTGCTAATATTGAAGCGCGCTTCGTTGCCTTCGCTGCCTTCTGTGAATGCCTGCTCCCCTCTGTTCGGTCACTGCGATGGCGGGCTAAAGCCCGTACTACAAACGGGGTGTTGGTTTGGGGTTGTCGCGGTTCCAATTGGGGGTCGCTGGACTTTGGTGGTCCAATAAGGCGGTGGCAAGCCGCTGCACTCCAAGACGCTTCGCGACTACGAGGGTAACTGGATACACGCCAGTGTCTTGGAGTGCTCGTGGATGGCCACTGAAGGCGACGGGAGGTGAGTATTTACTGAATTATGGTCAAAGCGGATTAAAAATCCGCGCTCCGGACCAGGTTTTGGTTCTTCAATCGGCTGGGGCAGAAAATCCTGCGGATCTTCGGCGCACGGGGAGGGACTCCTTTTCGGGGAGCTTCCCAAATTGGGGGCAAGCTCCCTTTTGTACGGTCACTGCGATGGCGGGCTAAAGCCCGTACTACAAACGGGGTGTTGATTTGGGGTTGTCGCGGTTCCAATTGGGGGTCGCTGGACTTTGGTTGTCCAACAAAGCGGCGGCAAGCCGCCGCACTCCAAGACGCTTCGCGACTATGGGCGTAACTGACTACACGCCTGTGTCTTGGAGTGCGCGTGGATGGCCACAGATTTTCGGGGGAGGCTACCAATCATCGCAGCCCGCTTCGCTGCCTTCTGCGAATGCCTGCTCTCTTCTATGCGGTCACTGCGATGGCGGGGTGAAGCCCGTATTACTGGGGGAATGGAGTTTGCGCAGTTGCTGGCTGGCCTCGCGCGTAAACCACTTGGAGGAATACTTGAGCAGGCGCTTGCCGGAGATCCTGATTTTGAACTTTTTGCGGAACCAACCTTTGGTAGGATTATAGTGCCGGTAGCTTTCCAGCTCGTATTTCACCTCCCGGGCACTCGTCACCCGTGCGAGCCGACGCAACAGCCCGAAATCATGGGTGAAATAATCCCGGTTGATGGCCTCCAAAGGCCGCACCAACGGATGCTGCCAGCGCGGCAGGCAAAGCCAGAACAAACGGCTTTCAAATTCCTCCACCGGACATTGGAAGCGCTCGCAAAAGATCTCGCGCAGACTGCGGTCTCGAGTCGTGATCGGAACAAATTCCTTCATGCAGGCAACCTCAGGCCACGCTGGCGGCCAGATATTCCTGCACCTGCTCCACATCCCCAGCCTCCCGGCCAGGGTGACGGTTCTCGGCGATGAGTTCCGCCTCAGGGTTGCGGAAATCAATATCGGCCAAATCAGTGTAATGGCGGAAAACATCCGTGTTTTGAACAAAGCCACGGAAGCGCTCGGCACCCGGTCCCAGCGCGGTGATAGAAACGAAATCGGCCGTATGGGCATTACCGGACATCGTCACCCCGGCGTAATTGGCCAGCAGCAGTCACAGGGCGGAGGTTTCATTGTTCAGGGCCTCAAAAATCATTGAGCTTTTTTTCTCCAACAGGGCGCGCACCAACTCCATCCGGCGGGTGGAGATGTACGGCAAACCGGTCTTTTCCTTGAGGATGCGAATCAAATCGGGATCGGGCAACCAGCCGGATTTGTCTTTGGGGTCAGCCGACGCTTTCTTGGAACGATCCTCCACCGCCCCTCCCTCATCATCCTTTTTATCAATGGCGGCCGTTTCCGTCTTCTTGGAGGTGGATGGTTTTTTGAAGGCTTTCAGGATTTCGGGAATGGAGGCCTTGTAATTCAGCGTGTTGTAGAACAGCCAGGAGCTTTGGCCGTACCCCTTGCCCAAGCCAAGCAGAGAGGGGTTACCCGTGCCGTGATCGGTGGTGACCACCACCAGCGTGGTGGGCTCGGCTTTCTGGTATTCCAGCACCAGATCCAGGGCCTCGTCAAAAGCCAACATCTCATGGAGCGAGGCCGCCACATCGAAGTTGTGGCAGGCCTGATCGACACGCGCACCCTCCACTTGCAGGATGAAACGGGGATACCGCCGGAGCCAACCCAGGGCCGACTGAGTCATCCGGGCCAGCGTGGGAACGCGGCTCCACAGCTTGGGATCGTGCTTGTGATCAATGGAAAACGGCAGATGGGAATTGTCAAAAATCCCCAGCCAGCGCTGGTCCATCGAGGCCCCCGCCAAGGCGGAGCTGGTTTCCATGACCTGGTAGCCAGCCTGGGCATAATCCGCGCGCAAATCACGTTTGTCCTTGCGCTGGCCTTTTTCGAAAAACTTTTTACCGCCACCCAGCAAGACATCCACCTCACGCTCAAGATACTGCACGGCGATCATGGAGCCGGTATCCCGCTCATCGACGTTGGCGGCGAATCCGGCAGGGGTGGCGTGGGTTATTTCGGCGGTGGTCACCAACCCGCGTTTCCAGCCTTTCTGACGGAAGAGGGAATAGAGCGGAATCAACTCACGGCCATCTGGCAATTGATTGACCGCACCGTTGATGATACGGGAACCACTGCCCCAACTGGAGGAGGCGGCCGAGGAGTCCGTCACCAAGGAGTTCAAGGAGCGCATGTTCATCAGGCCCAACCCGGCAGCCGGATGGTTCATCAGATTCATGCAAGTCAAACCGCGCCCGCGCAACCGCCAGGAAAAGGCATCCGCCATGGTTAAAGTCCCCATGCTCATGCCATCGGCCACCATGTGAATGATGCGCTCAGGCTTTTGGCCGGGGCGGCCCGCCTGAGAGTCAGCACCACGGGAGATGAAAGGGGCTCCCACCAAAGTGGTGGAGGCAAGCAGACCTCCGCGCTCAAAAAATCCGCGACGGGTTAACATGCGGGACAATTTAGTAAAGAGAACTCAAAGTGGCAACGGGAAGTTTTAAAGGAAAAAGCGATAATTCAAAGAACCAGAAGCAACCAAAGGAGAGGGTGACCAAGTGATGGATTAGCAGTGAGCGGAAAGAAATGGTGCATCCGTCAGGAGTTGAACCTGAAACCTTCTGATCCGTAGTCAGATGCTCTATCCAATTGAGCTACGGATGCCCCAGAGGCTGATACTGATACTAGCGGGCCGGGGAAGTGGCAAGAATATTTTTTGTTTTTGTAATTCTAAGTTGAACCACCATGGAGGGTTGTTGGGTTGGGGAGGTTGCGGTTCCAAATTGAGGGGACTGGACATTGTTTAGCCAACAAGGCGGCGGCAAGCCGCCGCACTCCAAGACGCTTCGCGACAGCGAGGGGCAACGGGCTACACGATAGTGTCTTGGAGTGCGCGTGGCTTGCCACTGCTTTTCGGGGGCTGGTTACCAATCATCGCAGCCCGCTTCGTTGCCTTTGTTGCCTTCTGTGAATGCCAGATCGCTT
>CAIYYI010000321.1 GCA_903930345.1 uncultured Verrucomicrobiota bacterium
GATTATTCCTGGCCGGGGCCACGGCCCGGTCACGCCAGGCCGTCCTGCGCGTCCGTCAGCTCTGCGAGTCGGAACTGCAAAACAACTGCGAACTGGAAGTGATCGACATTTACCAGCAGCCCCAACTGGCACGTGCCAACCAGATTGTGGCGACCCCCACGCTCATCACCGAACTGCCGCTGCCGGTCCGCCGGTTCATCGGTAATCTGGCCAACCTCACCGGCCTGGTCGTTGAGCTGAACCTGGCCACCAAAGGCAAAACCACCCTTTGAACCCCCCGCGCCCAAAGACCTCTGCCCCTGCCCGCGCCACGCCCGGCGAGATGGCCCGCGAAATGGCCGATCTCCGAACCCGACTGGCGCAGGCTGAGGAAACGCTCCGCGCCATCCACACCGGCGAGGTGGACACCCTGTTGGTCGCGGGCAAACATGGGGCGCAGGTCTATACCCTGGAGGGGGCCGAACAGGCCTATCGATTCCTGATCGAGTCCATGAACGAGGGCGCGCTGACCCTCACCGGGGACAAGCTGATTCTTTACGCCAACCAGTGCTTCGCCCGCATGGTCAAATGCCCGCTGGAGCAGGTGACGGGCAGTTCCTTTCGCCGATTTCTCTCCGTTGAAGACCAGATCACGCTCCGCAAGCTCATGCAACGGACCAACCCTTCCGGTTCAAAAGTCCAGGTTCTGCTCAAGGCCGACACCGGCGCACCGCGACCGGTGCAGATCTCCATTCGCCGATTGGCCAGGAAGGGTGCCCGGCGGGCAACCATCACCATGGTGGTGACCGACATGACGGCGTCCCGGCGAAGCGAGGAACAATTGCAGACATTGTCGCACCGTCTGGTGGACGTGCAGGAGACCGAGCGCCGCCGGGTGGCGGTCGAGCTGCACGAAAACATTTCCCAGCTCACCTACGCCATCCTGATGCGCTGCGACACGCTGGCCGGAAAACTGCCACCCAGGGCGGATGCCGCCCGGGCCGAGTTGTTGAAATTGCGCGATCTGCTGGATCGGACCACCGAGGAAGTGCGGCGCATCGCCCGCGATCTGCGGCCCACGGCGTTGGATGATCTGGGCCTGCTCCCGGTGTTGCGCATGGCCGCCGAACATTTTGCCGAACGGACCAGCGTGCCGGTCGATCTCACGGACGTGCGGCGCCTCGCTCGCCTCCCCGACGGCATTGAGACGGCGCTTTACCGCATCCTGCAGGAGGTCTTGAAGAATATTGAACGGCACGCCAGCGCCCACCACGTTACCATGTGCCTGCAAAAACAGGGGAAGTTTGTCGAATTGTCGATCACCGATGACGGGATCGGATTCGATCCGCGCCTGCACCCGGCCAGACGAACCGGAAACAGCGGCCTGGGTCTGCACAGCATGCGCGAACGGGCGGCCTCAGTGGGGGGCACCCTTGAGATTGAGTCCGCAGCGGGCCAGGGCACCACCATCCGTGCCCGGATTCCATTCAGCGCCAACCGCAGTCGGAGGACGATCCCAAAGACGCCGGTGAAAACCAAACCTTGACCATCCATGAAAACCGCCACCGCACTGAGACACATTACGGTCCTTCTGGCTGACGATCACACCGTGGTCCGGGAAGGATTGCGGGCCATGCTGGAGGCCGAGGGGGATATCGAGATCATTGGCGAAGCGGAAACGGGACGCCAGGCGGTGGATCTCACCAGAAAACTGCGTCCCGACGTGGTGGTCATGGACATCGCGATGCCGATCCTCAACGGGCTGGAAGCCACCCGTCAAATCCGCAAAGCCGTCCCCGAAGCGAAAGTACTCATTCTTTCCGCCCACAGTGATGATGCCTACATAGAGCAGGTGACGTCGCTGGGTGGCCGGGGTTACCTGCTCAAACAGACTTCCGCCCGGTTTTTGGCCGAGGCGATCCGGGAAGTCCATAAAGGGAACACTTACTTCAGCCCCTCCATCGCCCGACACCTGAAAAACCAATACGAGAAGACCTCGCAACCGGGAGAACTGCACAAGCGGGAGGCCGCCAATCTGACCTCGCGCGAGATGGAGGTGCTCCAGTTGATTTCCGAGGGCCAGGCCAACAAACAAGTCGCCTCGGAACTGGGAATCAGCGTCAAAACCGTCGAAAAACACCGCCAACGCGTCATGGAGAAGCTCAACATTCACGACACCGCCAGCCTCACCCGTTACGCCATCTCGGCGGGCATCATCGAAAACAGCGTCCAGGTGACCATTCTTTAATCTTCTTCAGCCAAGGAAAGTTCGGCGACCGGGCAAATACAGAATCCCACCGAAGCTGCCCACAGCCGCTCGGGGATAAACGCCGAAAACAGGCCCTGCGACCGGCGCAAGCTGGTCGCAGGGAAACTGTTATCAACCACCTTCCTCTGGGGTGAACACCCCATAGCGGCCCACCGGTTTTTCGTGCTTTCTTTCTCTCATGGCAGAACCGCGACTCCTCAGCAGCCAGCAATCAGCCGCCAAGGCTATCGCCCGGATGTTTCACCGGCACCGTGGCAATCGGTTCTCGGCGCTCCTGGCCCTTTCGTTATGCCTCGCGCCGTTTGTCTTCGGCCAGGAGTCAACCCTTGCGCTCACCAACCCGCCCGCAGCGGAGTCGGTGGTGCTTCCCGCATCCGTCCCCGATCCGCTTGAGCCGTTGAACCGGATGATCTGGGGCTTCAACAAGGGGCTGATGACCGGCGTCATCAAACCAACCAGCCGGGTTTACCGGCTGGTGGTCGTGAAACCGATCCGAACCAGCATCGGACGTTTTGGCAAGAACCTGACCTTCCCGGTGCGCCTGCTCAACAATCTGCTGCAGGGGAAGTGGAACGGTGCGCGCGATGAATCCTATCGTTTTCTCTGCAACACCACGGTCGGAGTGGCCGGATTTTTCGACGTGGCAAGCAAATGGAACATTCCGAAATCAGATGCGGATTTCGGCCAGACGTTGGGCCAATGGGGCTGGCAGCCAGGCTGTTTCATCATGCTGCCCCTGTTTGGACCGAGCAATGAACGGGATACCCTCGGGCTGGCCGCCGACACAGCCGCCAATCCCCTCCTCTATATCGCCCCCTACAAGTTCACCGCCGGCAATCCGCTGACTTATCTCGGCCCCTACACGTATTTCACTTACGCGGTCATGTACAACGATTTCTCCGACACCGTCGAGGAATCGGTGCGCTTCAGCCAGGCCGAAATGGATCCGTATGCGCAGATCCAGTATGCCTGGACTTTCGTGAGAAAAAACCGGGTGGCGGATTTCGAAGTGAGGGGAGAACAGGATAAAGCCTCCATCGAAACCCTCGAATCCGTCTTCTTCACCCACCAGGATCCTGAATTTCCATGCCGCGGCAAAACCCGCTCCGTTTTGATTCCAACCACGGGCCGCCAACTGAAATTCACGTTTTGGTTGCAACCGGGAAATGCGCCTGTGGTCTATATTGTCCCCGGCCTGGGTGCCCATCGCCTGGCGCCATCCGCCTTGGCGCTCGCCGAGTTGGTGTACAGCAACGGATTCTCCGCCGTATGTGTCAGCAGCGCGTTCCACTCGGAATTCATGGAACAGGCTTCGACCGCGGCCATGCCAGCTTACCTGCCTGTGGACGCCCACGACCTGCACGTCGCCCTGACATCGATTGATCGCCGATTGACGGCTTTGTTTCCAGGCCGGTTGGGTGACAAGGCGTTGATGGGCTACTCCATGGGCGGGTTCCATTCCCTCCACGTCGCGTCCACCGAAGCCACGAATCCGTTGCCGCTGATGAAATTTGAGCGCTACCTGGCCATCAGCAGTCCGGTGCGGTTGCGGCACGGGATGGCCCAACTCGATGAGTATTACCAGGCCCCCCGGGAATGGTCGGCGGAAGCGCGCGCCGACAACCTTGAAAACACGTTTTTAAAGGTGGCGGCCATGAGCAAAACCACGCTCACGCCAAACACGTCCCTGCCCTTCGGCACCATTGAGTCCAGGTTTCTCATCGGGCTGATGAATCGCCTCACGTTGCGGGATATCATTTTCAGCAGCCAACACCGGCATAATCAGGGCGTGCTTCAACACCCGATCCGGAATTGGCGGCGCAACCCCGTCTATCAGGAGATACTCCAGTATTCCTTCCAGGACTATTTTGCCAAGTTTGCGGTCCCATACTACCAGGCACAGGGCCTGGCTGCGCCGGTGGCGGAAACGCTGGATAAAGCGAATGACTTGCGGTCGTATTCCAGCCGTCTGCAGGCCAACCCCAAGGTGCGCGTCATTTTCAATCAGAACGACTTTCTCCTTTCGGACGAGGATAGGCTCTGGCTCCTCGCCACCCTTGGCCCGGGGCAAACGACGGTTTTCGAGCAGGGCGGGCACATGGGAAACCTGTCCAATCCAGAGGTGCAAAAGGCCATCCTGGGTGCGCTGTCAGGATTGAAGCCGCCCAAACCCATCCAACCGAACCACTGATCACTATGGAACCGACCTCCACGACAACCGGTCATCTCATCGAAACATCGAAGCGTTTCGCCCGCCGTCTGCTGACCATCGGAGCCAACCGCCTTGAATTGCTGATGGTGGAAATGCAGGAGGAGCGCGAACGTTTGCTGCTCGCCCTCCTCCTCACCCTTGGCGTGGCGGCGTTTGGGCTGCTGGCCGGGATCGCGTTCACCGGCGCCATTGTGATTTTGCTGTGGGAAGTTTCCCGGGTGGCGGCACTGCTGGCACTGACCCTCCTCTACGGGGCGACGGCGGCCTGTCTTTACCGGCGGCTCAACCTGCTCCTGCACAACTGGCAGAATTTTCCGTCCACTCTCAATCAACTCCGAAAGGACCGCGTATGTTTGGAAGATCACCTCACCTGAGCCAGCTCGAATCACAGAAGCAGTTGTTGCTCGCTGAAAGCGAAATCAATCGCACCCTGCTGGCCGGGGATATGGCGGAACTTTCGACCGATATTTGCACCATTGCCAGTCGGGTCAAATCCCTGGGGACGATCGCCTCCTCCGCCACCGTGTTGGTGGCGGGCCTGGCGGCTTGTCGCCGCACCAAAACGGAGAACACCAACATGAAACCTTCCTGGGTCCAGACGATCCTTCAAGGCGCAGGCTTGATTTCCACCCTTTGGCTGGCTTTCCGGCCTCAGAAAAGCAACCTAAAAGACCCATAACCAATCTCATTAAGGATTTTTATGTTACTCAGCATTAAACAGTTGTACGGTGATAAACTCGGCGCTTTGGATGGCGAGATCGGCCATGTAAAGGATTTTTACTTCCACGATCAGATCTGGGTAGTTCGCTACCTGGTGGCGGATACCGGTTCCTGGCTGACAGGACGACAGGTCCTGATCGCCCCCCATTCCCTGGGCCTCCTGGCGCGGGACGGAAAAGTCCTGCAAGTCAACCTGACCCGGAAACAGATTGAGGATAGCCCTTCGATTGACACCCACAAACCGGTGTCCCGCCAATACGAGGAGACCTATTACCAATACTACGGCTGGCCCTATTATTGGCAGGGCGACTCGTTGTGGGGGATGAGCGGATTTCCGGTTTTGGATCTGCCGACCAAACCGCTTGCCAATGAACAGGCGGCGGCGAACAGCCAGCCGCCTGTGAATGTTGATGCCCATCTGCGCAGCACAAAAGCGGTGAGTGGTTACACCCTCCAGACCACCGACGGTCCCGTCGGTCACATCTGCGATTTCATGTTCGACGCCCAGAGCTGGGCGATCGGTCAGTTGGTGGTGCGGATCGGGAACCGATTTTCCGGCCAAGAGGTGCTGCTACCCACCAACCTGGTGGAACAAATCAGTTACGAGGAATCCACGGTATTCGTGAAAATGTCCACACCCGCCGTCGAGCAGAGTCCGGTGCGTCATGTGCCCGCATTATGATGCCATTCCCAATCAGTTTTCCGAAGCTCCCGAAAAGATGGGGTGAACACCCCATAGAATGTCCGACCCATATCCCCTATTTTAAAACCGTGAAATGCAATGCCTGCTCACCACAGCATTCAACCAGAGCCCCGGCATGGGCACCATTCACAGACTCGGACCCGCAGACAACATAAAACAGAAGACAACCATGAATATTATAATCCATAATCCCGAGTCGAAAGGCTTCGTTCATTCTCCGGGTGACTCAACCCCAACTGCGAGGTCAATCTCCGCTCGGCGCCAGCCTGCGACCATCCTTTCCCGCTTGCTGCTGTTGCTGGCGGGAGCGGTGTTTCTCCTGTGCGGGGTGCCGGCGGCCTACGCCGACCGCGTGCCCGCCAATTGCACCGGCAGCGGCCTGGGGATCACGCTCTATACCTCCGTCCCTGACGTTCACATCGGGGACCGCCTATATTACAGCGTCAACGTGTTCAACGGGGTGCCCGGCAGCGGTCGCGTGGTCTGCGACGCCACGGAGATCCAGGCGTTCATCGTCACCCCGGACGGATTGACCAACGTCGTCCCGCTGGTGCGCACGACCCTGCACCAGGGCGAGGCGGATTATTATCCCGATGTCGTCAGCTATGTCGTCCGTGCCCAGGATATCCAGCCCGATGGAACCCTGCTCGCCACGGCGCATGATGTGGGCGTCATCCACCAGAACGACTCCAACAGCAGCGGCGGCGGTTTCCAGGGGGTGAACACCGAGGTGAACCTGCCCTGCGTCAAGATCACCGCGTTCTGCGTCAGCAGTGTGGGAGAGAATGGCGCCATCTTTTTCAGCGGCATCGTCACCAACTGCGGCAACAACACGCTGGTCGGCATAACGGTGACGAATTTCCACGATGCCGGTTATTTCACGGTGCTATTCCCCACCAACCTCGCCCGGGGCCAGGCCACCGCGTTCAGCGGAACCTGGGTGCCTGTGAATCCCTGTCTGCCGAGCACCGCCATTCTGACCGTCCGGGCCACCGATGAGTTCACCGCCACACCCCGCACCGTGACCAATTTCACCACGGTCACCTGCCAGAACACTTTGACGGCGGGCCTCAAGGTGACCAAATTATGCCCTCCCGGACCGGTCTCCCCGGGCCAGTTGCTCACCTTTTCCGGCAGCGTCAGCAACACTGGCAATGTGACCCTGACCGGCATTGTGGTGGTCAACAACCAGCCGGCGGCCAACACGCCGGTGTTCACTCTGGCTTCACTGGCGCCCGGCGCGGTGGCCAGCTTCACCGGCAGCTATCTGGCCCCCACCAATTGCTCCGTGGCCGACACCCTGACGGCCAGTGCTTCGAGCCGATGCGGAGTCGCCGTCACCGACACGGCGAGCGCCACCTGTCCGATCACCACGACACCCCAGATTGTGGTGACCGCGATTTGCCCGCCCACTCCGGTGCTGGCGGGTGGTTCAATCACTTACAGCGGCACGGTGCGGAACACCGGGAACATCCCCTTGAACAACATTGTTTTGGTCAGTGATCGTCCGGCGGGCAACACAACCGTGTTAACCGTGGGCACCCTGGCCCCCGGTGCCACCACCAACTTTACCGCCACCTACACGGTTCCGCTCAATGCCTGCACGGTCACCACCGCCTTCAGTGGCAGGGGTAGCGATTCCTGCACCACAACCACGGTCACCAACACCATCTCGACCACCTGCCCCGTCACGACGGCTCCAGCCATCGCGGTCACGCTGGCATGTCCGACGGTTTCCGCCACCACGGGCGGTCTGATCACCTATACCGGCACGGTGCGCAATTCGGGCAACATCACCTTGAACAATGTGACCGTCGTCAACAGCCAATCCGTGCCCGGCACGGTGCTGACCCTGGCCAGCCTGGCCCCCGGTGCCACCGCGAACTTCACCGCGACTTTCACCGCCCCCGCCGATGCGTGTGCCGTCAGCAGCACCGTGACCGCCACAGGCAACGATCTTTGCACCTCCGCCGTGGTTTCCAACAACGCCTCCGCCACCTGCCCGCTGATCACCACCCCCAGCATCGTGGTCACCCAAAACTGCCCGGTCAGTCCGGCAACTCCTGGCGGGGTGCTGACTTACACCGGCACGGTGCGAAATGCCGGCAACATCACCCTCACCAACGTGGTGGTGTTGAACAATCTGACCGGCGTCAGCCCGGTTTTCACGGTCGCCACGCTGGCCCCGGGGGCCAGTGCCAATTTCACCGGCAGCTATCAGGCTCCGACCAATTGCTCCAGCACGAGCATTGCTACCGCCACGGCACGGAGCATCTGCGGGGTGGCCGTCACCGGCACCGTCACCACCTCCTGTGGGATTGGCACCGCACCGCAGATCGCGGTGACAGCGATTTGCCCGCCCACTCCGGTGTTGCCCGGCGGTTCAATCACTTACAGCGGCACGGTTCGTAACACCGGCAACATCTCCCTGACCAACGTGGCGGTCTTCAGTGACCGCCCGGCAGCCAACACCATGGTGCTCACGGTGCCCACGCTGGCACCGGGTGAAACCACCAACTTCACCGGAACTTACACCGTGCCAACCAACGTCTGCTCTGTTCCCACCACCTTCTGGGGCGTCGCCAGCAACCTTTGCACCTCAACCTCCATCACCAACACGGTGACCACCACCTGCACCGTCACCACTGCCCCGGCGATTGGCGTGACGCTCACCTGTCCAGTTTTGCCCGCCACCACGGGGGGGCCGATCACCTACACCGGCACCGTGCGCAATCTCGGCAATGTCACGCTGGACAACGTGACCGTGCTCAGCCAGCAACCAGGGACCAATGTCACCGTCCTGACTCTGGCAAACCTAGCGACTGGGGCAACCGCCAATTTCACCGTAAGCCTCACTACACCAACTGATGCCTGCTCCATAAGCAGCACGGTGAGTGCGGTTGGCCGGGATCATTGCACAGCCCTGCTGGTGGCCGTCAGTGCCTCCACCACCTGTCCGCTGATCACCACCCCCAGCCTGGTGGTCACCAAAGCCTGCCCGCTGCAACCTGCGGATCTGGGCGGCATGCTGGTCTTTGGCGGCACGATTACCAATACCGGAAATGTCACCCTGACCAACGTCTTGGTTATCAACAACCAACCGGTGCCAAACACACTGGTGTTCGGTCCGCTTACCCTGGCCCCCGGCGAAGGCACCAATTTCACCGGCAGTTACCCCACTCCGCCCGATGTCTGTTCGGTCACCGACGTGCTGCTGGCCAGCGGCAACGACCAATGCACCGGCGGAACGGTCACCAACACCGCCTCCGCCACCTGTCCCCTGGCAACGGCACCGGCCATTGTTGTGACTCAGTCTTGTCCCATTACGCCAGTCGGCCAAGGGGATGTCCTGACCTACAGCGGCACCGTCAGTAATTCGGGCAACGTCACCTTGACGAATATCGTCGTGCTCAACAACTGGCCCATCCCCAACATGCTGATTTTCTCTGCGGCCTCTCTGGCACCGGGAGCCATGACCAACTTCACGGGCAGCTACCTTGTGCCCCTCAACTGCTGCGTGGCTTGGAGCACCGTGAAGGCCAGTGGCCAGGACTGCTACGGTGCCACCGTCACCGACACCGACTCGGGCACTTGCGCCGTGCTCACCTCCTCGCAGATTGTCGTGACCAAAATCTGCCCGCCCACGGCCGTTCGGCCTGGTGAATTGCTGCAATATAGCGGCACGGTGAGCAACGCGGGGAATATTGCGCTGATCAACGTGACGGTGATGAATAATCAACCAGGCCCTGATGCCATCATTTTTGGCCCCGTCACACTCACACCCGGAGAGTCGGTCGCCTACCAGGCAGCTTACATTGTCCCGCTTGATTTCTGTGACCCTCTCACGGACACGGTCACCGCGCGCGGCCTCAACGCCTGCACCTTCGTTCCCGCAGTGAACAGCGTGACGACCACCTGCCCCATTCTCTCGACTCCACGTATCACGGTCACCAAGCGCTGCCCGCCGCAGCCCACCCCGCACGGAGGCGAGTTGGTTTTCTCCGGCACCGTCAGCAACGCGGGAAATGTCACGCTGATCAATGTCTTCGTGGTCAACAACCAGCCCAGCAACAATGCACCCGTTATTGGTCCGTTGACTCTTTTGCCCGGAGCCTTTGTGAACTTCTCAGGCAGCTACATCGCTCCAGTGCTGTGCTGTGTGATTTCTGACACCCTCACCGCCCGTGGGCAGGATCGTTGCACGGGAAGCAACGTGTTCGGCACTGCCTCAGCGATTTGCCCGTTGCTCTACACGCCGGGTATCGCCGTGGTGCAAGCTTGCCCGGCGACCCCGGTATCCATCGGGGGCATGTTCATTTTCAGCGGCTTTGTCACCAATACCGGGGATGCCATTTTGACAAATGTGGTCGTCTTCAGCAGCGCAGCGGGCCAGAACCTTCCCATCCTGGGCCCCATTAACCTGGCTCCGGGCGAAGCCGAACCGTACAGCGGCAGCTTGCTTGTCCCTTCCAACGCCTGCTCGGTGTCCGTCACCGCCATCAGCCAGGAGACATGCGCGGGCACTTGGATAACCAACCTCATCACCTGCCCGATTGCCACGTCACCGCAGCTCGTGCTGACCCAAAGCTGCCCGCCAAATCCGGTGCGTCTTGGCGACCTGCTCACCTACAGCGGCATCGTCAGCAACGCGGGCAACCTCACGCTCTCCAACATCTTTGTGTTCAACAGCGACCCGAGCAACAACCTTCCGGTGATTGGCCCGATCACGCTCACCCCCTTGGCATCCGCTCCCTTCACGTATAGCTACATTGCCATCGGCGGGGTCAACCCGACAACCAACCTGACCATTGTGACCAACGGCAGCACCACCATCACAACCAATGTCAGCAGCCTCATCACCACGAACAATGCGGCCACCATCACAACCAACCCGCCGACCGCATCCACGCTCGCCACTGTGAATTCCGTCGCGGGAACCACCCTGGATCGGTTCGTCATGGGCACCAACTTCAATGGATTTACCTACGCGGGTGAGGATCATGGATACGGCGCCACTGAGTTGTACTCAATGCGCCAGGACATCAGCGGCACTTCCTATTTTGACACCATCATCCCCAGCACAGCCACCACCACAGATCGCTTCGACGCCAGCACTCGAAACTTCGATTCGCTGGCTTACGCAGCCCCCAATCTGGGTTACGGACCGCTGCTATTCTATTATCTCAGTCATGATATGGCAGGGGTTTCATCCTTCGGCAGCATCACTCCCGGAGGGGTGGTCGGGGTCACCTCCAATCACTTTGTGGTCGGCAGCAACTTCGACGCTTTGGCCTTTACCGCCACCGACGTCGGTTTCGGAGCAAACTTGTTCTACTATCTCCGCCATGACGCGAGCGGGCTTTCGACATTCGGAACCATCAACCCGGCTTTGCCTGGGACAGTCACTGATCGTTTCACCGTCGGCACCAATTTCGACGCGCTGTTTTTCACTGATCTGGTCGCGCCAGGCTACGGCCCGAACAATTTCTACTATCTCCGCCATGATGCTAACGGGCTTTCCACATTCGGAACCATCTTTGTCACCAGTCTGACCACCGCAACGGTAACGGACCGGTTCACGGTTGGCACCAACGCCACTGATTTGACCTTTACCGCCACCGACACGGGCTTTGGGGCCAACCTCTTCTACCTCGTTCGCGGTCAAAGCCTGAGCTTCGCCACCAACATCGTCACAACCTTCACTACCAACACGCTGACCACGTTGGTCACGAACACGGTGTTCACCTTCGCCACGAATAGCCTAGTCACCTTCACGCCCACCAACACCGTCACCGCGACCGGCATGGACATCTGCCAAGGCAGCACCGTCACGGCGGCAGTTGATTGTCTCGGCCCCATCGGCGCGGCCACCCTGTTGAGCGCACCGGTGCGTCCGTTCGTCCCGGTCATTGGAAAGGCAGCCCTGACCAAGGGTTTGTTCACCCTTTCTTTCCCTACCAAGTATGGGGTCAGCTATGTGATCCAGTATAAGAAATCCTTGAGTGATCCGAGCTGGATCAATTTGAAAACCGTCGTCGGCACTGGCGACGCATTTCCCTTCGCTGATGTGGAGGCACCTGACCAACCCCGGCGCTTCTACCGGGTCGTCTCGGCACCGTGAAAAGCCATGAACTCGTGGGCATGAGGATTGGCCGAGTGCCTCACGCATCTAGTGGTGACGCAGGGTTCAGATCTGTCCTGGGCTGACATTCTGGAATCACGTGTCCGGCAACCCGATTGTTTACATCTTGGCAATCGCGCGACAAGTCAAACCAACGTGCAAAGTCTGTCCGAACGAATGTTTTCCAGAGCGCCCTTCCATCCCCAGGTGCTCAACGTCAGAAAAAATGCCGCCATATCTGTCTGCAAATAGCAGGTGCCAGGGGTGGCGGAGCCTTTCATGGCAAACGAATAGCGAATTCAGACTGATTTCGCTTGCGGCGGTGGCGGCGGGCTTGGGAGGATGCGGCCAGTACCACCTTATCAATCCGGGGATCTTCGGGTCCCACAACCGATCATTGCATGAACATGCGTTTACGAATCATTTTATCCGCCGTGTTGATCGCGGGTTTGAACCTGCCTGCCGCCGAGGCGCCGGACCTGCAAACCCTCCGCCCTGCTGACACCGGCGAAGCACTGGTGAATCCGGACATGGGCTGGACCATGCATTTTTACTCGAACATCCCCAAGAATTACGGCTCCCAACTGGAGCCATCAGACACGCTGGATGATTTTCCCGGCCTGAGCACCGTCTATCTGCGCGTGCCATGGGCCTACGTGGAACCGCAGGAAGGGAAGTTCAATTGGGCGCTGCTCGACACCCCGGCCCAGCGCTGGATTGCGAAAGGGAAGAAAATCTCCTTCCGCATCTCCTGCTCCGAGAGCTGGCTGAAATTCGCCACCCCGGAATGGGTGAAAAACGCCGGTGCGAAAGGCGTGTTCTTCGAGTTTGGCAAAGGTCCGAAGGAGAACGGCCCGCTCTGGGACCCGGATTTTGGCGACCCAGTGTTTTTGCAAAAGCTGGAACATTTCCTCCAGGCCATGGCCGCCCGTTACGACGGCAACCCCGCCGTGGCTTTCCTGGACATCGGCAGCTACGGCATGTGGGGCGAAGGCCATACGATGGGCAGCAGCAGGGTGCCGGACGAGCGCGCCGATAAAATTGTCCGCCAGCACATTGACCTCCATGTGAAACTGTTCCCCCGCACCCGGCTCTGCATCAGCGACGATGTCGTCGGCCCCAGCAAGCCTGGCCGGCATTTTCCGCTGCTGGATTACGCCCTGTCCAAAGGCGTGTCCGTGCGCGATGACAGCATCTGCGTGCAACCGCCGCCGAATTCCTGGTATCACGCCGAGATGGCCCAGGAGTTCTGGCCCGGATTGCCGGTCATCCTGGAGCACGAGCACTACGGCAGCTCCAAGCAGCGGAACGCCTGGGGGGATGGCTCGCTGCTGCTGAAAAGCGTTGAGGACTATCATGCCAGCTACATGTCCATCCACTGGTGGCCGCGCGTTTTACTGAACGAAAACCGCGCGATCATTGAGCAGATCAACCGGCGCATGGGCTATCGTCTGCAACTGCGCGAGCTGAGTTGGCCGACGAGTGTGAAGATCGGCCAGCCCTTCAATGTGGATTGGCGTTGGGCCAATGCCGGGGTCGCACCGTGTTACCCCGGCGGTTTCCCCGCACTGACCCTGAAGGACGCCAAGGGCGGCCTGGTGGCGGTGCTGACGGATGAGCGTTTCAATGTGCGCGCTCTGCCCGCAGGTGCCAAAGACCAGGCACCCGTCAAAGCGCAACGCAGCGAGTTCATCGCGGGATTGATTGCCCCCACGACCCTGCCGGGCACCTACGACCTGTTCGTGTCGGTCGGCCAAAGGGACGGCACCCCGGTGATCGCCCTGCCATTAAAAGAGCACGACGGCCAGAAGCGTTACAAGGTGGGCGTCATCCAGTTGACCCGCCCGTAACCTCCCTGCATTTCCACCGCTTGAGGGGGTAAACATTCCCGGTTTGGAGAGACCCCGGAACACGATGTTCCCATGTCATTGGGGTCCGAAAATCATCAGCTTGTTATCCCGCTTGAGCGTGATACGGTCCGCCTCCACTTCCATTTCCTTCTCAAGCCCGCTGCCGCCGTTCCAATTCACCTCGTAACGGGTGCCCCCGGCGCTCTTCCAAGTGCCGGTGACGGTCTGGGTCTGGTTGTTGGGTGGAACCAGGGTGAAAACGATGTAATTATCCAACTGGGCCTCAAGGGCGGCCGAGGTGATATTGGTGGTGTAGGATTTCTCCAGGCGGAAACGCTCCACATTGTTCATGTTGGGCTTGCCTCGCCGAACCTGGTTGAGCGTGGTCCGCAGTTCAAAGGTCCACTGGCCGAGGATGCGCTCATCCGCGAATTTGTCGGTTTTGCCCGTGTGCAGGTAGTTGGTGAAATCCTTCAGATCAAGCTTGAACAGAGCCCCCACCAGCGCGCTGTTGGTGATGATGGCGTTGACGGAAGGCTGGTTCATGATGGTCTGAATGGGCGCCATTTTCTTGAACAGGTCCACCGCTTCAGCATCCCGCAGCAGGGTCTGGAATTGCGGCTGCCGCACGAGCGGGGTCAAGGCCGGGTACCGCTCCGCCCGGGCATAGAGTGCCGGATTGCGGTAGAGCAGGCCGAGGGTATCGGTGATCAGGTAAAACTTCTTGGAAAGGGGGTCGAAGGGAGCCAGGACGCGGTTGAGCTTGCTGGTTTCCAGCTCCTTGCCGGCATCCACCAGCAGGCGGTAAAAGAAGGTGTCCTTGCTGCCGGAGGAGAATTGGTGGGCGGGGTAGGAGTAGAGGTACACCAGCATGCAGATGAGGAGGAAATAGATCGCCGCGTTGACCAGGGCCAGGCAGAGGCCCAGGCGGGTGTTCATGCGTTCGAACAGGGCCAGCTTGATTTCCGGCACCTTGTACTTGAAGAAGGCATCCACCTTGTGGCTCAGGCCCAGCCCGATCACATTGAATATAAACACCACCGCCACAAAGGTTAGCAGCGGGGAAATCATCCAGGCAGCGAGGGGGTTGCGCACGCCGCCCAGCTCAAACAGCGGGTAGAGCCAGGCCGCCGTGGGCCAGGCCACCAGCGCCCCCACCAGTAACCCAAGCGTTGCCACCGCCATGCGAATGGCGCCAAAAGTCCACCCAAAGATCGCCAACAAGGCGATCAGGACCAGAGCCAGTGTCCAAATGATCATGACAAAAGAATAAAAGTCCCGGGCGCAAAAATGCACGATTTTTTTTAGGGAATGATGCAACCCCACCCGACCCGGCCTCACGAGGGAAATTCAAACCGGGTTTCCGTTGCGGAATTGTCACTCGCCTGCGGTGCCCGTCTGGGCTACCATTGCCACAAGATATGGAAAAAAGCGCCAAAGCTTTTGCGCCGCAGTCGTTTCTTAACCGGGAACTGAGCTGGCTGGAGTTCAACCAGCGGGTCCTGGATGAGGCCCTTAACGCCGGAAATCCCCTGCTGGAGCGGGTGAAGTTCTTTGCGATTGTCAGCTCGAACCTTGATGAGTTCTTTGAAGTGCGGGTGGCGGGCGTCAAACAGCAGATGGAGAGCGATTACGCCACGCGGGGCAACGACGGCCGGACGCCGGAGGAGGTTTTGCGGGCCATCCGGGCGCGGACGCGCGTGATGGTGGCAGACCATGGCCGCTGCTGGCGGGAGAAGCTCGTGCCCGCCCTGGCCACGGTGGGGATCAACCTCTGGGAGTTTGCGAATCTACCGCCCACCGACCAAGCCTGGGCAGCGGACTATTTCATCAAACAGGTGGAGCCGGTGCTCACCCCCCTGGGCCTGGATCCCGCCCACCCCTTCCCACAGTTGCTGAACAAGACCCTGAATCTGATCGTGCAACTGGAAGTGCGGAAAGGCAAAACCCGCGAGCAACGACTGGCCGTGGTGCAGGTGCCCCGCGTGCTGCCCCGGCTGGTGCGCCTGCCGCGCACGGATGCCCGCCAGGACTACATCCTGCTCTCCCGCCTGATCGGCCACCACCTGGCCAGCATTTTCTCCGGCAACAAAATCCTCGGCTACTGGCAATTCCGGGTCACCCGCAACAGCGAGCTATACATCGATGAGGAGGATGCGGCCAACCTGCTCAAGGCCGTGGAGCAGGAATTGCACAAACGCCGCCGCGGGGATGCCGTGCGGCTGGAGGTGGAGCAATCCTGCCCGGCGGAGATGGCGACTTTTCTGCTGGAAAACCTGCATCTCACCGAGGACGACCTGTTCCGGATCGACGGGCTGCTGAACCCCACCCAGGTGATGATGCTGTGCGACGACAACCATCTGCCGGAGCTGCGGGATCCCCCGTTCCTGCCCCCCCGGGCCGCGGCGGTGCCGCCCGGCACCGACCTCTTTGCCGTTATCCGCCAGCGCGATGTGCTGCTGCACCACCCGTACCAGAGCTTTGACACGGTGGTGGAATTCCTCCAGCAAGCCGCCCGCGATCCGCAGGTGCTGGCCATCAAGCAGACCCTCTACCGCACCGGGGGTGACCCCCGGATTGTCGGCGCCCTGATGGAGGCGGTGAACAATGGCAAGCAGGTGGCGGCGGTGGTGGAATTGAAGGCGCGCTTTGACGAGGCCAACAACATCCAGTGGGCCCGGCAGTTGGAGGAGGCGGGCGTGCATGTGGTTTACGGCCTGGTCGGCTTCAAGATCCACTGCAAGCTCACCATGGTGGTGCGCCACGATGAGGATGGCATCCGCCGCTATCTGCATCTCTCCAGCGGCAACTACAACGCCAGCACCTCCAAGTTCTACACGGATGTGGGCCTGCTCACGAGCCGGCCCGCGTTTGGCGAGGATGTCAGCAACGTCTTCAACCTGCTCACCGGCGTGTGCCAGTTCCCCGGCACCCGCAAACTGCTGGTGGCCCCCTTCCAACTGCATGCGCGCCTGCTGGAGCTGGTGGAGCGGGAGCAGCAGAACGCCGAGCGCGGCCTGCCGGCCCGCATCATCCTCAAGATGAACTCGCTGGTGGACCGCGAGAGCATTGAGGCGCTGTACCGGGCCTCCGGGGCGGGGGTGAGGATTGAGCTGATCGTGCGCGGCATCTGCTGCCTGCGCCCCGGCGTGCCGGGCCTGAGCGAAAACATCAGGGTCGTCAGCATCGTGGACCGCTACCTGGAGCACAGCCGGATTTACTACTTTGAGAACGCCTGCCAGCCGGAGGTGTTTGTCGGCAGTGCCGATTGGATGCCGCGTAATTTCTTCTCACGGGTGGAGGTGGTGTTCCCCATCGAGGATGGCAACCTGCGTGACCGGATCATCCACGAGGTGCTGGGCCTTTCCTTGCAGGACAACGTCAAAGCCCGGCAACTGCAGCCGGATGGCAGCTACCTGCTCCTCCAGCCCGGCCCGAAAGAAACCCCGGTGCGGAGCCAGACGGAATTCATGACCCTGGCCCTGCGGGATGCACCCAAGACCGGCCATGCCCGCAGCCTGAAAACCAGCCTCACCAGGTTGAAACTGCGCCCGAAACCCGTCGGTACGGCATCCACAACCTCCACGTAAGCAGGGGAACGCCTGCCCCCCGCCACGGCACCGAACTGACACCTCCCCCAGGACGACCGACGGAAATCCGTCGTTTTTGGCTTGGTTTGGAGGGGGATGGTCTGGTATGCACGAGACCAGCATCAAGCCAATGAACAACTTGGGAACCAGCGGCTGGTGGAAAGGCTGCCCTTCAACCCTGCGAAAGTGGGTCGCTCTGGCCCTGCTTTTCCTGGGCATCCTGAATGCGGCCCACGGGGCGCAGGGCCTGAAACAGTTCGATGTTTTCCTGGGCTTCGACCACACCGTCATGGAGGGGAATTGGTTCCCGGTCATCTGCGAGGTGGCCAATGACGGCCCCACCTTCACCGGGGTGCTGCAACTGGAACCGAGCCAGATCAGCCAGGGCCAAACCCGCCGCTACGTGGTGGAGCTGCCCACCGGAACACAGAAACGCTTCGTGGTGCCCGTCTTTGCCTCCTCCCGCTACAACCTCAGTTGGAATGCCCGGCTGTACGACCAGACGGGCCGCAAACGCGCCGAGCAGATGAACGTCTCCCCCCGCCGGACCATCCCCCAGGAGGCGGTGCTGATGGGGGCGCTGGCGCGCCGCGTGGATGGCGTGCCGATCTTCCCGGAGGTGCACCGCAACCGCGCTGATTGGCAACCGGTGGCCACGCGCATCCAACCGGAGCTTTTCCCCGACAACCCCCTCACCCTGGACGCGCTGAAGGCCCTTTACCTGAACAGCGAGAAGGCCCTGGACCTGAAGGCCCCGCAGGTGAACGCCCTGCTGGCCTGGCTGGGCAACGGCGGCCACCTGATCGTGGCCATCGAGCAGCCCGGCGACCTGCTCGGCACGCCCTGGCTGCGCGACCTGCTCGGCTTTGAATGCACGGGGGTCGCCACCGTGGAGGACAAACCGGCCCTGCACGACTGGCTGCGCCTGGGCGGGGAATCCCTCACCGGCATCTCCGACGCCAGCGCCCGCCTGAACACCCCGGGCACCGGCGCCAAAACCGGGGGGTTCCTCTCACTGCGCACGGATAACACGTTTGAAAAGGCCCCGCTGCAAATCGCCACCGGCGTGCGCCGCTTCGGCCGGGTGGTGGCGTCCGCCGGGGAGCATCCGCTCATCCTGAGCGGGCCGCGCGGGCGGGGCCTGGTGACGGTGCTGACGTTCAGCCCGGAGCGCGAGCCGCTGCGGGCCTGGCAGAACAAGCGGGAATTCTGGGCCCGGCTGCTGGACATTTCCCCGGTGTGGCTGGCGGCGCAGGACCGGCCCAACTACGGCACCCGCAGCCTAGACGGAGTGTTTGGGGCCATGGTGGACAGCAAACAGGTGCGCAAGCTGCCCGTGGGCTGGCTGGTGGCGCTGCTGCTGGTGTACCTGGCCGTGATCGGGCCGGTGGACCATTATGTGCTGAAGCGGCTGAACCGCCAGATGCTCACCTGGATCACCTTTCCCGCCTACGTGATCCTGTTCTCCGGCCTGATCTACTTCATCGGCTACAAGCTGCGCGCGGGGGACAACGAGTGGAACGAGATCCAGGTGCTGGACCTGTTCCCGAACCAGGCCACCACCGCCATCCGCGGCCGCTCGTTTGGCTCGCTCTACTCCCCGGCCAACGCCACCTACGGGCTGGCGATGCGGCAGAACTTCGCCAGCCTGCGCGGGGATTATGCGGGCAGCTACGGGGGCGGCCAGGAATCCGGCAAGGCCACCGTGAACCAGCAGGACAACGCCTTCAGCGCCGAGGCGTTCGTCCCGGTCTGGACCAGCCAACTGTTCATCGGCGAATGGTGGCACAGCTTCAAGGGCCAGCCCCTCGTCGTCACCGCGACCCGCCAGGGCGGCGGCTGCGAGCTGAAGGTGGCCAACAACCTGTCGCACCCGGTGGACCGCCTGACCGTGGTGGTGGATGGCTGGCTGACGGAGCTGGGCACGGTGCCCGCCCGGGGCAACGCGACCTTCACCGTGCGCGCCCGGTCCGGCCGGCCGCTGCGCGACTTTGTGAAACAGTCCGGCGCGAACTTCAACAGCGCGCTGGACCGCCGCCACCAGGCGCTGGGGGGCAACAGCGGCGAGCTGCTGCCCAACCACGCGGAACATGCCATGGCCGCCTGCTTCAGCGGGCTGATGCCCAAGGAAAATTACTGGATCTTCCGCGGCACCCAGGGCTTTGATCTCACCCCCGCCGTGGAGCGCGGTGAGATCGTCCTGCTGGCCTGGTGCCAACGGCACACGCTGGCGGGCACCATGAACCAGTTCACCCCGCGCCGCAGCCAGGCGGACACCCTCTACCGGCTCACGCTGCCCGCCCCCAACTGATCGCTGATCGCAACCCTTACCCACCACGCCTATGCCAGACGCCCCCCCCATCCCGGCCGTGCAAACCTACGGATTGTCCCGCTCCTTCGGCAATCTGACCGCCCTGAGCGCCCTGGACCTGACGGTCAACAAGGGCGATCTCTTCGGCTTCATCGGCTCCAACGGCGCCGGCAAGACCACCACCCTGCGCATCCTGGCCACCTTCTTGGCCCCCTCCGCCGGCCGCGCCCTGGTGCTGGGCCACGATGTGGTGAGCGCGGCGGACGAGGTGCGGCACGTCATCGGCTACATGCCCGACTTCTTCGGCGTGTACAAGGACATGGAGGTGACGGAGTACCTGGACTTTTTCGGCGCCTGCTACAAAATTCCCAGCGCCAAGCGGGAGAAAACCGTCAGTGACGTGCTGGAGCTGGTGGGGTTGAGTGAGAAGAAGGGGGCGCTGATCGGCGCGCTGAGCCGCGGCATGCAGCAGCGCCTGGGCCTGGCCCGCGTGCTGATCCACGACCCCCAACTCCTGCTGCTGGACGAGCCCGCCAGCGGCCTGGACCCGCGGGCCCGCATTGAGATGATGGCCATCCTGCAGGAGCTGCAGCGCATGGGCAAAACCATCATCATCTCCTCCCACATCCTGCGCGAGCTGGAGACCCTCTGCAACCGCGTGGCGATCATTGAGCGCGGCCAGCTCATCTACAGCGGCCCGGTCTCCGGCGTGCGCGACCAGATGGCCACTGGCGTGGTCATGTGGGTCCGCGTCTCCACGGACACCGAACAGGCGGCCGAATTGCTGCGCCGCTGCCCGGAGATCCAGCAGGTGGAGACCGTGGATGGACGGCTGAAGGTCACCCTCATCAACCACGAGGCGGATCGCACCGTGGTGGCGGAAGCCCTCGTCAAGGGCGGGGCCCGCATCCTGGAACTGCAGGAGGACGAGGTCGGTCTGGAAGAGGTCTTCCTGCGCGTCACCCGCGGCGACACGCAGTAACCAGCGGAGCGTCAGGGCTGGCGCCGGGCTTTTTTCTCCTCGCCTGCAATATTGAAAATCACGCCCTCCACCTGGCCGCTCCGGTTGGTCTGGAAGAGGAACCGCCCATCCACCGTGCGCATCCGGTATTCCAGGGGGCCCGCCGTGGCCAGCGGAAAAACATCATCCCGCGACAACGCACCCAGCCGGGCAAACAATTGGCTGTTCGTGCGCGTCACCTGGATGTTCCAGTTTTCCTCCAGTTGGTACGTGCCCACGCACCGCTCAAGGATCCTGGGGGCCAGGGAATATTCCGCCGGACCCTGATCCGGGGCCAGCTCCCGAACCCAGATGTTGCGAAAACGCACCGGGTTGCCGTGGTCCTGAAGCGCGAGGGGCAGCTTGTCCGCATGCGGCAGGTAGCTGGAGCGGCGCAGCCAGCCCGTGGGGCCCACCGCACGCACACCATCCTGCACCAGCACCCCGTTGACCATCACCGTCAGGCGGGCCGGCTCCACCACCTCGCCAGCCGCATTGAAGCGGGGGCGGCGGAAGATGACATCCAGATTCTGCCACTCGCCGGGCGGACGCACCGCATTCGCCAGCGGCGGATGCTGGGCATAGACCGACCCGGGGTAGCCATCCGCGTAGGTTGGATTCTGAAAGGTGTCCAGGATTTGCACCTCGTACTGCCCCATCAGGAACAGACCGCTGTTGCCCCGTGCCTGCCCGTCCCCCCTGGCCGGAGTCGGCGCGGCCCATTCCAAATGCATCTGACAATCGCCAAAGCTGCGCTCGGTGCGGATATACCCGGCCCCTTTCACGCATTCCATGGCGCCCGCCTTCACCACCCAGCCCGCCGGTTCGCCCTCCAGGTTCACCCATTGGGACAGGTCGCGCCCGTCAAACAGCACCGTGGCATCGCTGGGCGCCTGCCCGGCCCGCTCCTGAAACCCGGGATGCCCAGGCGTCACCGTGGGCGGTTTGGGGCGGGATTGGTCGTGGATCTTCCATTGTGGGTCAAGCTGGGCCGGGGCAGATCCCGCCAGGCCGCCGATCAGCAAAGCTGCGAGGTAAAGTGAACGTATCAGCATGCCCCCATTCTGCCAGACCGTCTGGAAAAAATCCAGAGGAGTTGACGCAGCCCGCCGAACCCGCTTAATTGTTCCCGGCGCTTCGCGCCCTCCACATGCGCTTTTTTGACGCTCACAACCACCTGCAGGACGACCGGTTCCAACCCCGGACGGAAACCGTGCTGGCAGAAGCCCGCGCGGCAGGATTGGTCCGGATGGTGGTCAATGGCTCATGCGAGGCGGATTGGCCCGCGGTGCTCGACCTGGCCCGTCGGCACCCGGACATCCTCCCCTCCTTTGGGTATCATCCCTGGTATGTGCGCGAGCGCACCCCGCATTGGCGGGAGTGCCTGGCCGAACATCTGGAAGCGATCCCCTCCGCCGTTGGCGAGATCGGGCTGGATCGTTGGATCAAAGACCATGATCTGGCCGACCAGACCGGGGTGCTGCTCTGGCAGTGGCAATGGGCGGTGGCCCACAACCGCCCGGTCAGCCTTCATTGCCTCCAGGCCTGGGGCGCCCTGCACGACCTGCTACGCACCCATCCGGCACCGGAGTGCGGTTTTCTGCTCCACTCCTACGGTGGTCCGCCGGAAATGGTGGAACCGCTGGCCCGGCTGGGTGCCTATTTCTCCCTGCCCGGCTATTTCGCGCATGAGCGGAAATTGAAACAGCGCGAGACCTTCCGATGCGTGCCGCTGGATCGCCTGCTGGTTGAAACCGACGCCCCGGATCAGACCCTGCCCCCGGAGCGGGAGCTTTTTCACCTCCACGATGCGGCGGCAAATCGCCCGCTGAATCACCCGGGTAACTGCGGACGGGTTTATGAATTTGCGACCGAATGGCTGGGGGTTCCCCTGCCAGAGCTGACAGAGCAGGTGGAGGCTAACTTTCAACGGCTGTTTGGCAGTGTGACTGGAAAGTAGAAGAATTACGACCGCTTTTTCTCCACCAGGCCGGGGCCGCCCGTCAGACGGCTGACCACATGGGCGGCTGCCACCAGGCCGAATGTCCCCGTCAGAAACCCAAAGGTCCCCATGCCGTTACCGCAGCCAAAGCGCGCCTTGCCGGCCTCCTCCTTGACCGGGCACGGCACCTCGGTTTTCGGCGGGTATTTGATCACCTCCGTGGACCAGACGCACTCGACGTTCATCGGCTTGCCCGCTGGCGGATAGGCGTGGTACCAGCGCAGGTTCTTGCGCGTCCAGAGCAGGAGGCGATCGCCAGAGATCTCCGCCAGATCGTTCACCCGCAGCCGGGTGGGATCATGCCGACCGGCTGCCCCACCCACCGCCAGCACCGGCAGGCCCTTCTGCTGGCAGGAAGCCACCAGCAGCGCCTTGGGGCCGGCGGAATCAATCGCATCCACCACGTAATCAAAGCGGGTGGCCAGGATTTTCTCCGCGGTGGAGGGGATGAAGAAGGAATGCAAGGCGTGCACCTGGATGTCCGGATTGATCGCGCGGGCGCGGCGGGCGGTCACCTCCACCTTGGGGTTGCTCAGCTCCCCATCCAGCGCGTGCAGTTGCCGGTTGACGTTGCTGACGCACACGTCGTCAAAGTCCACCATGGTCAGTTGGCCGATGCCGCAGCGGGCCAGCGCCTCCACCACCCAGGAGCCGACCCCGCCCACGCCCACCACGCACACGTGCGCCTGGCGCAGCTTTTCCTGGCCTTCCGGCCCCACCAGCAGGCGGGTGCCGCCAAATCGTGCCTCGTAGGGGGTCATGGGGTCAATGCGCGCAACCGGGCGTCCTGCAGGTCCAGCCGGTACATCATCTGGTTGTAATCGTAGCGGGGCGTGGGCGTGGAGCCGGACCCCGCAAAGGTGTGGCTGTAGGTGCCCTGAAAATAGAGGAAGCGCCCGCCCTCCTGGTCGAAAAACTCCATGTGCAGGGGGCTGTAAAAGGAATACTTCTCGTGCGTGAGGATCTTCACCGCCTTGCGCCAGGGACCGGTGAGCGCGGGGGCCTCGGCATACCAGACTTCGCCCAGATAGGAGGTGCCCCCCTGCTGGTTGGCCACCAGCACCCAGCACTTGCGGAAGGCGTTCCAGCGGACGGAGCCGAAGTGAATCTCCACCGGCTTGCCGGTCTGCGCATCCACCGGCTGGTACCAGGCCTGGCGGGCGTCCAGCCGACCATCCTTGATCATCCGCCGTTCCTCGGCCGGCGTCAGGGGCGCCTGGCCGCGCTGCCAGACCATGCCCGCCGCCGGATCAGTTGCCCGCACCAGCCCCTCGTAGGCCGCCGGGTCCTGAACCGATTGCCAGTCCGCCCGCACGCGCACCGTGGGGAAGTTCACGCCGAAGTAAAGGTAATCGCCGCTGGCATCCTGGTGCCGCAACGGGTGCCCGCTGGGGTGACGCCACTTGTCCGACATTTCGATCGTGCGCACCCGGGTGAAGATTTCCTGGTTATCCTGCCAGCTCACCAGACCGTGCTCGACCGGTTCCCCCAGTTTTTTCAGCCGGGTGTAGTGCGCGGCCATCAGCTCGGGCCGGGGGCCATCGGGCACCACCACCAGGCCATCCAGCCAGATGACCCCCTCGTTTTTCTCCAGGGGACAAACCGCCCGGGCCACCCCTTCGGCATCCGTGAAATAGCGCAGGTTCAGCCCCGCCTCAGGGGCCAGCCCCCCCTGCCCTAGCGGCTCGCTGGTGGCCCCGGTGGACCGGAACACCCCCAGCGGATACTTGGCCAGGCTGGTATCCCCGAAAAACCAGTAATATTTACCCTTGTACAGCGCCGCCAGGGCGGAATCCTGCCCGGTGATGCCCGCATTGGCCACCGGCTCGCGCAGCGGCGTGGGGCGGCCCAGCAGGACGCTGTCCCGGTAGATGCCTTCGCCGGTGATGCGGTAAAGGCGTTCCGCAACCATGTCCCGTTTGATTTTGATGGTGGCCTCGGCCCCCGCGCGCGGAGTCAACCGCGCCCCGGCATAGCCAAAGCCATCCTTGTTCATATGGTAGCCGTGGCTTTTCACCTCAAAGAAGACCGGCCTGCCCATGAGCCCCGGCTCGTTGAAAGCCACCCAACCGGCGCTGTCAGTGATCCAGGTGGCGAAGTGGGAGGTCTTCAATTCCACCAGCGGCACCCCCCGCCCCGTCTGGTCATCCACCACACGGATGGCAAAACAGCCGGAGGCCGTCGGTGCCGCCAGTTCGGCAGCCCCGCCCGACACCCAGCCCAAGACCAGAAAAACCCCGGACAAAAAAATGCGCGGCAAACACTTCACGCCGCCAGTCTGCCCATAATCGTGGGGCCAGTTCAATACCGCTGTTTGGCTGGCGAAGCCCGCTGGATCACTCAGCGTTGCATTCCAGCACCGTGAAGGCGGCTTGGTATTTGCCCGCCACTTTCAGGGTGACGACGGCGGAGTCATCCGATTTTTCCGCCGTAAACTCCAACGGCCATTCCTGCTTGGTTTCCACGGCCTTCAGCGGGGTGGTCACCAGCGGTTCCGGGCCCTTGCCAAACACGAGGAGTTCCAACTTGCCCTCCGCGTTGCGGCGGGCGCCCAGCGTGAACAGCAGCACGGCCTCCGTCTGGCCCTGGTGTTCCACACGGATGATCTTCAGATCACCAGGCGCGGGGGCCTGGCCGGCTTTGGCCGGGGCCAATTTGCGCATCCAGAATTGTCCCACCGGCACCACGGTTTTGCCCGCCGCCTCTAGGCCGGCCGCAGAGAGCTTGCTTTCCGGCACCACCATGCCACCGCGCTCGCCCGCCTTAATGGCGAACGGCCGTTTGGTGTCGGCGTCGGTGGGGATGGGGCAATCGGCCAGCGTGGACAGGTCAAAGTTCAGCCGGACCGCCAGACGCACGGCCTCCTCGCGGCCCACCAGCTCCTGGGCATGACCGGCCCAGGTGGCCAGGGTGGTGATGAGGGTAAGCAGCGCCAGATGGTTGAATGGTTTCATGGCTGCCAATATGCCAGAGCCTCCCCGGTTTGCAAACACAGGGTTTCCCAAAGCGCGAAAAACATCGCCACAACCCAGCTTTTGCTTGCTTTGGGTCGGGATTGGGCCTCATGATGCACCCGTAAATACACCCTTTGAAAAACGTGCGCCTATGACACAACCCACTCTCCGCCTGGACCGACGAAAATTCCTCCAAACCAGCGCCGCCGCCCTGGGCATGGGCGCCATCGGCTTCCCCACCCTGATCCCCTCCAGCGTGCTGGGTGCCAACGGCCAGGTCAGCCCCAGTGAACGGATCAACCTGGGACACATCGGCGTGGGCGGCATGGGGGGCGGACACCTAAGCCGCATGGTCGCCTTCATGGAGCACGGCCGCACCAATGTGGCCGCCGTGTGCGATGTGGACCAGAAACGCCTGGCCAGCGCGGTGGGCAAAACCGGCGGCAAGGCCCAGCCGTACCGCGATTACCGCTACCTGCTGGAGCGCAAGGATCTGGACGCCGTGGTGATCGCCACCCCGGACCACTGGCACGCCGTGCAGACCGTTCACGCGGCCCAGTGCGGCAAACATGTCTATGTGGAGAAGCCCGCCTGCTGCACCATCGAGGAGGGCAAGGCGATGGTGAAGGCGGCCCGGGACAACAAGATCGTGGTGCAGATCGGCTCCCAGGGCCGGTCCCAGAAGGAGTGTTATCTCGCCAATCGCTACATCGCCAACGGTAATATCGGCCGGGTGAAAAAGGTCACCTGCTGGCATTACGAAAGTCCGGCCGACAACAACCCAGTGCCCGATTGCGAGCCGCCCCCGGAGCTGGATTGGGATCTGTGGTTGGGGCCCCTGCCCTGGCGCCAGTACAACCCCCGCTATTGCCCGGGCAGCTTCCGCTGGATGATCGAATCCGGCGGCGGCCAGATCCGCGACCGCGGCGCCCATGTGATGAGCAACGCCCTCTGGATCATGGATGCCGACCATACCGGCCCGGTGTCCATCGAGACCAAGGGGACGCTCCCCACCAAAGGTGCTTGGGACGTGGCCCTGAAGATGGAGGTGGTCTATGAGTTTAAGAACCCCGATTGGACGCTGGTGTGGAGCCAGCCCGGGGAGATGGTCCCGTACTTCGACCGGGAACGCCAGAAGGCGCTCGGCATCCGCGAGGGCTACGGCGCAGTGTACCACGGGGAGAAGGACAAGCTCGTCGTCTGGGTGGGCGACGGCCAGGTGTTCACCGAGACCAAGGCCCTGGATTGGAAGCCGGGCCCCGGCGCCAAGGAGGTGTACAAGAGCCCGAACTTTGACCACCACGAGGACTGGTTCCAGGCGATCAAATCCGGCAAGAAACCGGTCTCAAACGTGGAGGCCGGCGCGGCGATTGCCAACCTGACCATCCTCGGCAATCTCTCCCTCATCCTCGGACGCAAATTGCATTGGAACCCGGTGAAGCAGGAGATCACGGGCGACGAAGAGGCGCACCGCATGATGAGCCGCCCGCAGCGTTATCCCTATGTGCTGTGAGGAAACCGCAACCCTGAAACCCGCTGAAATCATGTCCCATAACACTTTGAAAACCGCCCTGGCCATCGCCACCACCACCGCCCTAACCGGCTCGGCATCGGCCGCCGCGAGCGACGATCTGCTGCGCCAGATCAAGAGCACCGATGACGCCGTGCGCGGCCCGGCCTGGCAGAACGCCGGCCCGGCGGGCGCCCCCGCCGTCCAACCGCTGGCCGCCACGATGAGCGATCCAAACTTTGAGATCGCCCGGTGCGCCAAACGCGCCCTCTACAAGGTCGTGCGCCACGCCGGCCGCCCCGGCGCGGCCAAGGAAGCCCTGGCGGTGCAGGCGGAATTGCTCCCGCTGCTCAAGAGCGAGGTCGTGGCCGTCCGCCGCGAGGTGCTCTGGATGCTCTCGGAAATCGGCACCCCGGAGGCCGTCGCCCCCATGGCCACCCTGTTGACAGACAAGGAGGTGCGGGAGGACGCGCGCTGCGCCCTGATGCGCATCCCGGGTCGGCAGGCCACGCAGGCGCTCAAAACGGCGCTGGCGGGCGCGCCGGAAGAGTTCAAGTTTGCGCTGGCGGACTCCCTGCGCAAACGCGGCGAGACCGTTAAGGGCTATCCCTCGCAGAAACTCAAGCCAACCCGGACCCCGCAAGTCTGATCCGGGCGGGAAGTGGTTGCTTTACCAAGGCCCGAATCGGGCACCAACGGTTTTTACCGGCTCGTATTCCAATGAGCCTTCAAGGTGGGCATAAGGCGCGCCGGGTTTTGGGCCGCTAGCGAGGCGCGCGCGAGGCGCATATCCGCAGCGATCTGACTGCCAGGCGCGGGCGCGCCCAGCCCAGTTTGGGGCAGCAATATCGCAGGACTTGGGAAGTCAAACGAGCGCGCAACAATGCCAGCGGCCAAAAGAACAAGCGAATCAGGCTCAGCTTGGATGCTCATGGGAATTAACCCCGGCCTTGGCCCCTTGATGGTTTGGCTCCGGAACACCCCGGGAACTTTAGTTGAATAGCGCCGCCGACGCGGAAGTCTGTTCCTGCCATGACTTCTAGTTTGTTGGATTTATTCCAGCGCTCATTTCATGCGCGGCTGTGGCGGAGTACGGTTGCCGCCCTGGCGGGCATTGTCTGTTCTCTCGCGTCAGGGATGGCTGCCGACTTCCACGTTGCACCCGGCGGTCGCGACGCCAGCACCGGCATGGAAGCACCTTCCGCAGCAATCTCTACTGGCGCGTGAACAGCCCGGAGAAAATCCAATTTGCCGATGGCGCATCGTTGGAAAAATGGCGCGAGCGGGAACCCGGCGTGGTGGTGGCGGACCCGCTGTTCGTGAACCCAGACGCCGGTGATTTCCGCCTGAAGCCCGGCTCTCCCGCCGCACAAATCGGGTTTGTGCCCTTTGACCTGAGCGCCGTTGGCCGCGTGACGAAGAACGCGCGGACCGCAGGTTTGCCGAAGCCGCCGCGCGCCTATCCGCCCGCGCCACCCGAGCCGCCCATCGAGATCCACGAGGACTTTGAACTCCTCAGGCCCGGCCAGGGGATGCCCGGCTGGCAGTTGATGGCCGCGAACCGCGACGAGAACGTCGAAGTCACCGCCGAGACCGGCGCGGGTGGGAGCAAACAGAACCTCAAGTTCAAGGACGGCCCCGGCGGCGCGACCTACTTCCCGCATCTCGTGCAATACCTCCTGCACCCGAGCGGCGTGGTCCGCATCGCCTTCGACCTGCGCGTTGAGCCGGGCGCGCGGCCCAGCTTCGAGTCCCGCGACAACGACCCTTGGTACACCACCGGCATGTCCCTCGACGTGATGGAAGACGGCATGTTGAAGTCCGCCGGCAAGGATTTGCTAAAAGTGCCGTTCAGCGAATGGTTACGCATCGAAATGACCGGCGGCGTCGGCCCGGACAGCACCGGGAAGTATCACCTCGCTGTCACACTGCCCGGGGACGCGGCCCCGCGCGTCTTCGACGACCTGCCCTACCGCAAAGGATTCCACACACTGGGCTGGGTTGGCTTCTCCGCGATGACACAGAAGACCAACACGTTTTTCGTGGACAACTTCGTGTTGGAACGGGTGAAGGGAAAGTGAAACAATCATCCGATGAGAATTCAGTCCTGGCATGAGCAATTCGAACAACCCATGAGACTACGAGTGCTCCATCATTTGGCGCCTATGGCCACTGTGCTGTTAGCTTTGAATTGGGCCATTGTGGCGGCCACCGCTGCGCTGCCGGAGACCCCGGGCAACCTTCTGCGCAACGGCTCATTCGAGGGCGGAATGCTTTACTGGCACAACCTGGAAACCAACGATTATTCACTGGTCCGCGGAAGTGGTGTCGTTGGCGAACATGCGCTGTGCATCAAGAAGAGCTTCGCCATGAGCGCGCCGTTTGTGGCCAAGCGGGGCGAACCGTTCACGGTGAGCTTCTTCGTCAAGGGTGATAAGCCGGGCATGGTGGAAGTCGCAATGCCGCCGAGTGCCCGCGAAGTGGGGCAAAAGTCCAAGCGGCTCTGGGCGCGTGAAGGCGGGCAGCGTGCGCAGTTTGGAACCGAATGGCAGCGCGTCTCCTTCACCTGGCCGGCCGATGTGCCGCAGGACGGCTTCTGGCCAAACCCGCATTACCTCGTCCAGATTGGCGGGGGCGGCACTTCGCTGCCCATCTATATAGACGGTGTGACGGTCACACAGGGCCGCGAAGGCACGCCCGTTTATGTGCCGCGGCGAGAAATTGAAGTTCTGGCCGAATGCCCAGACCTGCCCGGCTACGCGGGCGCGCGGGCGAACATTTTCGATCGGGGCGCGGCACCGCGTGTGACGGCGCACGTTTCGAACCCGGGCAAGGAAACCCGCGCGCTCACGGTACGCTGGCAACTCTTTGATTACGAGGGCAAGAGCGCCGTCGGCGAAGCGGTGGAAAAGAGGCTCGCCGTTCCGCCCGGCAAAACGATCAGCGAAACCGTGATGATGAAACTCACCTCGGTCGGCATGGTGCTGGCCCGTGTGAGCGTCTTCGACGATCTCAAATCACCGATTGACTCCTCCGATCTTCCCCTCACTTCGCTTCCTTATCCGAAGTCCGCCACGAAACCCGACTGGCGCGAGCGGTTTGGCGGCTCGTTTGCCGGCGGGCTGGGCAGCGTGCAGAAGTTTCAAAGGCTCGGTTTTGGCTGGATCCGCTGGCGTCCGCACGCCAACGGTGAAGACCATCTGCCGAAAGAGCCGGCAGATGTGAAGGACGCGGCATCGTGGACATGGAAATGGTTTGACCAGGAACTGGATGAGCAGGAGGCGCACGGGCAGTCATCACATTTGGTCCTTTACCCGCCGCCGAAATGGATCATGGAGAAAGATCATCCGCTGCCGAAGGATATGCGCTGGCCCGCCAACGATCCACGCTGGGACGATCTCAGCGTCGAGACGGTCTGGGACAAGTTCGTGAAGAGCGCGGTTACGCACTACAAAACCCGGTCGGTCATCTACGAGATCGAGAACGAGCCGGAGTTCGACCACTGGGACGACGCCAAGGAGCAATACGCCAAGTTCACCATCCGCACCGCGCGCCTGATCAAGCAGATCGACCCGAAGGCAAAGGTGATGGTGGATAACGTGTATGGCATTCCCAGCGGTGTGAACGCGGCCTTCTTCAAGGCCGGCGGGCTGAAGTTCATCGACGTGATGTCATGGCACGACTATCACGAGGGCTGGCTCACCGATGCTGTTTCCCTGAAACGAATGCGCCAAAACCTGGACGAAGCGGGCGGAAAGCACGTCGAGATTTGGTTCAACGAAGGTTGGGCCTTTTCGAACACGGCCGTGGATGAACCCATCGCCTGCACGCACCTGACCAGCGCGCAGAGCGCCAACGCGATCTTCGATTGCGTGGCCGAACTCACTGCCAACGGCCAGGACAAGACCATTCTTTTCCACACGGCCTACGAGCAGCATGGCATGAGCTTTTGGGATTACAGTGGGCCGGGCACCATGCTGTGGGATTGGTATAACTACCCGTTGCCCATCGCCGCCGCGTGGAACGTGCTCGCGCATCACATCGGCGTGAGCGAGACCGCCGGCTTCGTCCGCCCGCCCGGTGCCAACTTCTGCATCTTCCAGGACCAGCGCAACCATCGCGGCGTGATGATCGCCTACGCCGACCGAGAATCGAAGTCCGACGCCACCCTGGAGTTGCCCGACTTCGGCACCTCGCTGGTGGCCGAGGACATGATGGGAAACAACGTCACCGCGCCGAAGACGCTCAAACTGTCCCAAACCGGCCGGCCCGTGATTCTCTACGCCGCCAACGGCAGCATCACCGGCAAGCAGTTCGCGGAAAAGCTTGCGCCATTGGACCGCAGGCACGCCAGCTTCGTCAGCAACGGCAGCGGCAGCGCGCCGTCATGGAACCTGCCGCCGACGTGGGAAGGCCAGGCCAAAGGATCATCCGAAGGCAGCGTGGCCACGGCCGAGGGGAAGCCCGTGTGGAAGCTGGAGCAAATCTGGCCGCCCGATCCCAAGAAGCCTTCGAACTATCGCCCGATGGTCTGGACCGGCACCGATTGGAACGTGAAGGAGGGCGGCTTCGGTGGCCAACCTGGCGCGCGCCTTGATGGTCGCGCATTGAATCTTGCCACGCGCGCGCCGCACGGCAACCCGCCACAATGGCGCGTGGCCGCGCTGACCTTCGTGGCTCCGCAAAGCGGCACGTATTCGTTGGGCGGCACTGCCGAATGCCGCATCTGGGACGGCAAGAACAAGACCACGCTTCGTCTCTTCCACAAGAAGGCGAGTGGCGCGGCGGAGGTCGGCAACGTCGTGATTCCGCACGGTGGCAAGACGCCGTTGGACTCGCTGCAAATCACGGTGGCTGCAGGCGAAGAGTTTGCGCTCGTGCCGCAGATTGAGGGCGGGTTCGCCGGCGGGGATTGCAAGTTGCGCGACCTTTGCGTGAGGTTGGGCGGCAAAGCCGCGACCGCCTCTGGCAGCGGCCTTGTTTTCAAGCTCCCCGCCGCTTGGGATGGCGTGAAGAAAGGCAGCACCGACGGCAACCCCATCCTCACCGGCGGTCGGCCAGTCTGGCGGCTTGACCAACTCTGGCCCGACAATCCGATCATGGCCGACGCCTACATCCCGCTGGCCTGGAGCGGCACGGAATGGAAAGCCACGGAACATGAGCAAGGCGGCCAACCCGCCGCGCGCGTCGAGAATGGCAGCCTTCGTGCCTCCGTGCGCGGGCCGTGGACTGGAAATGCGGGCCAGAAAACCTGCGCGCTCCTGTTCGTCGCGCCGCAGGCGGGCATCTACGTTGCCACCGGCACTGCGAAGAGCATGCCGTGGGAAGGCGGGGCGAAGACCTTCAAGCTGGGCGTGTTCAAGAAAGACACCCAGCGCGCCGCGCCGCTCCAAACAATAGAACTCCCGCGAGACGGCTCGCCCGTGCCCTTCAAGGTTCGCGTGGAACTTACCGCCGGCCACGAACTGGTCTTCCTGCCGCTCATGCCCGATTGGCACAACGCCACTGCGATCAGCATTGACGGCCTGACCATCGAACAGACTCCATGACCCCGCCATGAACCCATGGAGCCTTGTTCCGAAATTGTCCCTGACTTGGGGTTTCTGTTCGTAGTGGACATGAATCCGCAGTTGCCAATATAGTTGAACATGAAAGCACCCTGGTGTTTCCTTTGGTGTTGGTTGCGATGGCCATCCGTCCAATCAGCAAACCGAAACCAAGCAACATGAAATGGTTGTTCTATTTTCTCACAGCGATTTTAGCGTGGTCAGGCGAACCTCGCGTGGCGGTATGGGACCCGGAGCGGGGCACACGCGAGTTCCGGTTTAAGCTCGATCTCGTCCAGCTTGATGCTGCCGCATCCGCCTTGCAGGCCCGGCGTGTGACAACGGAACAGCTCGACGATCTTGCGGCGAAATATGATGTCCTGATCCTGCCTGGCGATTCCGTCCCTAAATCCGGCCTCACGGCGCTCCAGACATTCACCGATCAGGGCGGCGTGCTGGTGGCTCTGTCGGGGCGAATTCCATTTCTTGTGGCCATTGAAAAGGAGCCGGACGGATGGTGGACAATGGCACCAAAGAACCCGACATTTGCCTGGCAAACCGAGGCATTGCTCGGCCACCTTGGGCTCCGCTATGTTTTCAATGTCGGCATGCACGATCAGGGGGTGATGCACACGGTCACACCGCTGCTGAAACAATATGTGCCCGATGCCGCCGATCTCAGCCAGGGCAAGTTGGCTGGTAATTTCTTCGTTCCGACCGGCGGAGAAGTCTATCCGCTTATCCGCAGTCGCCGCATTGACGGCGCAGATGTGATTCCCCAGCTCTATGTCGTGCAGAACGGAAAACGGCGGGAAATCATCGCCACCCTCGATTCGTATCTCAAGGAAACGAAAACCCTGGTTGCCATGGCTCATCTGGCCGGAGATTTGCGCGATGGAACACTGATATTGACACCTGAGATGCGGGTGGAACTTGCGGTGAAACCGCTGCCACCGTTGCGAAACCGCCTGCCCATCGGCAGCGTGGAGCCGGACAAGGCCACCCCGGTGATTCGATGGGGAAAATTTGATGGCTCCAGCTTCGACCTCGGTGCACCCTTGCCACCGTCGCTCGCGCCGGGCGCAACCGCCACCTTGCAGTTGCCGGCACGCGGCCCGGGCCTCCTCTTTTTGCGCGTCCGCGGCGCGTATGCCGCAAGCGGCTCCGGGCTGAGCGCAAAGTTTGGCAACACGATCGTGTGGAATGAATTGTTCACGTACCTGGATGCGGGCGGGTTGGGCAATATCAGCGCGCCCGATTTATCCGGTGTGGCGGCTGAATTCACACGGATTGTGTTTCTGCCACCGGATGACAAGGCAACGACATTGACCTTGGCTAATCCGGGCACGCAGCCGGTCTTTTTCGACGCCGTGCAGATCGAACAGCGCCCGCAGTCGTCACCGACGATGGTGATCGGGCTGAACGGGATGGCCGCCTTCGGAGGCAAAAACACTGTGCCGATGGAACTGACCAGGCAATGGGGTTCGATTCGGGCCAATATCCGCACGCAAACAGTGCTGGCACCGGACAAGCCAAACCAGTTTAAGAAAGCGGAGGAGAAGCTGGAGATGTATCTCGGCACAGGCGCGCCTGTTGAATTATTGTTCGAGGGCACGGCGGAATGGAGCGCGATTTCTGAGGAACGTTTTAAGGCCGGACGCGGTCGGTCACACGTCGTTCCACCCGACAACACGCGGTACGCGGAAATCGTCTCACATTTCGTCAGGAAATACGGCGCTCGGGTCGCCGCTTACGAATTGTGGAACGAGACCAACAGCCGCCAGTTCTGGCAAGGGACTTATGGGGAATACGTAGCCTTTTTCAAGGCGATGGCCGCTGAGATTCGGAAACACCAGCCGCGCGCAACCATCATCACCGGCGGCATGGCGGGGCCGAGCGAACCGTTCGTGATCGCCATGCAGGAGAGCGGCGCGCTCAAGCTCGCCGACCTGTTTGCGTTCCACGCCTATGCGGGCAAGTCGCCAGCTTGGGACATGACGTTCGGGATGCATGAGGGGTTCTGTTACTCGCGCGGGATTGACACTGAGATTTGCTGCAACGAGCAAGGTTTCCCGTGGCAAAACTCCGAGTGGTTCCAGCCGCCCCCCAATTTCACTCCGGCTGTGCAGGCCCGTTTGCTCGACATCGCGGTGGCACGGTTGCTGGCGAATGGCCTCACCAAACTCAGTGTCTTTCATGCGGGGGGAGACAAACATCCATACAGCCTGATTGATGAGAACGGCCAGCCGCGTCCCGCATACGCCGTGATGGCGGACTATTTTGCCCTTTCCAAGGACGGTGGACGACGTCTCGACGTCTCGCTGATCAGCACCAACGGCCAACCATTGCGCGGTGTTTACGTTGCCGCTGCGACGCATGCCGACGGCGGTGTCTCTTTGGTGTTGAACCCGGCCGAGATCGATCGGTTCCATCCTCCCCTGCCGCCCGGTGACCCATCGCACTCCTTCACCAATCTGGACGGCTGGTCCTGGTTCTTCGGCAAAGCTGCGGTCAGCAATCGCGTTGCTGTCGTCACCCCGGGGGTGGACAAAACCTATGCCGGTTTTTTCAAGAGTTTCGATGTTGACCTTGACAGGTTCCCGCTCCTCGAAGTCAGCGTCCCGGAGTGCCGGAGCACATGGAGCCTCAGCATTAAGCAGCCCGATAAGAAGGAAACCATTCTTTTCACCGATCAGAAAGCGGGCACTATGAAAGTGGACTACCGTGCGTTGCTCGGGCGGCATGGAGAGTTTGGCGGCGAGCTTTCTTTCCGCGTTTCTGGAAAAACCGCCATCGCACACGTGAAATTCCACTCTGCGCCTGGAGCCTCTCCATGGGTCCGGCCCACGTTGCCCTCTCCCGCTCCGCTACCCGTTATTCTACGCCTGCCCTGGAACACTCCCTTCGCTCGTGTCAGCGGTGCGGACGCGAGTCTCACGCAGCAAAACGGATGGGCCGAACTCCATGTCAACCTCACCGGACGCAGCCTGCTGCGTATCACGCCCGATGAAACACGGAAGAAATAGGGGCACCACATGAATAATCCGGATGCATTCCCCAGTCCAATCTCGGTTATGAAACAGGCTCTCCTCTTGCTGCCGATTCTGTGCCTCATCTCTGTGGGGCAGACTGCCGGCATGCCGCCACGGCCGACCCCTCCGATTAAGGACGCCTGGCAGATCGCCGGGGGCGCGATGAACGGCCCGGCCCGCGAGCCGGTGGATTGCGTCAATCCCCTCATAGACAGCCACAAGTCGCGCTGGATATATTTCTCCTCCGCCTGCCGTCCGTTTGGAATGGTGAACCTCAGTCCCGACACGCGCACGGGCGGCGACTGGATGAATGGCTACCTTTACGGCGACAAGAAAATCCGCTGCTTCAGCCACATTCACGACTGGCAATTATACGGCCTGGCGGTGCTGCCCGTGACCGGCGAGATGCGCGGGCACCTCGGCATGGATACTTACGCCTCCGAGTTTTCCCACGATGACGAGGTGGTGCGGGCGGGCTATCACAAGGTCTTGCTGCGCAGCTATGGGATCACGGCGGAACTCACGTCCACGACGCGCGTCGGGATGCATCGTTATGCATTTCCATCGGACAAGCCCGCGCACATCCTCTTCGACACCGGGGCGACCTTGATGGGCCCCATTGCCTCCAGCGAGGTGCGCCGGGTCAGCAACACTGAGCTTGCCGGGCACGCTGTCATGGCTCCCACGCAACGCCGGCCGAAGCCATTCACCGTCTATTTCGTGGCGCAGCTCAGCCAGCCGTTCGCGCATTTCGGGGGTTGGACAAATGGAGCGGTCTCAACCTCTGCGACTGGGCGCATCTCCGGCCCGGGCGCGGGGGCTTTCATCAGTTTCGGAACACCGCCGCGCGAAGCTGTCCTGCTCAAGACCGCGCTATCCTACACCAGCGAAGAGGGCGCGCGACGCAATCTTGCGGCGGAGTTGCCGCACTGGGACTTTGACCGCGTCGTGCGCGAATCGCGCGATGACTGGAACCGCTGGCTGGGCCGCATGGAAGTCGAGGGCGGCAGCGAGGCGCAGCGCGTGAAATTCTACACCGACCTTTGGCATGCGTTGCTGGGCCGGCGCATAGTGAGCGACGCGGACGGCCACTACTGCGACATGACCGGAAACGGCCCGGTGATTCGCCGCACGCGCCTCAGCCGAGCGGGGCAGCCGCTCTACACGCACCACAACTTCGATGCGCTCTGGGGCTCGCAGTGGAATCTGAACCTGCTCTGGTCCTTCGCCTACCCGGACGTGATGGACGCCTTCTGCAACACGATGGTGGACATGTTCAATAACGGCGGCCTCATTCCGCGCGGCCCGGCGGGCGGCAACTACACATTCGTGATGACGGGTGATCCGGCGGCGCCGTTTTTCGCCGCCGCCTACAACAAAGGCATTCGCGGTTTCGATGCGGAGCGCGCCTACGTTGGCCTCCGCAAGAATGCGCTGCCGGGGGGCATTCGCGATCACGCGGGCTACGAGCACGGCACAAATGCCAGCGGCGGCGGCATGAGCTACTACATTCAGAGGGGCTATGTGCCGGAAGGCATTGAAGGTAAGGGCATGCATCGGCAGGGGGCGGCCATGACCCTCGAGTACGCCTGGCAAGACTGGTGTCTGGCGCAATTCTCCCTCGCGCTGGGCCATCAGGCGGATGCCGGCTGGCTGCTCCGCCGCTCGGCCAATTACACGAATGTCTGGGACCCCAGCGTCCAGTGGATGCGCCCGCGTCGCAAGGACGGCACCTGGCTGCCGAAGTTCACGCCCGCAGGCCCCAATGCCGGCAAGGGCTTCGTGGAAGCCAACTCCGCGATCTTCACGCATTTCGTGCCGCATGACCTGCCCGGCTTGATGCGCCTCTTCGGCGGACCGGAAAAATACGTGGCCTCGCTGGAAGGTCAGTTTGAGCGGGCCGCACCGTTTCGCTTCCTCGGTGAACACGGCAAACACGAACTGGCCTGGGTGGACTACGACAACCAACCCGGCGCACAGATGGCACATCTGTTCAACCTTGCCGGCGCGCCGTGGCTCAGCCAGAAGTGGGTGCGCGAGGTGAAGAGTCGGACCTTCGGCGACATTACACCCTTCGGCGGCTACAACGGTGACGAGGACCAGGGCCAGATGGGCGCGCTGGGCGTGTTGATGGCCATTGGTCTCTTTGATGTGCAAGGCGGCGCGGCGCTCAAGCCGACGTATCAGATCACCAGTCCGATATTCGATCGCGTGACGATTCACCTGGATCCGCGCTACTTTCCCGGGCGTTCGTTCAATATCACCACCCGCCAGAACAACGCCGCCAACTGTTATATCCAGTCTGCCAGGTTCAATGGCCGCCCGCTGGAGCAAGCTTGGTTTGCGCACGCGGAACTGGTGAAAGGCGGCACGCTGGAACTGGAACTTGGACCGGAGCCAAACCGACACTGGGGCGGGAATCCCAGCGCCTCCAAAACCGATCAATGATTTCCCTTATGAAAACTGACCGATCAACACCGAGGCCACCAGGCACGTGGAATTGGATTAGGAAATACCTCTTCATTCTTGCCATACTGTCAATCGGTTCCGTGGTCCCCTCCATGGCGGTTGCGGCTTCCGTGGTCCACGACCTGACGCCGCTGCACGACGCCACGCGCGTTCTGGTAAATCCGCTCAAGGGCTGGTACCACCACTATCCCGATAACCACATCAACAAATACGAGCTCGCCCGCGATGCCGACCTGCTGGAATTCCCAGGCATGGACCATCTCTACATCCGCCTCGCATGGGCCTACCTCGAGCCGAAGGAAAACCAGTTCGATTGGACGGTCATCGACCGGCTCGTCGATAAGTGGACAGCGCATGGGCTGGGCATTGCCTTTCGCATCAGCTGCAAGGAAACCGGCACGGACCGCATCGAACAGCAATTTGCCACCCCGCGCTGGGTCATGGAAGCCGGCGCGCAAGGCGGGTATTACCGGATGGGCAAGCCCACCGGCCCGGAAGGACCGTGGGAACCGGTGTTTGACGACCCCATCTTCCTGGCCAAGCTGGAAACCTTCCTGGCCGCCTTCGCGGCGCGGTACGACCGCCAGCCCTGGGTCCGCTACGTGGACATCGGCAGCATCGGCGACTGGGGCGAGGGACACTGTTGGGCCGGCAGCCGCAAGGAGTACGGGTTTGCCGCTCGCAAAAAGCACATTGACCTTCACCTCAAGCACTTCAAACACGCGCCCCTGATGATATCGGACGACTTCGTGTATGCGTTGTCCAATCCGACCGAACGTGCCGCCCTGCATCAACACGTGCTGACCAATGGCATCAGCTACCGCGACGACAGCATTCTTGTGAATGGCTATCTGCAGGGCGTGAGCGACACCTTCACCGTGCGCAGCCCCCAGTTCTTCGCGGATGCGTATCCGAAAACCCCGACCGTGTTCGAGTTGGAACACTACGGCTCCGTCAAAAAACCGGGCAACTGGGAAGGGCGTCCCGACTTCGCCGTGGCCAAGTTTGGCAAGGGCAAGACCGGCCCGGACTATTTCCGCGGGGCGCTCGGGCTCCTGCACGCGACCTACATCGGCTACCACGGTTACGCGCACGAATGGCTGGCGGACAATCCGGAGTTCACCCGCGAGATGCTCAACCGCTGCGGCTACTGGCTTTTCCCGAAGTCCGTTGAATTGCCCGATTCCGTGGTTGCCGGGGCCACCATGCCGCTCACGTTGCGTATGGAAAACCGCGGTGTGGCGCCGCCCTACGCCCCGTTCGAGCTGCGGGTGATGGTTTCGGGCGCTGGCACCAATCTGGTGCGCGTGCTGGCGACAGGCTGCAAGTCGTGGCTCCCGGGAGCGCCGGTCCAGTCACGGTATGAACTGGCTTTGCCGGCCGACCTCAAAGCCGGCACCTATGCTGTGGCCCTCGGCCTTTTCTACGTGAACCAGGGTAAGACTCGCCCGGTGGAGTTCGCCCTGAAAGCGGCCACGCGCGACGCCCAAGGGTATTACCGAGTGGCCAGCATGGAGATCCGTTAGGCCTCGTGAAAAAGCAATACGAACATCGCCCAGCCCTCAACCGCTCCTGGAAGCGGGGGGGTGATCGCCCCTGTATTCATTTTTCCGGTCACCGCGCAGCAAACCTATTGGTTCCTTTTTGAATGAAACCCTCCCGAGCCCGGATCCTTCCAGCCATCGCCCTCTTTGCCGCCGGTTTTCTGGGCGTCCTGTCAGCGCCAGCCGCCGACCAAACTCCGTCGCGCATTCAGGAGCTAAGCCTCAGGAATCCGAAAATGACCGACGGCGCCGAACAGCCCGACCATTGGACGCAAACATGGGTGGGTCAGGGCAAAATCAAAGTCACGCGCGACACGGCCACTTACCACTCGGCTCCGGCCTCGCTTGCGCTCGCAGCGGTGGAGGGCGCGGCGCACGCGCAGGTGTCGCAGAGTTTCGAGGTGAAAGGCGGCGCGAGGTTGAAACTCTCCGGCTGGGTCCGTGCCGACGGCGGCGCCAACGCCATGCTCGCGCTGCAAAGCTTCACCGCCGACTGGAAGGGGATTGATTTCAAGGTGGTGGGCAACGCCATCACCGGGCTGGACTGGCGCAAGGCCGAGGGCGAAGTCACTCTGCCCACCAATGCCGCCCGCGCGGCGGTGGTGCTGATGATCCAGGGGGCGGGCGTGGCCTGGCTGGATGACGCAAGTCTTGACGGCACCGATCCCGGCGCCGGCGCCCAACCCAGTTCTGTGGCGCGTCCCAAGCCCCAGGGGCCTCCCAAGGCGAAGCATTCCTGTGATCCCGCCGAAGGTTTCTACCCCGACTACCCGCAGGCATGGCGTCAGGTCCTGGACGGGCAACTCAAGCGCGCCAAACAGGGTCAGGCCGCAGTTGTTTTCCTGGGAGATTCTCTCGTGCAAGGCTGGAGCGAGCAACCGCGCTGGAAGGAGCACTACGCGAAGCTGGGTGCGGTCAACTTCGGCGTCGGCGGCGACGGCACCCCGCAGCTCCTCTACCGGATTAACCAGGGCATTTTCGACGGTTTGAACCCGAAAGTCGTCATGCTGTCCGTGGGCGTGAACAACGTCTGGCCCGGCTTCGACGCGGCGGACACGGTCAAAGGCATCCAGGCCGTGCTGGCGCGGCTGAAGGAGACATGCCCGCAGGCCAAAGTTCTTGTGCTGGGCAACACGCACTTCTTCGACCAGGGTGATGGCAAGAGCCGCCAGCGGGTACGCGCCATCAACGCCGCCGTCGCGAAACTCGCCGATGACCAGCGGGTTCGGATCCTCGATTTCAGCGAGCAGATGCTCAGTGGCAGCGATGCGCTGAACTTGGAGCTTTACGCCAAGGACAAGCTCCATCTCAGCGCCAAAGGTTACGAGCTCTGGGCGCGGGCGATGGACCCGGTGCTGGAGGACCTGCTCAAAGGTTCAATCGCTGCCTCTGAGTTGAAAGCGTTCTCCTGGGACTGGTCCCGCGCTCACGAATCGGTTCTCGACCTCTCCCGCTTCCTCGACGCGCCCGCCGGCCAGGGGGGCTATGTGCGCGTGCAAGACGGTCACTTCATCAAGGCTGATGGTTCCCGCCTGCGCCTCTGGGGCGTTAACCTTGCCTCCACCAGTTGTTTCCCACCCAAGGACCAGGCGCCGCGCATCGCGGAGGATCTGGCCAGGCTCGGCTTCAATATCGCGCGCTTCCATCATTTGGATGCCGACTGGGGGCAGTGCCTCTTCGTCAGCCAGACCAACCACACGCGCGCCTTCGACACGAACAATCTCGACCGGCTTGATTTCTTCATCTCCGAACTGAAGAAACGGGGCATCTACACGAGCCTCACGATGAACGTGCACCGCCAATTTAAGGAGGGCGACGGGGTGCGTGACTGGAAGATTCTTGGCATCGGCAAGGGGGCGACTTTTTTCAATCCTCGCCTCATCGAGCTGCAGCACGAGTTCACGCGCAACCTGCTCACGCATCGCAACCCCTACACCGGCGCCGAATATCGCCAGGAGCCGGCCATCATCACGATCGAGATGGTGAATGAGAACTCGCTGCTCGAAGCGTGGACCCAGTGGCGCCTGGTCGGCCGTGATGACAAGGCGGGCGATTCCTGGTCGCCCATCCCGGTGAGCTACGACCGGGAGTTGACGGAACAATATAACGTCTGGCTCGCCAGGCATCGGACACCGGAGCAAGTCGCCGCCATTCGCAAGGAAGCCAGGGCCGCCGCGCAAGCGCTCATTCCGCGGCTTGCCCCGAATGATTTCACCAACGCCACGGCGCTGCGTTTCCACTCCGAGGCGGAGTTCCTGATGGGCGTTGAGTCAAACTACTTCGCCGGTATGAAACGGCTCATCCGCGACGAACTTGGCTGCCAGTCATTGCTCTCCGGGTCCGGCGACCACAACGACGGCTTCGCGGGTTACGCGCACATCCGCAGCATGCTTCAGTTTGATGTGATTGACGGCCACGGCTACTGGCAACACCCGGAGATCGGCAAGGTCACCAGGACCAGGAACGACCCGATGGTCAACGACCCGCTCGACTCGACCTTCACCCAGTTCGCGCGCACCCCCGTCGCCGGCCGGCCGTTCACCATCTCCGAGGTGAACCATCCGTTCCCACACAAGTTCGGTGCCGAAGGCTACGTCGCGCTGACAGCGTATGCGCTATTTCACGACTGGGACGGCATCGTCTGGTTCGACTGGGAGCGCGGCCGGATGGGCGATCCCAAGCAGGGCTTGCCTCGCAACGGATGGTTTGATGTCAGTCAGGATCCAGTGAAGCTCGCCCAGCTCACCGCCGCCAGCCTGATGTGGCACCGCCACGATGTGGCCAAAGCCAGGGAGACGCTGGTCCGCACCTACACGCCCGACGAAACCATCGCGGCGATGCGCCTGGTGCAGTGGCAGCATCGCCCGTTCTTCAAGCCGGGCTTTGAGCTCACCACTCCGTTGGAGCACGCGACGCGGTGGCGGCTGGATGAAACCCACCCGGATACAGCCGAGGTTCGCCCGGCCAAATACCCCAATCCCTACGCGGGCAAACCTCCGTCCGAACTCGCCGCTGACACGGGCGAACTTCGCTGGCTCCACGCCGACCAGAAGCGGGGTGTCATCACCGTCTCCACCCCGCGCAGCCAGTCCCTGATCGGCTTCGTGCGGGGCAGTGGTGAAACCACTCCGCATCTGAGCGCCGACGTGACCAATGCGTATTGCGTCCTCACTCTCACCGCGTTGGACGACCAGCCCATTGCCCAGGCCGGGAAGCTGTTGCTTGTGGCTACGACGGGTGCGGCCGTGAACACCGGCCAGCAGTTCGCCGCCGATGGTCAGACCCTCGCCGAATGGGGCAACAGCCCGGTGCTGATTGAGCCGGTAACCGGCACGGTTAACCTGGGCGGGTTGACCACCGCCAAATCCGTCCGCGCCACCGCGCTGACGGCCGAAGGTCGGCCACTGGGTGAATCCTTGCGCTGCGTCAGATCCCAAA
>CAIYYI010000322.1 GCA_903930345.1 uncultured Verrucomicrobiota bacterium
AACGTTCCACTTGCCGCCAAACCGGCTTTTCGGAATCCGGATTCAGCGAGGAGCCATGCCCCACAATCACCACGGCAGTCTGTTGATACCAAGTCTGATCCACGCTTCCACTCATACCCCGTGTCTTGTGACCGCGCAAGTCCGGCAGTGCAAGCGACTCATTCCAATGAGCCTTCAAGATGAGCTTAAGGCGCGCCGGGTTTTGGGCCGCTGGCTAGGCGCGAGCGAGGCGCATATCCGCAGCGATCTGTAACGAGCGAGCAACAACGCCAGCGGCCCAAAGAACAAGCGAATGAGGCTCATCTTGAAGGCTCATTGGAATCAATGCTCGCGCAAATGCCACTGGTCAAGCAACTTCCTGGGTATTTCACCGAGGAAACGGGAGGGTTCCTGCATCACGTAGCCATGGTCATAGCCGACCCGCATCAGCGGAAAACTCAGGTAAAGCTCATTCCGCGCCCGGGTCACCGCCACGTAGAACAGGCGGCGTTCCTCCTCGATATGGGCCTCCACCTCCAAGGACCGGCCCGAAGGGAACAAGCCGTCGCAGAGCATGATGATAAACACGATATCGAATTCCAGCCCCTTGGCCTGGTGGATGGTGCTCAACCGCACCCGCTCCTCCTCCCGATCCTTGTTGGCGCGCTCGCCCTCGGCTTCCAAATTGCTCATCAGGGCCAATTGGGTCAGGAACTCCTCCGGGGTCTTGAACTGCCGGGAAAAGGCCGCCATCTGCTCCAGATCCTCCAGCCGGTTCCGATAGTTGTCGTAGGTTTCCTTGAGGTAATCCTCATAGCCGGCCTCAATGACCAGCTTGATGATCGCCCCCGGCTGCCCCGCCACCTCCGGTGCCTCCACCTGGGCCATGGTGGCGACAAACTGCGCCCAGGCCACCGCCGCTTTCTTCGGCACCTCGGCAGCGATCTTCTGCAGTGCCAGGGCCAGGGAACGACGCCCTTCGGGAGCGGGAGTCTCCAGCGATTCCCAGGCGGCGGTGAACCTGGTCCACAGCTTGGCCGCCGCTTTCCCCCCCACTCCGGGCATCATTTCCACCAGTCGTTTGAGGCTCAGCTCATCCGGGGGGTTGGCGAGCAGGCGAATCCAGGCAGCCACATCCTTGATGTGCGCCTGCTCAAAGAAGCGGATGCCGCTGGTGATGGCAAAAGGGATATTGCGCTGCGTCAGAGCCAGTTGCAGCTCCAAGGCATGGAAGTGCGAGCGGTAAAGCACAACCATGTTGTTCAAGTCCACCCCCTCCTCCCGCAGTTCCAGCATCCGCTGCGCCACGAACTCCGCCTGCTGTGTGCCGTCCCCGCACTGCACCAGCACCGGCTTGATGCCGGAATCGCGCACCGGGGAGAGCTGCTTGTGATACTGCTCCGTATTCGCCGCAATCACCGCGTTGGCCACCTCCAAAATCTCCGGGGTGCTCCGGTAATTCTTTTCAATGCGATAGACCACCGCCTTGGGATAGCGCTTGGGGAAATCCAGAATGTTGCGGTAATTCGCGCCCCGCCACGCATAGATGCTCTGGGAATCGTCCCCCACCACGGTGATGTTCTGGTGGCGTTCGACCAGGCAATCAATCAGCGCGCTTTGGATTTTGTTGGTGTCCTGGTACTCATCCACCAGCACAAACTGGAATCGGCGCTGGTAGAGTTCCCGCACCTCCTCCTGGGAACGCAGGAGGTGAAGCCATTGCACCAGCAGATCATCGAAGTCCATGACGTTCGCCTTGCGCTTACGTTCCACCACCCGGCTGCCCAGGGTTTCGATGACGGGAGCCAGTTCGGCAAACTGCTCATAATCGCGCTCCACCAGTTCGCGCACCGAGACGCTCGTGTTCACGGCCATCGAGAAGATGTCCGCCAACGCGGGTGCCTTCGGAAACCGGGTGGCCTTGATGTCAATATCCATCTCCGACAGGCATGTTTTGATCAGCGCCTCGGAATCGTCCCGGTCCAGGATGGTGAAATCCGGCCGATAACCGGCGGCCTCCGCGTGGCGGCGCAGGACGCGCGCGCCGATGGAGTGAAAGGTTCCCCCCCAGAGGCCGTGGGTATCCCCGCCCAGCAACCCGCTCACGCGCTGCATCATCTCGGCGGCGGACTTGTTGGTGAAGGTGAGCAGCAGAATGCGGTCCGGCGGGATCCCCTGCTCGATCAGCCAGGCCACCCGGTAGGTCAGCGTGCGCGTCTTGCCCGAGCCCGCCCCGGCGATCACCAAGGCCGGTCCCGGCGTGGCGGTCACCGCCTGGTACTGCTGCTCATTCAGCTCCCGCGCATAGTCAATACGCAGCTCCACGGCGGGGCGGACAGATTTGAGAACGTATTCGTGAGTCATAGGCGGAAAACCATCGACAAAGCTTACTTGGAGGGCCGGGGGGACGTGCCTTCGTGGGCCGGCCGACCGTAAACCCGCTCATACGCCCGACAAAAGGGACAAACCTTTGTCTCCAGGCTCTTGACCAGCCGGAAGGCCAGCCCCCCCTGCTGCTGGCGGGCACGCTGGCACAGCGGGCAGTTTGCGCACACCCGCGCGAGTTTGGCATCCCAGTTGGAGACGTGGGCATTTGTCATGCCCCGACCCTAACCCAGCCCGCGACAGGGGCAAGCCTGGAAATCCCGGCAAGTCAGGTCCAAGGTCTTGCAAAGCGGCGCCCTCCCCCATTCGTCCATTCGTCCATTCGCGGTTGAGCTTTTTCCCCAGCCCCCGTTTATCCGTGCGATCAGCGGCATCCGCAGTTAAAGGTTTTGCCCCTACGTTACCCGCTGCGAAAATCCAAAACCCGGTGGGGAGAGGCTTCTGCCGAGCCGTCCCCGGTCCCCGGTCGGTTCCGCCTTCCGCGTTTATTTCTGGCCATCGGCTTGATGTGTGCCCCCATCTCAGCGAAACACCGAAACACTGGCCCCCCGCCCTACTGTCTTCCCGGGTTGGCCCTTCTTCTCCATATTCGTGCACTTCGGGTAATTCGTGGTAAATCACCGCTCTTTGCGGTTAAATATTCGCGGTTCCGTAATCTGCATTAGATTGGCCCACTATTCGTACGCTTCCAGCCCCGCAATCGCCATTTGAACCCCTGGTTGGTTCTCGCCGTCCGGTTTTCTGCCGCACACGCGGATAAAACGGACTTTTGCAATCTTGAGCGAAAGATCGATCTTCTCGCCTTTGCCGTCCTCCCATGACTTCACCGTGCTCCACTCCTGCCCGTCCGCCGACACCTTGATGTCTCCTGCAACAGCGTATCCGTTCGGGGCGAAGGCAACGACGATCCGGCTGAGTGGCCCCATGCTGCCGAGATCGACCTGGTAGCTCCAGGCATATTCGCCACCGCCGACGGCCGTCGTTTTCGGGTCGCCGTCCACGCCGAATGCCGCGCCATGCTGCGCCTCTCCCACACTCGGAATCAGACGGTGGGAGCCATCCAGGCTTAGGAGTGACGCCATTTTGCGCCAAGCCTTGTTGCGGGGAGGGATTCCGCCGCCGGTTTTCCAGGCATCGTTCTCCTGCTCTTTCGCCGCGAGACCAGCGCGCACCCCCTTCAGCGTCTGCAGGCGGGAGCGCTCGATCAGTCCGTCGCGGTAGAGCATCACATCGATGGTGACCACGCCGCCGTTCACGTTGACCGTGTGGATGTAGTCGATGAGCTGCTTCCTGTTAATCTGCAGACCGGGACCGCCCCACCCGTTTCCCAGGTACGAGAGGATGTGCCACTGCTCGCCGTTAATCCAACGGGAGAGCGGCACGTCGGTAAAGGTGTTCTCCTCGCCGGTTGTGAAGTCTTCATGGCGCGTATAGGCGGTTACTTTGGGCAGTACGCCATTGTTCATTGCGATGATGCGTTTTGAACTGCCAGCGCGCATTCCCTCCGCCAGCATTCCCAGCTTCTTGTCATCGTATCCGATGAAGGGGTAGCATCCATCGCACCAGTAGCCGACAACCTTGTCTTTGTAACGCTCCCCATACTCTTTTGCGACTGCCGCCCAGTTGGCAACAAACTCCTCGGTTACCTGGCCACTGGGCGGGCACTTCATGCCAGCGGCCGCTTTGGCGTCTCCCCGG
>CAIYYI010000323.1 GCA_903930345.1 uncultured Verrucomicrobiota bacterium
GCAGGTGTATGCGCTCAATGACAACCTGCTCGGGTTCACCGTATCCAGCGCGCTGCTCAGTTCAGTTTTCCTGTCAGTAAGTCGCCGCTGCCGTGCCGGAACCCGGCGCTTGGGCGATGATGGCGGTGACGGCTTTGGGCATCGCCGGCTACGCAGCACGGCGCATCCGGGCCAAGGCGAATTTGGTGTAGCAAACAACAAGGAAGCGAAGTAACAAAGAATACATGAAACTAAATAGATTCCTATCAATTACCGCCGTGGCGGCGGTCCTTTTGAGTTTTAGCTCTAGCCTTCCATCCCAGGCAGCCTTGATTCTCCATGTGGACGCAAGCAACAAGGAGGTCTATCTCACGGGTTCGGATACCGGGACAGCGACTGAAACGGCCGCCGGCGACTTCCGGTTCGCTTGGCGGAATGGGGACGGAGGCGGCGGCGGCACCCTCGGCTTGGGCGCCACCGTGCTGCAGGTCTCGGCCAGCACCCTGGTAAGATACCGTCTGGGGGTTAGCACTGGCGGGTCGGGCGGTCTCGAAGTGTACTTCTCCCTGGCTGATGATCCCGGCACATTCACCGCCACCGGCACCGGTGCCCGGATCAGCTATGCCATCTTTGACGCAGCCACCCAGGCAACGCTGGAAAGCTACGCCGGCCCGCTGCCCAGCTCGGAGACTTTCGCCCCACTGGAGATTGAGCACATCGCCGTACCAGAACCCAGCCAATGGGCGATGATGGGCGTGGTGGCAGTCGGAATTGCTGGCGCTGGCTGGCGTCGCTGGAGGGCCGGACGCAGCTAAGCTGCGGCTCTGGTGGTGGGCAAGTTCGGGGCAGCATCTCCTCAGCCGAGGGAGTCCACTTTGATCGGCAGGCTGATGCTGCTGAGCTTGGCGAAGTTGCAGTTCATTTGGAGTGTAGCGGCGTCAGAACCCCGCTACATGAGGTGGCCCTGTTGCCTCCACCCGGCAGCGGGAGACGAATGCCTTGCCGGAATATGGCGATCGCATTATCTGATGATGCGGTTGGCCCTTTGCTCGGGGGCTCTCGATGGAGTTCCCCATTCCGGAACCTTGTCAGACGGGCTGAGGTCTGGCATCGTAATGCCCGATGAATGACGCACTCAAACGCATCACGGTTGATCCGGCGATTTGCCACGGCAAGCCCACTGTGCGCGGGCTGCGCTATCCCGTGAGCCTGATCCTGGAACTCCTGGCCGGGAACATGACGCCTGAGGAGATTCTCGCTGATTATCCGGACCTCGAACGCGAAGACATCAGCGCCTGCCTGGCCTTTGCCGCCCGGATTTCTAGTGTGCACCGCATTCTGCCCCTGGCAGCGTGAAATTCCTGGTGGATGCCCAGTTGCCGCGCTGGCCGGCACTCTGGCTCCAGCAACGCGGGCATGACGAGATCCACACGCTCGATCTCGCCCAGGAGAACCGCACCCCTGATCCCTTCCTGTTGGGCAGTATTTGCTGGAGCGGAGCCGGCGACCGGTGTGGCTGCGGGTGGACCGGCTGTTGGGGGAGTGGGGCATTCGCAAAGACAGCTCAGCCGGCCGGGACGAGTTCGCCGGCCACGTCGCTCGGAACCACCATCCGTTGACAACTCATCTGTGCGGCACTCTCGACGCAACGTGACGCAAAACGATGGTGTTCTTTTGCACTTGAGAAATCTAAAGTGGCACTTTAGGAATCTCATTTATGGGATGAACAAGGGCTCGAGGTTGATTTCCTGATCCCGGGCCGCGGCGGGTCCATTTCCCTGGTGGAATGTAAAGCTTCGCGCACGGTAAGACCCGCGATGGCCGCCCCCATGCAGCGACTGGCTGAAGCCCTGAAGAAGCCGCGTCCGCCGGGCACAACGGTTAACCTTTCACTCATTTACCAAAGCCCGCGAACACCGTTTGCAACACACGCGGTCGCCCCGGGTGTCCGCGCCCTCGCCCGGCAGGACTTCGTCAGCGAACTCTGATGCGCCATCATCGCCCGGCCCCCGGCGATCACCGGGCGCGCCCCGTCAGGCTCAGGATGGCCGGGCTGCTGACATTGCCCTTGCGGTCCACGGCAGAGAGGGCCACGACATCCGGCGCGGATTTTCCCATGGCCTGCGAGAGGGTTGTGCCCGGCAGGATCTGATTCGTCCACTGGCCGGCATGGCGGGTTTGCAGCAGCCAGAGCCAGGCTTTCCCGGAACCACTGGCGGCCCAGGTAATCTTTGCGGGAACTCCGGCCGTGTCTTTGGGCAACGTCAGCCTGGGCTTGCCAGGGGCGGAGCCCCCCAGCCA
>CAIYYI010000324.1 GCA_903930345.1 uncultured Verrucomicrobiota bacterium
GAATTGAAATTTGATGCATCAACCGATGCGATCTCCACAGGAAGCGACGGGTCACTTACATCCAGAAAGAAGTAACCACGTCCATATCTGGCGTAACAGGCTGTATTGCCCTTCACAAACACGGAATAGCACCGATTGGTGGTGGTGTAGTGCCCAATCGACACCGGCACGGCCGGATTGGAAACATCCACGATCTCCAAACCGTACGTGTCCCGCGCCACAAACAGGCGGGAATCCTGCAGCATCATTTGCCGGGCCGAAGACAGAATGAGGTTGGTGACGAACACCGGACTGGCCGGATTGGAAATATCCAGAACAGTGACCCCCGCCTGCGGTTGGGCAAGCAGTGCATACCGCCCCTTTAAGCAAACGTCCCACACCAACTTGCCATCATTAAAACAGGCGGCCTCAACTGGGTGATCAACATCCGAGACATCAATGATGCGCAGGCCGTTGGTGCCATCCGCAAGAAAGGCATGGGAACCAGAGACGGCCACCGCCAAGCCCTGCCCACCGGTTCGGCAGGCCCCGGCGGATTCCAACCTCAGGGACCAGGTTGGCTCCGCCGCCTGAACTGCCACCGTGATCCCCAGCAAAACGCATGGGATCAGGGACCACAAACAACGCAAATCGTCCTTTCGCACCGAACTCCAAACCTGGCCAGCATTCATTCTTCGCCCTTTCGCGGCCAAATAAACGGGGTTTTTTGGCCATCCTGTGATTAATGATGCCACCTTATGGAAGCGCCGACAGGACTACAAGTTTTTAATCCTGCCCCCTAAAAGAAAAAGGGCAACCAGCCGAAGCCGGTTGCCCTTGCGAAAACGAGATTACGGTCTGATCAGGTCAAAAGAATCTTGTCGCCCTCTTTGAGGGTGACAATCGCCTTCTTCCAATCCGGGGCGCTGCCAGCCTGCGCGGTGCGCTGGCGACGGGCCTTGCCGGTGACATTGATGGTGTTCACCTTGATGACCTTGACCTTGAACAGCTCTTCCACGGCCTTCTTGATCTGGGGCTTGGTGGCCCGGCGATCCGCCACGAGCGTGTACTGGTTGTATTTCGAGGCCTGGCGCGTGCCCTTCTCGGTCAGACGCGCCGTCTTGATGATTTCAAAGGTATTCATGGCGGTTATTCCTTGGTGAGACGCTCTTCAACCTGGGCAAAGGCTTCCCGGGTGATGACGACCTTGTCGCAGTTGAGGATCTGGTAAACGTTCAATTCGATGCCGGTGGTGAGTTCCACGCCCACCGCGTTGCGGGAGGCAAGCGCGAGGTTCTTGTTCTCACCCGCGACGACGACGAGCGCCTTTTCCATGACCCCGATCGAATCCATGAAGGCCACGAAGGACTTGGTCTTCGGGTTTTCGAGCTTGATATCCTCGACCACGATGACAGCGCCTTCCTTGAGGCGTTCGCTGAGCGCCTTGCGCAGGGCGAGCTGCTTGGTGGACCCGTTCACCTTCTTGCTGAAATCGCGGGGCTTGGGTCCGAAGACCACGCCACCACCACGCCACAGCGGAGAGGCGAAGGAACCGGCGCGGGCGCGACCGGTGCCCTTCTGGCGCCACGGTTTCTTGCCGGTGCCATTCACATCGCCCATGGTCTTGGTGCAGGCAGTGCCACTGCGCCGATTGGCGCGCATGGCGACCACCACATCCTGCACGGCCTGGGTGCCTTTGCCATTCTGGATCACCTCGAACTTGACCTCAAGTTCCCCGGAATCCTTGCCGGTAATGTCTTTAATCGTCAGTTTCATGGTCGTTTACTTCTTGGCGGCTGCCTTGGCGTCAGCCGCTTTTTTGGCCTTGCCGGAGATCTGCACCTTCTTGACAAACCCCTGCGGACGTTTCTTGGCTTCGCGAATGATCACGTAGTCCCCTTCGGACCCAGGAATGGAGCCGCTGATAAGCAGGACGTTATCGGCCTCGCGGACCTGGACGACCTGGAGATTCTGAACCGTGCGACGGACATCGCCCATGTGACCGGGCATCTTCATGCCGCGCATGACGGTACCCGGGAAAAGGCGCTGACCAATGGCGCCGTTACGGCGATGGAAGCCCTTGGCACCGTGGGTGCTATCGCCACCGGCAAAATGGTGGCGTTTGACGACACCCTCAAAGCCCCGACCCTTGGTGACGCCGATGGCATCCACCCAGTCGCCGACCTTGAAGATGGCGGGCCCGATGACTTCACCAGGCTTGACCTCCTTGGTGAAATTACGAAACTCGCGGATCGTCTTGACCGCGACACCGCCGAATTTCTTGATGTGACCAGCCACAGCCTTGCTCAGGCGCTGCTGCTTCTGATCATCGAACCCAAGCTGCACGGACTTGTACCCGTCCGATTCCATCGTCTTGCACTGCAGCACGCGGTTGGGACCCGCCAACACCACGGTGACAGGAGTAACAACCCCCTTGTCATCGTAAACCCGGGTGTGGCCCAATTTCTTTCCGATTAAGCCTATCATATGCAACTAGATCTTGATGGTGATGTCCACGCCCGCAGGCAGGTTGAGTTTCTTGAGTTCGTCCACCGTTTTGGCGGTGGGATCAATGATATCCAGCAGGCGCTTGTGCGTACGCTGCTCAAAAGTCTCCTGGGACTTCTTGTCCGCATGGGGTGAGCGTTGCACCGTGAAACGCTCGACACGGGTCGGGAGCGGAATAGGCCCCCCCACCCGGGCGCCGGTGCGCTTGACGGTTTCCACAATTTCGCGTGCCGATTGGTCAATGACCCGATGATCGTACGCTTTCAGTCTAATGCGTATGCGTTGTCCTGCCATATAAAGAACAATGTTTAAAGTTACGGTTTACGAACGTGACGCCGGCCGCTTGGCGGCCGTGTCCAAAATAGCTGTCAGCACCGACGACGGCACCTGCTCGAACTTGCTCGGTTCCATGGAATACGAGGCGCGCCCCTTGGAGAGGGACCGGATGGCCGTGGCATAACCAAACATTTCCGCGAGCGCCACATCGGCGTTCAGGAGCGTCTGGCCATTCTTGACCTCGATGCCGATGATCTTGCCCCGGCGGCGGTTGAGATCGCCGAGCAGATCGCCCTGGTATTCATCAGGCGTGGTGACTTCCACTTTCATGATCGGCTCCAACAGGATGGGGCCGGCCTTGCGGACGGCTTCCTTCAAGGCGAAAATGCCCGACATCTTGAACGCGAGCTCATTGGAGTCCACCTCATGGTAGCTGCCATCAATGACGGCGACCTTGATGTCAATCAGTTGGTACCCGGCATACACGCCACCACGGACGGCCTCTTCCACACCGTGGATGACGGCAGGAATATATTCCTTCGGGATCACGCCGCCAACAATTTTATTTTCAATCTCCACCCCCTTGCCCTTCTCATTGGGCTCGACGGTGATGACGCAATGTCCGTATTGGCCACGGCCACCGGACTGGCGGATGAATTTGCCCTCGCCTTCGGCGCTCTTGGTGATCGTCTCGCGGTAGGCGATCTGCGGCGCACCCGAGGAGGCTTCCACCTTGAACTCGCGGTGCAGACGGTCACGGATGATCTCCAGATGCAACTCGCCCATGCCGGCGATGATCAACTGGCCCGTCTCCGTGTTGGTAAAGACGCGGAACGTCGGATCCTCCTCAGCCAGGCGTTGCAGACCCTCGGACATCTTGTCGCGGTCCGCCTTGGTCTTCGGCTCCACGGCCATCGAGATGACGGGCTCGGGGAACGTGGGCGGCTCCAAAGTGATGTCAAACGACTCATCGCAAAGCGTGTCGCCCGTGGTGATGTTGCGCAGACCCACGAGGGCCGCGATGTCACCGGAGTGAACCTCCTCGACCTCCAGCCGCTTATCGGCCTGGATCATCAGCACGCGGCTGACGCGGTCGCGCCGACGGGTGCGGGGATTGTAAATCATGTCGCCCTTCTTCAGGCAACCGCTGTAAACGCGGAAGAAGACGAGCTTGCCGGCAAAGGGATCGGTCCAGAGCTTGAACGCCAGGGAACAGAACTTACCGCTATCATCCGTTTTGACTTCGACCGGCTCATTGGTGAGCGGATCGATGCCGTTGGCCGGAGGAATGTCGAGCGGAGACGGCAGATAATCAATCACCGCGTCCAGCAGGGGCTGCACACCACGCTTTTTGAAGGCGGAACCGCCCAGCACGGGGACAAACTCATTGCGACAGGTCAGGCGACGAATCGCGGCCTTCAGTGTGGGAGCGTCCACCGGCTTGTCCTCAATGACGAGTTCGGCAATGGTGTCGTCCTTGTTGGCGACGGCTTCCAGCAACTCCTGCAGGGCATCCTTGGCCATCTGCTGGAGCTCGGCGGGAATATCGCTGATGATCGGCGTGGAACCCATTTCGTCATCGGCGGCATAGAGAATCGCCTTCTGATTGACGACATCGATCACGCCACTGAGGTAATCCTCCTTGCCGACCGGGATGAGAACCGCATAGGCGTACGCACCCAGCTTCTTGCGCATCTCACTGAGCGCGTTCTCAAAATTGGCACCGGTACGGTCCATCTTGTTGACGAACGCAATGCGCGGAACCTTGTATTTGGAAGCCTGACGCCAAACCGTCTCGGACTGGGGCTGCACGCCGGCCACGGCACAGAACACCGCCACAGCACCATCCAGCACGCGCATGGAGCGTTCGACTTCAGCGGTGAAATCCACGTGTCCCGGGGTGTCAATGATGTTGACGCGGTGAGGAATGCCCGAGAAATTCTTGAAAATGCTCTCCGCCTTCTGGGTCCAGAAGCAGGTGGTGGCCGCCGAGGTGATGGTGATGCCACGCTCACGCTCCTGCTCCATCCAGTCGGTTACGGTATTCCCGTCATCCACGTCGCCCATGCGATGCGTGAGGCCGGTATAGAACAAAATACGCTCGGTGGTGGTCGTTTTGCCGGCATCAATATGCGCGGCAATGCCGATGTTTCGCGTACACTCGAGAGTATAACGCCTATGGGGCGAGTTCACCGCTTTGCTATCCACAACAACTTCCATTTACTGGGTTAAAAAAAATTGACGGTTAAGATACATAAAGCGCCCCGCCGCATGAGGGCTGGCGGGGCGCTTATAAAAACAGACGACTACCAGCGGAAATGAGCGAAGGCCTTGTTGGCCTGGGCCATCTTGTGCACCTCATCGCGCTTGCGAATGGCGTTCCCCTGGCCCTGGTAGGCATCCATGATTTCGGAGGCGAGGGCCTCCTTCATGGGGATTCCCTTGCGGCCATCCGCCAGGCGGACCAGCCAGCGGAGAGCCAGGGACTGCTGGCGCTCCGGGGGGCATTCCAGCGGAACCTGATAGGTGGCACCGCCCACGCGGCGGGCCTTGGTCTCAATCCGGGGTTTGGCATTGTCCACAGCGCGCTGGAGGATTTCCAACGGATTGACCTGCGGATTCTTGACCAGGATCTGGTCAAAGGCACCGTAAACAATGCGCTGGGCGACACTCTTGCCGCCCTGGATCATCACGGTGTTGACCAGCGATGTGACCAGGGTGCTGTTGTATTTACCATCCGCAATCAGCGGACGCTTCACTGCTCGACGACGACGCGACATAAAATCTCAATTACTTGGCGGCTGCGGGTTTGGCGGCCTTAGGACGTTTGACCCCGTACTTGGAGCGACTGACGCGGCGTTTCTCGACGCCGGCGGCGTCCAGACGACCACGCACGATATGGTAGCGGACACCCGGAAGATCCTTCACACGGCCCCCGCGGACCATGACGATGGAGTGTTCCTGCAAGTTGTGGCCCTCGTCCGGGATGTAAGCAATGATCTCGTAGCCATTGGTCAGACGGACCTTGGCGACTTTTCGCATTGCTGAGTTGGGTTTCTTGGGCGTACGGGTCATCACCTGCAAACAGACCCCGCGACGAAACGGGTTGTTCTGCAAGGCCGGCGATTTGGACTTGCTCGTGATCTTCTGGCGCCCTTGACGGACTAGTTGATTAATGGTCGGCATTGCCTTCTCACTGATTGTAACGCCCTAACCCGGCTAACGGGAAAGGAGCGCGGATATTAACAAACGAGTTTCTGGTTGCAACAAGTATTTGTTGGATTTTTTTATTCTTGACCGGCTTGCGGGTCATTCTGCTCAGCCGAAGCAGGTTCCGCCACCGGCTCCGCCTGAGGCGCCGGCTCGGGTTCCGCCACCACTTCCACCAGCGGCCTGAGTTGCGCCTTGCGGTGCATCGGGAAGCCAGTGCCGGCCGGAATGATGTGACCCATGATGACATTTTCCTTGAACCCATTGAGGCAGTCCACTTTGCCCAGGGTCGCGGCGTCCGTAAGGACGCGCGTCGTATCCTGGAAGCTGGCCGCGCTCAGGAAGCTGTCGGTTTCGAGCGAGGCCTTGGTGATGCCCAAGAGGACCGGTTGCGCTTCCGAGGGCTTGCCACCCATCTTATCCACGCGCTGGTTCTCATTCTCGAAATCAATTTTGTCCACCTGCTCGCCCCAGAGGAACATGGTATCGCCAGGTTCGGTGATACGGACCTTGCGAAGCATCTGACGGACAATGATTTCAATGTGCTTGTCATTGATGGTCACACCCTGCAAACGGTACACTTCCTGCACCTCGTTCACCAAGTGTTCCTGCAGTTCCTGCGGTCCGCAAATATCCAGGATTTCATGCGGATCAATGGGACCTTCGGTCAACTGCTGGCCTTTCTTCACGAAATCGCCCTTGAACACAATGACGTGCTTGCCGATGGGGATCAGGTGCTCTTCCTCGGCCCCCGTCTGGGTGTCGCGGATGACAATGCAGCGGCGACCGCGCACACTCGCACCAAAGTCCACCAACCCGTCGATCTTGGAGATCTCGGAGGCGTCCTTCGGGCGGCGGGCTTCGAACAACTCGGCCACGCGGGGCAGACCGCCCGTGATGTCCTTCGTCTTCGAGGTCTTGCGCGGGGTCTTGGCGAGCAATTTGCCGGCGACAATCATTTCCTTTTCGCGCACCACGATGTGCGCGGCGGAAGGAATGGGATATTTGGCGATCACGTCCCCATCCTCATCCTCAATGGTGACCTGCGGGTGCAGATCCTCCTTGTGGTCGATGATCACCATGGCCTCCTGCCCGGTGGCCTGGTCGGTCTCCTGCTTCATGGTGACACCCTCGATGATGTCATGGAACTTCACGAGACCGGCTTTTTCCGAGATGATCGGAACGTTGTACGGATCCCATTGCACAAAGGAATCGCCCTTCTTCACCCGGGCGCCATTCTGCACCGAGATGACGGAGCCGATGACCAAGTTGTGCACTTCCAACTCGCGGCCGTCCTCGGCCAGGATGGAAATGGAGCCATTCTTGTTGAGGACGATGCTGTTGCCATCCTCCAGCACGACGACGCGCACCTCGTTGTAGCGCACCTGGCCGTCAAATTTGGCCTTGATGTTTGGCTGTTTGAACACCTGCGACGCCGTACCACCGATGTGGAAGGTACGCATCGTGAGCTGCGTGCCGGGTTCGCCGATCGACTGGGCGGCGATGATGCCGACCGCCTCACCCAGCTCGACAAACTTGCCCGTGGCCAGGTTGCGGCCATAGCACTTGATGCACACGCCCTGCTTGCTCTCGCAAGTGAGCACGGAGCGGATCTTGACCTTTTCCACGCCCACATTGTCAATTTCCTTGGCGCGGACCTCGTTGACCTCCTCGGCGGCGGCCACGATGGAGACCGACGGGCTGGCCGGGTCCACAATGTCATCGCACGAGAAACGGCCGACGATACGGTCGCTGAGCTTGACGACCTCGTCCTCGCCCTCGTAGATCGACTGCACCCAGATGCCGTTGGTGGTGCCGCAATCGTAATCGCGGATGATGACGTCCTGGGCCACATCGACCAGCTTGCGGGTCATGTAACCGGAGTCAGCGGTCTTGAGCGCGGTATCAGCCAGTCCCTTACGGGC
>CAIYYI010000325.1 GCA_903930345.1 uncultured Verrucomicrobiota bacterium
CACGCAAGACCTTTACCGCTGCCAAGTAATGGCCCGGCACATCGCGCTGATCTACAACTGGTGGAGCCTCTTCGTGCGCTTGGCCGATCCGCGCCTGCGGCGCGAGGCGATCACTAGCCGCCCCCTGCTGCTGCACGCCGTGGCGCGCCAGACGACGCACGCCGGGCAGACAGTCGTGCACGTGACGCCACTGCATGCCGAAGAACCGAAAATCCGCCAAATGCTGACCGAACTGAGCCAGTTTTTAGCGGGGCTGAAAGCGACTGCGGAGCAGTTGACGTGCGGACAGCGCTGGTGCCGGATATTGCGCCGGATATTCCGGCCCTTACTGGGGGAAGTGGATCTCCCAATGCCGACCTGGGTAACCGCGCCGGGTTGAGCCGGAGCCAATCATCCGATCGCGTGCGACAAAACGGCGCACACAAACGCGCCGCGCCGTCCGCTGCTGCCCAAAATCAACTGCTCGTTTTAGGATGAATGGCCTGCTTGAAGGGCGCAAGACACTTGTCAGCGAGTTTGGTTTTGCGCCTCTTTTTTCGGTGCGGAATATATGTGTAGGGAATATACTACCGCCCATGAAGACTCCCGCTACCCCGGAATCCCTCCTGCGCGACCTCGCCCAGATTCAACGTCTGGAGCGCGGCTCCGTCAGCGTCCTGCGCCAAGGCCCCAATGGGCCCTACTACAACCATCAATGCTACGAAGAGGGCCGCAATGTTTCGCGCTATGTGCCGGCCGAGCAGGTGGAGGAACTCAAGGCCGCCCTTGCCGACCATCAGCGCTTCCAGCAACTGGTCCAGCAGTACGTCCAACTCCTGGTGGAAAGGACCCGTGCCGAACGGCAGGCCGGCTCAAAAAAAAAGAGCCCGCGCCCCACCTCCTCCTGGCCCAAGACCAGGAAATCGAGCAGTTGATGACGCAGTTTCAGGCGCAGGCCCCCACGGGAGGGGACGTGCAGCAACTGGAGGGGTTGGTGCGCACCGCTCTGTTCAAACCCGCCAACGCGCTGGTCGGATTTCTTCTGCAAGGGGCCGCCGACCGGATCGATGCGGCTTATCAACCCCCGCCGGGCCAGGCCCGCAAGGGGCGGGAAATCCGCCAAGTCCAGGGTCTCTTCGGCACGTTTCCCCTGGCGCGCGACTATTACTATCATGCCGGCAAAGCGCAGGGGCATTATCCGGCCGATGCGGCGTTGGGATTGGAGACGGGGCAAACGCCCGCGTTGGCCCGCTTGGTGTGCCTGGAGGGAGCCGATGAAACCAGCTACCAGAAGGCGGAAACCCATTTGCTGGAAACCGGCGGCATCCCGGTGTCCGCGCGGCAAATCCAGCGCACGGTCCAACGGGTGGGTGCGGCGGCCCAAGCGTGGCAGGAGCGAGAAGCGCAACCCGGCGGCAGCGCCGTGCCCAAGCTGTATGTCAGCGCGGATGCGACCGGAGTTCCGATGCGCAAGGAGGAACTGGCCGGGCGCGCGGGCAAACAGGCCGATGGCAGTGCCAAAACGCGCTCGGCCTACTTGGGCTGCGTCTTCACCCAACACCAAACCGATGAGGAAGGCCACCCGGTGCGGGACTATGAATCCACCACCTATGTCTCCAGCTTCGACTCCATTGACGTCTTTGGTCCGATGCTGCGCCAGGACGCCATCCGCCGGGGCCTGGCCCTGGCCTTACAAGTGGTGCTGCTCATCGACGGGGCGGAGGGCCTGGCTCGGATGGGGCGGCTCTGTTTTCCCAAGGCCCTCCAAATCGTGGACTTCTATCATGCGCTCGAACACGCGGGCCAGGTGCTGGTGGCGTTGCTGGGCAGCAAAGAGCACCCCGACTACAAAAAGCGACTCAGCAGCTGGGCGCGCCGGCTGCTCCACGACCAGGTGGAGTCACTGATTGCGCAAGCCCGGCGGGAATGCGCCGGCACCGCCCGCGCCCCCGCCGTCGAAAAGGAACTGGGCTACTTCGTCCACAACGTCGCGCGGATGCAGTATGGCACCTTCCGCCGGCAGGGCTTGTTCATCGGCTCCGGGGTGATCGAAGCCGGCTGCAAAACGGTGATCGGCGCGCGGTGCAAGCAGTCGGGCATGTTCTGGGGCGAGCCGGGCGCCGAGCACGTTCTGGCCCTGCGCTGTATTCAGAGCAGTCGGCGCCTGGCGGAGTTCTGGAAGGACCGGCTCAACGCCCACGCCGCCCGCAACGACAGACTGGCCCTGGCCGCGTAGCCAATGGCATGTGAAGAATACCGTCGCGCACCCCATGGCTACGCAAACGGATTTTCCCGGCTGGGGCTACCTGCTCTCGCAAGGGGCAACCACCTTCGGGG
>CAIYYI010000326.1 GCA_903930345.1 uncultured Verrucomicrobiota bacterium
AACTGCTCCGCCACGGCGCAGCGCGGTGCCTTGGATTGGCGGCCCCGCTTCAAGAAGGCGGTCCTGCCCGTCTTCAAGGATCTGTACAAGCGCGTCAAGACCGGCAAGGAATGCGCCCGCGTGCTGAAAGCCTGCGGCGCCCCCGATTACCAGGTGCAGCTCACCAAAGAGCTGGCGGAAATCGGCAACTCCGAAATGTGGCAGGCCGGCAAAGCCGTCCGCGCCCTGCGCCCGACGGAAGGCGCAAAGCTGATCGCCAAGGGCACCAAGGGCGTGTCCGGCCGCGGCTCGAACTAAGCCACCGCACACGGTATTCAACGCGAAGAGCGCCGGAGCAATCCGGCGCTCTTTTTTTGTTTATTTTACATTTTCCTGACAATTCCCCGGGCGATTTTGATAGGGTGCTCCACAGATGAGCACGGCAGGCACAACGGCGCGGCTCCCGGCCGCCAGGGGATTCGGGTGGCAGGCCACCCTGATCCTGCTGCCGGTGTTGGCGCTGGCGGCAGCCGGAATCTGGGCTTTGCGGCAGGATCGCCGGGCCGCCGAGCAAGAACTGGCCGGGCGCGCGCAAGCGCTGGCGGATGAAACGGCGCAACGGGTCATGACCGCTTTCTTCCCCACGGACAACGGCAACCCGCGCCTGCCGGATTTTGCCAGCCAGCCTCCCCGCGCCACGAATTACCACGTGTTCGCATTGGACACCGGACGAACCGGGACGGCTTCCCCACTGGCACCCACACCGGTGGCGTGGGATCTGGTCCGGCTGAATCCCAGGCAAAGGGAACTTTGGCAGCCATGGGCCGAGGGGAAGATCGCCGGCCAAGGACAGGAGCAAACCTGGCTGCGGGAGTTCCTGGCCGCCAAACCGGCGGATGCTTTTTTGGCGCGGGCGGAATTCGAGGCCGCCACCGCCGCCCTGGCACGGGGCCAGACGCAGGCAGCGGTGGCGGGCTTCGAGCGGGCCCTGCCACTGACACATGGCGTGATGACCGAGGCCGGGCTGCCGTTGGAGCAACTGGTCCAATTACGCCTGTTGGAACTCTGGCCGCTGGAGAAAATCGAGCGGGTCCGCCACGAGGCACCGGCGGGCACCAGACAACCCGGCAGGCCGGGTAACTTCGCTTCCTGGCTGCACCCATGGCTTTTCCAAGCCATCCAGGGCCAGCCCTCTCCGGCGGCGGCCTGGATGGCGGCGGCGGACCGGCGGGGGGTGCCCCAGGAAATCTGGCGGCTGATGCCCGGGGCCGAGGGCGCAGCCCACACGGCATTCTCACATCGCGATTTTTGGGAGTGGCAATTGCGTGGCTGGGAGGCGGCCCAGGCGGTGCGGGAGCATTTGGCAGCCCAGCCCCCAGGCGCGGTGCCGCGCTTTTTCCGGTGCGGTGGCAGCCGTGGCTTCCTGGTCGCGCGGCTGGATCTGGCGGCGGGTTCCACCAACGCGTATTCCCTCTGCCATTGCCTCCCGGCGGAGGCGGTGGAAGACCTGGTGCAGCGGACCACCGCCCGCATGAATGGCGTTCCCGGGTATCTTGGATTGGCCGTGGAACTGGCCGGAGCCACGGTGGGGGAAACCCCGGCGGGCAGGCGGCTGGCCACGTCCGCACCCCTGGCCCTGGCGCCGGAATTGAGCGTGAGCGTGACGCTCGCAGACCCGCCCGCGTTTTACGCGGCCCTGCGGCAGCGGACACTCTGGTTTGGCGGTTTGATCGGCTGCTCCACCCTGGCCGCGCTGGCGGGGTTGTTCGCCGCCTGGCGGGCGTTTCTCAAACAGCAGCGGCTGGCGGAGCTGAAGAGCAATTTCGTCTCCAGCGTTTCCCACGAACTGCGCGCGCCGGTCGCCAGCATCCGGCTCATGATCGAGAGCCTTGAAAGCGGCAAGGTCAGCCAACCGGGCAAACCGGAGGAGTATTTCCGTTTTATCAGCCAGGAATGCCGGCGGTTGTCGGCACTGATCGAGAACGTGCTCGATTTCGCGCGGATCGACCAGGGCCGCAAGCAATACGAGTTCGAGCCGACCGATGCCGCAGCCCTGGTCAAAGCCAGCCTGCAACTCCTGGAACCGGCCGCCCGGGAGAAGGGCATCACTTTGCGCCTGCAACTGGCGGAAGCCGGGCTGGCCACGGTGACGCCGTGCTGGGACGGGCGCGCCATCCAGCAGGCCCTCATCAACCTGTTGGACAACGCGCTCAAATACTCGGCCAAAGGGACCACCGTGACCCTCCGCGTCACCCCCGACGGGGCCGGGCTGCGGCTTGCCGTGGAAGACCAGGGGGTGGGCATCCCCACCGGGGAACAGCAACGGATTTTCGAACGGTTTTACCGGGTGGGGACGGAATTGCGCCGGGAGACGCAAGGGGTGGGGATCGGCCTGAGCATCGTGAAGCACATTGTGGAGGCCCATGGCGGCCGGGTCACCGTGCGCAGCACAGTGGGCCAGGGGAGCTGTTTCACGATGGAATTGCCGGCGGAGGGAAAACCATGAACCCGGCGCGCATCCTCATCATTGAAGACGAGCTGCCCATGCGCACCGCGCTGGCGGATTGCCTGGGGGCGGAAGGTCACCGCCCACTCACCGCCGCAGACGGCGACGCCGGGTTGAAGAAGGCCCTGGATGAGAAACCGGATCTGATCCTGTTGGACCTCATGATGCCAAAGCTGGACGGCTTCAGCGTCTGCGCCGAGCTGCGCCGGCTGGGGAACCGCACCCCGGTTCTGGTCTTGACCGCCAAGGGGCAGGTGGATGACCGGGTGCGCGGACTGGATCTGGGCGCGGATGATTACCTGGTGAAGCCGTTCAGCACCCAGGAACTCCTGGCCCGGGTGCGCGCGCTGCTGCGCCGGGTGGAACGGGCCCACACGACGCTCCAGGAATTGACACTGGACGCGGTGCGTGTGGACTTCGCCCGGCAACAGGCCTGGCGCGGGAATAAGCTGTTGCATCTCACCACCAAGGAACTGGCGGTGCTCCGCCTGCTGGCGGAAGCCGGGGGCGAAGTGGTGAGCCGGGAGAAGTTTCTGGATCTGGTGTGGGGCTGCGCGGCGTTCCCCACCACCCGCACCGTGGACACGCACATTGCCAGCCTGCGCGCCAAGCTGGAACCGGACCCTGAACAGCCACGCTGGATCAAAACCATCCATGGGGCGGGATACCGTCTGGACGCACCCAAAAGAGGAGACGAAAAATGAAAACGCAAACCATGCCGTCACCGACCCTCCGCAAACAGGGACGACCCCATTCACCGGCCTGCCTCAGCCACCTGTCGGCTCTCCTGGCGGTCTGGCTATGGGTTCCGGGATTGCCCGCCGCCGAGGCCCCCAAAGCGGCAGATCTGCCCGCCCTGCTGCAAAAGGGCCTGTTTGAAGAGGAGGTTAACCGGAACTTTGAAGCCGCCGCTGCCGAGTACCGCGCGGCGGCCTCCCAGTTTGACCGGCAAAGAAATTATGGAGCCACCGCCATTTTCCGGCTGGCCGAATGCCAGCGCAAGCTGGGCCGGACCAACGAGGCCCAGATCCTCTACCGCCGCATCACGCGGGAGTTCCCCGACCTGACCAACCTGGTCCAGATCAGCCAGACCCAACTGAACATGACTGCCCCAACGACTGGCGGAACTGCTCCCGTCGCGACCGTGACAGATGGCGCGTTTGATCCGGAAACACTGGAAATCCGGCGCATCGAATCCATGATCAAGAACAGCCCGGATTTGATCAATGTGCGAACCGGCGGCCTGACGCCCCTGCACCAGGCAGCCACCAAGGGCCAGTTGGCCGTGGCCACGTACCTGCTGGGGAGCGGGGCGGACATCGAATCCACCACCGCCTTCGTGGCACCCAAGGGGAACAACGCCCCACTCCCGGGTTCGACATCACTGATGCTGGCGGCCCGGGTGGGCCACCGCAGCATGGTGGGGCTGCTGCTTAACCACGGAGCAAAAGTGAACACGACGATCACCAGCAGCGGGGAAACCGCACTGCATCAGGCGGCTGAAAATGGATTCAAAGCGGTGGTTCAAACTCTGCTGGACAACCAGGCCGACGTCAATGCCCCTGACAAGTCAAAGGGCACCCCACTGCTGGCCGCAACGGCATACGGCCATCTGGCGGTGGTGGAACTCCTCCTCAGCCGGGGGGCGGCGGTGGATGCCGCCAACGCCGATGGTTCCACCCCGCTGCATGTCGCCCTGATGAACGGTCACCGCGCCTTGGCGGAACGGCTGCTGGCGGCCAAAGCCGACCTCCGCAAACCAAACCGGAAGGGTGAGACCCCCTTCTACCTGGCGGTGATCAACAACCAGTTTCCCCTGGCCCGGCGGTTGAACGAAGCAGGCGTGTCCGTGGATGAACCGGACGGCGTGGGGTGTGCCCCGTTGCTGGCGGCAATGCAGTATTACGTCTCAAGAAGCGCCCGGCACCCGGATGGCACGGTCACCCGGCCCGAAGGTTCCAGCGAGGCCATCGGCTTTTTGCTGGATCTCAAAGCCAACCCCAATGTGCGGCATCCCACACGGATGGAATTTAGGGGCTTTTTCATCCAAAAAGGAACGGCACTGATGGCCGCCGCCCTGGGCGATATGGGCGAGGTGGCGGAAATGCTGGCCAGACACGGGGCCGAGGTCAATGCCCGGGATGACAACGGTCTCACCGCCCTGAATACCGCGGTGTTTTTGAATCACACCAACCTGGCCGTTTTGCTGCTTCGCCATCAGGCTGATCCCAACCTGGGCACCACCAGTTTCGGCGCCCCGTTGAGCCTGGCCGCTGAGCGGGGCAATCTTGACCTCGCCCGGAGCATGCTGGAAAACAAGGCCGACACCAATATCCGCAACGAAAACGGCCAAACTCCGCTGCATGTGGCGGTAGGCAAACGGCACCGGGAACTGGCTGCCCTGCTGCTGGAACGGGGAGCCGATCCCTCCCTGACTGACAACGATAAAAACACCCCGCTGGACTTGTTGAATTCGTCTCTGACCGGGTGGCCCGGACTGATGCCCGCGCCCTTCGGCATGTCCACAGCGGGACGGGGCACCCAAGAGGATCTGAGCGCTTTGCTGCGCCAGCATGGGGCCAGCATACTCACTCCCCGCCCCGGCCTGATCACGATTGTCCGGGCCGGAAAAAACCAAAAGCTGATGGTGATGCAGGAAAACACCAATGGGTGGAACCGGTTTGCCCTGCTGGAGATCGTGGCGGCGAGTTTTGATCGCCCTCCCATGCCGGTTTTTCCCGATTGGACGACAATCCGCATCCTCCGCCGCGCGGCGGAGGGGAAAGCCCGCGAAATCCCCGTGGACTTGGAGGAGCTGTTCAAAGCGGGAGGAAAAGATGTGCCGCTGGAGTGGGGTGACGTGGTGGATATTCCCGAAAAGGATCATCTGGCCAATGACCGGTGGAATGACCTCAGCCAGGCAGACAAGGGACGTTTCAATCAACGGTTGGAAGGTAAGATCACGGTGGAGGTCAAAGGGATGACCAACCAATTCAGATGGGTGCCTTTTCCGGGCTTTGATCCCAAAGACCCGACGGATGGAACCTATCGCTTGAAAGGCTTTGCCAGCGCCTGGCTCGCCGAGTTTCTGGCACGGCAACCGGCGCTCTACCTGGCCACGTCCGATCTCTCCCGGGTCACGGTGGTCCGCACCGATCCCGCCACGGGAACACGCCGGGAATTCCTGGAGGATGGGCGGAACAATAACCTGGCCAGCCGCCTGTGGCTGCGCGACGGCGACGTGTTGAGAATCCCGGAGAAAAACTAGCAGCCTTTGAACCGCCAATGGGAAGCATCTCGTGTCTGAACCAGCGCCGGAGACCCTGCGGAGGGTCACCGGAGCCGGTTTGGCGCGCTTGGGAAAGATTCCTCCTGGTGGATCGCATCCCCATTGGTGGCGGGCTGAACCTGGTGGCTGGAACCGTTGCTTTTGAACTGCCGCGAGGCCACGGGCGTGGTCCTTTTTGCAGAACGTTTTTCTGCCTGCGGGGTTGTTTCGCTGGTCGGTGGTCCGGGATCAGAGGTATTTCCCGCACTCACCCCCACCAGCAGCCGCAGGTTTTCCACCACCGTCGTCAGGGAGTGCGCCTGGGCGCTCATCTCCTCCGCCTCGCCGGCGGTTTCCTCAGCCGTGGCGGCCACCGATTGGGTCACCTGGTCCATCTGGGAAACAGCGGTGTTGATCTGGGTGATCCCCTGGCTTTGTTCTTTGGAAGCCAGGGCGATGGAGGCGGCCAGCTCATCCAACTGGCGGATGGCGCGCACAATCTCCTCCAACCGCTTCGCCACCTGCTGGCTGATCACCACCCCCTGCGAACTCTTTTTGACGGAATCCTCGATCTTGGATGCCGTCTCACGGGCCGCCGCCGCGCAGCGCTGAGACAGGCTACGCACCTCATCCGCCACCACGGCAAACCCAAGCCCGGCCTCCCCCGCCCGGGCGGCTTCCACGGCGGCATTGAGGGCCAGAATGTTGGTTTGGAAAGCCACCTCATCAATCGTCTTGATGATCTTGGCGATGCTGGCGCCGGCCTCCCTGATGGCGTCCATGGCCTGCACCATCTGGCGCATCTCCACGGTGCCGCTATCCGCCGCCTGGCGGGCCAGGTTGGCCACCTGGCTGGCCTTTTCCGCGTTGTCGGCATTGCGCCGCACCACGCTGGTCATCTCCTCCAGGGAGGCACCGGTTTCCTCCAATGAGGCGGCCTGCGAACTGGCGCCTTCGGCCAGATGCTGGCTGGCGGAAGAGACCAACCGGGTGCTATCCGTGATCTGGTTACCGGCGAGGGAGAGCGAGTCCGCCATGGCCGCCAGATCCCTCACCACGCGGTGCCGGACACGCCAACCGTAAGCAAACATCCCGGAGAGGGCGGCCGCCGCCAAACCCAGATTCCAAAGCGCCTGACGCTGGGACGCCCGGGTGTTGGCGGTCATCTGCTCATTCGTTTCCGTGGACACCTGCTGGCTCAGCTTGCGCAGCTCCTGCTGGAGCTGCTCCGTTTGCGGATTGGCCCGGGCCATAAACTGCTCGTAAGCCTCTGCCGTATCCCCCATCAACAGCTTGCCGGTGATGATGGCATAGGCGTTGGTCAAGCCCTCCAGCTTGCCGCGCACATTCGCCCCGGCAGAACCCAGGCCGTTGATCAGTGTGAACAGATCCTTTTCCAAGACAGCGGTCGTTTTGAGCGCCTGTTCGATCTCATCAGGATCCTTGATGCGCAGCAATTGCTGGACGCTGGAATGGGTCTGGACCAGCTTCTCCAACAGCACGTAGCTGTGCTGTTTTTTCTCCAGGGCATCGCCGATCAACCGGGCCTGGGCCAGCGTTGACTGGCGCTGCAACCACAGGACCGTGACGAGGGCACCCACGGTGATGCCCACCGCCACCATGATCAGAATCCACAACTGCCTCGAAATGCTTGTCTGTTTGTTCATAGCCGCATCAACTTGGTCGCACAACACTCCGGCCCCGCCCCAAACACCCAAGACACCGGTCATTCATCACGGAGACAGAACCGCTCATCACTCTTTCAGCTTGCTGAGGCGCAGGCCCACGACGAGTGAGCCGATGGGCTTGCCGCCATCCAGCACGGGCACCGCCACCTGCACCTGCTGCTGGCCGGTCGATTCATCCACCTCCACCGGACCCTGCCAGTTCTTGCCGGTCATGGGCACATCATGCTTCTCCTTGCCCTTGTGCGACCAACTGGATGGCTTGGACAAAAAGGCCACCTTCACACCCGTGGCGTCCGAAAGAAAGGCCTCCGAAACCATCTCCGTCTTCTTGCCCTTCAGGAATTCCCCGGCGGCATTCTTGCCAAAGGAGCGCACAAACGGATCCAGGATGGTCAGCGCCTTCCACTTTTCCTGATTCATGGCGGCAAGGTCGGCCGGCAGGGCAGCGTTCTGGGCCTTGACGGCGCCCACCACGGCAGGCGATGCCGCCCAGGACTGGATTTCCTTGACCGCAGCGTCCACCTTGCCTTGCACTGCGGCGTCCAGACCTTGGGCCGAGAGGCTCAGACTGGAGAGCAGTGAGAAAGCCAGGGTCAACACAGGGATCAGCATTTTTTTCATAGGATTACTTTTTTTTGGGGGGGTGGGAGTTTGACTGATTAAAAACTGAGTGTTGTTTGCAGATAGACCCAGTCCGCATCCTGAGAACCGTTGGCACGCACCGAGTCCTCAATGTAGGAGCCGCGGAAGAAGTGGCCAAAGCCGGTCCGGAAGCCGAGCCAGGATTTCACCGTGTATGTGACATCCAGATTCACCTCTGATCCCACATACTTGCTCAGGCCGGAATTGCGCCCGTACCCATTGGCGGCGCGCCCCGCTCCGCTTTCCGGATAGAAAAAGTCACGGTCATCCGCCAGCCAGAAGGCGTGGTAATCCAGGGTCACCTGCACCGGCTTGGCCGGTTTGATCCCCACGCTGAAGCGCGGGTTGTGCAGGTTGCGCCACCCGATCAGATCCATGTAGCCATACACCTTGTGGGCGGTGGGGAAGAGAGTGTCCAGCGTTTGGCTCTTGCCATCCGTGGGATCGCTATCCCCGGAGGAATAGTTGTACTCCAGACCGAGCCGCGGTTTGCCCACCGTCTCCTCCAGCGTGTAGCCGCCACCGAGAGACAGCGCCACGGCCTGCTGATCCAGCCGTTTCCCCAATGAATTGATGCTGCCCATCTGGTACACCATTTCCCCGGTGTAATCCCAGCCCTTCAGCTTGCCAGGCAGGGATTTGACCCTCATGCCCAGCGTGTAGATATCCCGCGCCCCGGGCGGCGTGGTCAGCCAACCCGGATCGGCGACCCCCGCCTGGACGTTGGCGTTGCGCGATAGGAAATACACCTGGGTTTCCTGCCATGGCACCAGCTTCTTGGTGGAGGCATACACACCGGAAAACCAATCGTAATCATTCACGCCGTTCAGGTTGAACTGGTCGGGCATCACCACCCGACCGCTGAAGGCGTCCACCCAAAGGGAATCGTTTTCAAAACGCAGTTTGGCGGCGTCAAAGGAGCGGCCCAGATTACCCCAATCCCCCACCCCGATCACCCGCTCATCCCCATAGGTCATCTCCTGGCGTCCCACCTTCAGGGTCACGGGAAACTCCTTGGCGTTGCCCAGCACCACATACGCCTGGTGCAGGTCAAACTGGTCAGACTCACGGTTCGGATTGCGGTCGTCCCCGTGGGTGGTGCTGTCACGTCCCTCGACGTAAAAGTTGAACCAGTTGCAGCCGGTGTAACCCAAATGCACCTTTTCCCGCAGGAGCAGATAGGAATTGTCGTTGTCTTGGGTGGACTTGATGAAATCGCGGTTCGGGAAGGAGCCAGCCTTGTCCTTGACCTCGAACCGGGCGCGGAATTGGCCGCCGATATCCCAACTCTTAAAAGCCTCATCCTGCGCCCGCAGCCATTCATTCAACACCCCGGTGGAGACCTTGGAGGAAGGAGTCTTGGCGGGGGTTTTGGCTGCCGCCGAAACCGGTGCAGTCTGCGCCACAGCGGCCTGGGCCACCACGGCGGGAAGTAGAACACCAAGCCATTTGCACGAAGAATGATAGATGCGATTCATATTATTTTACGCTCAACTGTTTACCCGAACAAAACACAATCCACCGACCCGGCACATGAAGCCCCGGTCCACGCCTGCTGATATCGGCAAACACCCGTTTTTCTTTAGGATAAAATTGCCCACCAAAACCTCCCCGACCCAAATCCTCTAGGAAAGGAGCGGATTCCTCCTTGTCCGAACCGCCGCCGACCGGTAACGTGGCCGAATGCAGAAAGCGTTGATCAGCATCTGGCTAACCCTGTTTGCCCTCGGCACCACCGGGGCAGAGCTGCCGCCCGGCAAGTTCCAGAATCCAATCAACCCGGGGCCGGATCCTTATCTGGCCTATCACGCGGGGAACTACCACCTGACCACCACCCAGGGGGATGCCATCCGCGTCTGGAAGGCTCCCACTCTGGCGGGTCTGAAGACCGCGCGCCCGGTCACCGTCTGGCAGGATGCCGAGCCCAGCCGTTCGCACGGGATATGGGCGCCGGAAATGCACTTCATCAGCAACCGCTGGTACCTCTACTACACCGCCATGGCCAGCAACCGGGATGACTCCACCCACCGCATGCATGTGCTGGAGAGCGTGGGAACCGACCCGCTGGGGCCGTACGCCTACAAAGGCCGGCTGTTTGACCCGGCCAATGACCGGTATGCCATTGATGGCAGCGTCTTCCAGCACCCAGGCACCGGCCATTGGTATTTCCTCTGGGCGGCACAGCCGGGCCATGTGGTGACCATCGCGCGAATGGCCAATCCCTGGACCCTCCAGGGCCGGGGCGTGGTGATTCCGGCCTCGGGCTTTGGCTGCGCGGAAGTGCGGGAGGGGCCGGTGGTGCTGCGGCGCCACGGGAAGCTGTTCCTCACCTACTCCGCCTGCGATACCGGCAAGCCGGATTACAAACTCGGCATGCTGATCGCCGATGAAAACGCCGATGTCATGAATCCCCAATCCTGGCGGCAGCATCCCGTGCCCGTCTTTGAACGCCAGGACGCCAACGGGGTGTTTAGCCCCGGACACCACGGCTTTTTCAGGTCGCCGGACAGCACCGAGGACTGGATTCTTTACCACGGCAAAACGACCGCCGAATACACCTACCGCGGACGCACGACGCGGGCGCAGAAGTTCACCTGGAATCCGGATGGCACCCCCAACTTCGGGGTGCCGCTGCCACTCACAGCGGTGCTGGAGGAACCATCCAACCGGAAACAGGGAGGGGCCCGGCCGGTTGATCCGTGATACTTTGGGGGTTCCGAGAAGAGTAATCCTGAAAAAATATGATTCTGAACATCCATCATGCCGCCATCATTTGCGGGGACTACGAAGTGTCGAAGCGATTCTACACGGAAACGCTCGGCCTGAGGATCGTGGCTGAACATCATCGTGCGGCGCGTGATTCGCACAAGCTGGACCTGGCCCTTCCCGACGGGTCGCAGATTGAGCTGTTCTCGTTTCCAAATCCGCCATTGCGGGCCTCCTACCCGGAGGCACGCGGTCTGCGCCACCTGGCCTTTGGGGTGCGGGATGTCGCACGGGCCAAAACCAATCTGGAGGCCAAAGGGGTGTCGGTGCAACCGATCCGGGTGGATGAATTCACCCAGCGGCGCTTCGCCTTTTTCGCGGATCCGGACGGGCTGCCGCTGGAGCTATACGAGGTTCCGGTTGTCTGAGGCCTTTGGGGAGCCCACCGGAAAAGGCGTGATAATGCGCTTGAACGGCGGACGCAACTGGTTCAATGGGAGCCTATGAATTCTCCCACCCCAACCCGGTTCCGGGGACGACGTTTTATGTGGCTCGCGCCCGTCATCGGCATCGTCCTGGTTGCTGTGCTGCTCGGAGAGCGTTGGCGCGGGCGGCGCGCCCTGGCCGCGTGGAAAAACCATATGGCTGCCCAAGGGGAAATCTTCGACCCCGCCCAACTGTGGCCGCCCGCTTCCGCCGACAGCCTGGAATTCTCCAACCGTTTCGCCCAGGCCCGGCTTGAATTGCCCGCCGGTTTTTCACCCTTCTGCGGCATGATGAGCGGCTGGGCTGAAGGTCCGGATGGGAAAGCCCGACGGGGCAGCCAGACCCTAAGTCCGCTGGCCGATCCAGCCCACACCTGGCTGGATCTGGAGGCGGCGGCGGGCCAGGCCGCACCCACGCTGCAAACCATCCGGGCGCTCCTGCAGAACCCGCCAGCTGTTCTGGGAGACATGCGGAAGCGTCTGGAGGATGGGGCGCTGCCTAATTATGTGAACATCCGGGTCATCGCCCAGATGCTCCATAGCGCCGCACTGAACGACCTGCACAAGGGCAACCTGGCCGGAGCCAGGGAAAACCTGATCGCCCTCTCGGCCTGTGGGAGGCTCAATGAAGGGGATGCCACACTCGTCGGATTCATGATCCGGGTGGCGGTCACCGGGCTGGCCATCAACGCCTACTGGGACGCCCTCCAGGCTGATGGCTGGACAGAGAATCAACTGGCTGAACTCCAACACGCCTGCCAGGCCGTCAATCTGGGACCGAAAATGTCCAAGGCATTGGAGGGGGAACGCGCCAGCCGGCTTTATGCGCTGGAGCAATTCCGCTCCGGCTCCTACGGGAAGTGGATCACCCGCCATGAGGCCATTCTGGCCAGCTTTGGCACCCGGCCCAAAGAGCGGTATGTGGTGGAGCCGACACACCTCTGGCGGCAATGCGGCTTTCATCCCCTCTGGCGGCTGGCATGGGCTGACCAGGAGGAGCTGCTGTACCTCCAGCACATGCAGGCGGATATTGAGGCCTTGCGCAAAGGGGACGCGCAGGGAAATTGGCAGCTATTGAAACAGCGGCTTGAGGTCATCCACCAGCAATACCAACCCCCGACCTCCCCCTGGCGCTTTTATTTTCGCCTGCCCATCGTGGATTCCCTGTCGGAGGTGATCGGCCCGGCACCTGCGCCCGGCAACACTTGTCCGTTTGTGGATTTCACCAAGGCCTGGGCCACAGCCCACCAGAACCTCACCCAGCACAACCTGGTCATCACGGGCATCGCCCTGAAGCGCCACCACCTCCGCCATGGGCGGTATCCCGCCACCCTCGCGGCGCTCGTTCCGGAATTCCTCGCCACGATCCCCACCGACCTCATGGACGGGCAAGCACTCCGCTACCGGCTCAATCCCGACGGATCCCCCACCCTCTACTCCGTCGGCGCTGATTTCAAAGATGATGGGGGCACCATCAAACCGCCACCCAAGCCGAACAGCGGCTGGTTCAACCCGATGGCCGGGCCTGATTGGGTGTGGCCGTGATGAATGGCGGCGGGCGGAAATGGGACGCCGGGTCGGGAGACCGGTGGCGCTCCTGCCGAGCCGTCCCTGTTCACATAGCCCCCCCACCGCCGGGTCGGGCGACCGGCCTACATGTGAGTTGCCAGCGGGAGAATCACGGGTACAATCGGCCCATGAACAACACTCCCCTGGCCTGGGCTTTGGCGCTGCTGGTGGCCCCGTTTTCCACGCTTTCGGCGGATACCCCACCCGCCGCCCGCTGGAGCTGGCAGGAGGCCCAAGCCGCCGTCGATCCGAAAGGCGGGTTGAACTGGACGCCGCGTCCCTTTGCGTTTGAAAAGAGCGCTTCGGTCCGCTACATCGACTTTGAGGCCGGGGACGACACGCAACCGGGCGACGCCCCCGGAAAACCTTGGAAGCACCACCCATGGGACCCGCAGGCGACCGGCAAAGCGGCGGCGGGCGCGGGCGTGCACACCTATGTCTTCAAACGCGGCGTCACCTACCGGGGGCAACTGCGGGTCAAGGATGCCGGACGGGCCGGCGAACCGATACGGCTGACGAGCGACCCAGCCTGGGGGAGCGGCGAGGCGGTGCTCTGCGGATCAGAGAGGGTGACCGGCTGGAAGAAGGGGGCGACCCACAAGGACATTCCCGAACCGGAACAGGTGTGGTGGGCAGACCTTGACCACGCACCTCGCAGCGTCTGGAGCGTGGATCAGGCGGGGCTGATCACCCGCCTGCCGCTGGCCCGGACACCAAACTGGAAAGTGTCCAACCCTGACGACGTGAAGAGCGAGTGGTGGGTGTGGGACAACCCGCGCAAGCCGTTCGGCAACACCATCACCAACGCGCGCGGGCAGGCGATGCACCTGGGAATCGACACCCGGCACATCAAGGACAAACCCGAGGATTATTTCAAGGGGGCACTGGTCTGGCCGGAATTCGGCTGGGTCATGAGCGTCCCCTACCCCACCGAGGTGGAGATCGTGGACCTGAAGCAGAACGGGCTGGGGTTCGGCGGTTGGACCGGGGGCGGCACCGGGGGAGTGATCATGCGCAACATGCGCTATTACCTGGAGGACAAGCCGCATTACCTGGACGATCCCGAGGGCGAGTACTGGTTTGAGAAGAAGGGCAAAGGGGGGCGGCTCTACCTGCGCCTGCCGGGCAATGCCGATCCCAACACAGTACAGATTGAGGCGGGCAAATGGATGAATCTGGTGGACGGCGAGCGCGTGGAGCACCTTCACATCACGGGGCTGAGCTTCCGCTTCACAACCCCGACCTGGTCCATCACCGCAGCGACCTGGGACTTCAGCACCAAGCCCTGGGGGCTGCGCCCGGAAACCCATCCGGGCTGCGTGCGGGTCTGGGGCGTGGGCCGGGACATCCGCATCGCCAACTGCCGCTTTGAACACGTCTTTTTCCCCATCCGCATCCGGTCGCTGGTGACGGGGCAACGGGTTGATGACGTGCGGATTGAGGACAACGATTTCCGCTACACCGATGCGGGCATCCTGTCGGTCTCGGACGGCTCGGGCTGGGGGTACGCGGACCTGCGCGGGCGGCTGGGCGACGTGCGCATTTACCGGAACCACTCGCTGGAGACAGGCCGGCGGCCCTCGCGTTTTGGCACCGGCACCGGCATGGAGGTGAGCGGGGCGCGCACGCTGGAGATCGCCGGGAATGTGATCGAACGCTCCTACGCGCAGGGCATTGACGTGCATGGGGCCAAGAGCAGCGGCGTCTGGGGGGATGTCCCCTTCACGCGCCAACTGATCCACCACAACAAGGTGTGGGAGTCGATGCTCAACGGCAACGACTACGGCGGCATTGAGACCTGGCAGGGGGGGCCATTCTACGTGTTCGACAACCTTTCGTACAACGCGCTGGGCTACCGCAACTGGGAGCGGTACAGCAAGACCGACGCGGGGTTTGGGCACGCCTACTATCTGGACGGCGCATTCAAAAACTACCACTTCAACAACATCGCCTGGGGCAAGGCCAAGGACGTGGCCAGCCCGGTGGTCAACTGCGCGGCGTTCCAGGAAATCATCAGCTACCAGAACACGTTTTTCCAAAACACGGTTTACAACTACCACGCGGGCTCCCGGCGCCAGGCGCCGACGGCGGGGCGCAACAAGTACCTGGGCAACATCTGGGACAGCATCGGCAAGCACGTCTTCCGCCATGCCGATCCGGCCAAGACCGCCGCCGAAGGCAACGCCAAGGACGCCGGTCCGCAGAAGTCGAAATTCGATCTGGAATCCAACGCCTATGGCCGGAACATCTTCCATGACATTGCGGAGATGGGCGTGCTGGAACCCTCCGGCCGCTGGCTGCTGACCTACGACGACTTCAAGACCGCGCTGGAGAAGAGCCAGAGCCTGCTGGGAGAACTGGGCACCATGAGCCAGGCTGAGCCGCTGCAGAACCCCGCGCAGGGGGACTTCCGCCTGGCAGCAGGCTCCGCCGCCGTGGGCCAAGGGGTGAAGGTGTTTGTGCCGTGGGCGCTGAGCGGCGTCGTGGGCGAGTGGAACTTCCAGCGCCCGGGCGGCGATCCCACGCACCTCCTGGATGAACACTGGTACATGACCGACTACCACGTCTCCCGGGATACCTACCACGAGCGGCCCATGTACCCGCTGCAGGGCGTGAACATCAGCGCGGCGGACTACGTGCCCGGCCCGCTGGAGGATTGGACGGCGGGCGCATTGAGCTTTGCCGCCACCAGGAAACAGTACGCCACCCTGGCCCACACCGACCTCATGAAACCGTTCACGTTCGAGGATCTGCGGCTAAGCCGTCACGAGGGGGGTAAACCGGAGTCATTCACGATCAGCGGGCAGTCACTCAAGAACCCGCAGGTTTACACCAACAACCTGCTGATTGAGGTCCACTTCAAAACCGCACCCGGCCATGCCGGCGGGGTGTTGATGGAGAAGCTGAAGGGCAGCGGGTACAGCCTGACAATCAGCCCGGCGGGACGGGTCGCCTTCAGCGTCAAGGGGACAGGGATGGCGGCCACCGTGGAGAGCCGGGCCAAAGTGAACGACGGGCAATGGCACCACGCGATAGTGGAGGCGGACCGTCGGTCCAAGACCCTAACAGTTTATGTGGACGGCGGGAAAGATGCGAGCGCCCCCGGAGTGGATGGCACCGTCTCGCTGGCCAATGAAGGCGACGTGCTGGTGGGCGGGACCCCGGCGGGGCGGCACCTCGACGGCGCGCTCGATTTCCTGCGCATCGCGCAAGGCACACTGGCGGACGCGGATACGACGATTGAGGAGCTGTACGCGTGGGAGTTCGACGGGCCGTTCCTGCGCGATTTGACGGGGCGGAAGCGGTCCGGGGAAAAACGGTCCGCCGGAGCGCTTGAGTAAACGGGACGCCACATGGCACGCACCACTACCCTGTAGGCCGCGTGTCCCCACGCGGCGTTCCAGTCCGCTTCAAGACACGAAGGTGGTTTACGGAAATCATTTGCTGATCAGATAGTACAGGGTTGTCGGCTGGAGCCGGATGCCGCTGGCGTTGCCGGCGGCTCCCGCAGGGTAGCCGTTGAAATCCAGGGCGGTCACCCGCAACTGCGCCGCGTCAGGCCGCCGGAACCCCACGGTGCCCCGGAACTCGCGCACGAGCCACGGATCGGTGCCGATGCTGACCAGGCGCTGCACGTTTTCCGAGACCTGCTCCACCTGCCGGTTGGACTCCTTTTCCTCGGTCATCACCTGCAGGAGCATCCGGCTGGAGGTCGCCAGCGGCTGGTCATCCAGCGACACCAGGATGATGTGCGCCAGCTCCATATCGGTGGTGATGCTCAGATCCCGGGTCTCGACAGCGCCCACGGTTTTCAGCAGGCCGCTCACCCCCTGGGCCCGGGCGGCGTTGAGGGTCAGCACGCCCCGCCCGTAATCCAGCTTCAGTTCCCCGGTGGTGCTGGCCACGGTCTGCGCGGCGGTATTGAGGTACGGTTTCAAATCCGTCAGGCGGGTGGAGCCCGGGGCGCTGCCGAAACGTACCTCGGCACGCCCGACAAAATGGAGCAGCGGATTCAGGCGCTGGCCCGGCCGCACCTCCACACCCTGCGGCACATCCCGCATCCGAAGCTCATCCAGGCCGGCATCCTGCGGCAGGGGGGTGCCCTTCAGGGCCAGGAGGTCGTTGGTGTTCAGGCGCACCTCGGCCACCACGGCCCCCGCCGTGACCAGGCCGCGCCGGAAAATGAGGGCGGCAGCCGGGAACTGCCCCATCATGGCGGGCGACATCAGCGTCCATTGCTGCATGAAAAAGCCGGGCTTCACCACCCAATTCCCGCCGTCCAGGGCGAAGTGGACGATGCCATCCGTGTGCTGCAATGCGCCGTAGGCCGCGTAGTACAAGGGGGCCTCTGAGCGGAACCGGTTGGGCCGGCACCAGGTGGTCTCCGAGATCATGGAGGGCAGCCCATCATAGTGTACATCCATGGCCGGGTGGAAAAAGAGACGGGGCTTGCCCGGGGCTTCGGGATCGAACCGCAGGGCGCTGCGATCCGACCAGGTGTGGCCGTCGCGGACGGACCAGGCGGCATTGTCCCCCTTGTGGTTGCACTCGAAGTAGCCGTGGCGGTCGATGAAGTCGCCCGCGGTGTAGCTGAGCTTCTCCAGCGGCCCCAGGTACTCCGGGCTGGCGGTGGCCCAGTTGGAGGCGGTGACGGGGCCCTTGAAGCCGAGCTTGCGCAGAAAGGCCTTGGTCTCCGCGTAGAACCGGGTCTGCACCTCCAGCAGAAAGGCGGCGGTGTCCTGATCGCGCAGCTTCCGCTCGTTGGCGATGTTCCAGAGGGGCCGGAACCCCACCCTGCCCTCGGCCGGCTGGTCGCGCTTCTCGCCCAGGCCGCCCCACTTGGCGCGGACGGCCTCCAGGGTGCCGTATTTTTTCACCAGCCAATCCCCAAACATTTTCTCCAGGAGGCGCAACTGCGGATCAGGTACGTTGTCGGCCGTGAAGGTCCAGAAAAAGAACGAGTCCTCATTCTGCATCTCCAGGCTGGCCAGCGCCGGCTCATCAATCAGCGGCTTGCCGGTGGTCGGGCTCGGGGTGGTGAGGAGGGCGGTCCACCATTGCCGGTACCGGGCCTGGAACTCCGGGTTGAACTCCAGGGCGGCGAAGGGATGTTTTTTGCCGTCGTACCCCGGCAGCCAGGCATTGTTGGGCTTGGGCGTGAACCAGAGGGGGAAGTAGATCGAGAAATGGGTGTAAATGCCCTCGGCCTTCATGGCCTCAACCACCTCGATGGCGTGGCGCACCCGGGCGGGATCAACCTCGCCGTCCTGGTTGAAGTAGCCGCCATGGACGCGCACCAGGTTGATGCCGCGCTTAGCCAGGGTCCGCGCGCAGCGGCGCAATTCCGCCCCGGTGAGATTGGCCGGAGGACCGTTCACCGCCCAAAACCGTTCAGGCCGACCATTGGCGGTGTGGATAAACTCGCCCTCCCGGACGCCGATGAACCCGTTCTCGCCGGCGAACCGCTCGTTCAAAAAACGGAGGTCCAGGGCCGACTCGGTGAAAGGGTCCGGCCGGGGATCAAACGGGAACCAGCCCTGGCTGGCCTCAGCCAGGCGTTTCAACTCGGACGCCATCTGGTCTGGGCGGGTTTTGCCGCGCGGCTGAAAGGGCTCGGTGCTGAGGACAAAGCAATCCAGGTACCCATGGTTGCTGTTGGCGCTGGTCATGCGGAAGGTGATTTTGTTCGCGCCGCCGGGCAGGGTCACCCGGCCCACCTTGCACCAGGCCAGGAAGCGGAGGTCGGGCTTGTTATCCGCCGCCACATTGAGGTCGTCCCGTTTATCGCGGCCCAGGTCAATGGGCGTCTCGGCCCCGCCGTTCAGGGCGTAGCTCAGCCGGGCCTGCAGGGGATTGGCGCGCACCCAGAACTCGTACTCACCGCCCTGGGAGACGGTGAACTGGTACTCCGCCAGGCCGGGTTTGGCCGGGTCGAAATTGGAGATGAAGTCCGCGCCGGAGAACTGGTCGCGCTTCACCTGGTCATACCACCAGGGGTGGCGGTTCATTTTGTTGACCGACGGCTTCTCCCCCTCAATCCAAAGGAAAGCCGCCCGCCCGGTCGAAGTGCCAAACCAAGCCAAAGCCAAAGCGAGGGCAAACAAGCGCGTGTTCATGGGCTGAATGAGAGCGAACCGGGGGAAACAAGTCAACCACTTGGAAAGCCGCAGCCTCATCTGCCCCTGCCGGGCTCCGTCTCGGAGACGGAGCCCGGCAGGGGGTGGTGGAAGGACCGCCTAACGGATGGCGGCGTGGTAATATTGCAACGGCTGGACGCCGATGCGGCCGAGCCGGTATTCCGCAATGCCGGCCACCGAGGCGCGGGCCGCCGCCGCCGTGGTCACATAGGGGATCTTGTGCTTGATGGCGGCCTGGCGGATGTAGGCGTCATCGTTCTTGCCCTGACGCCCCACCGGGGTGTTGATGATGAGCTGGATTTCCTGGCTCTTGATCTCATCCACGATGTCCGGCCGCTTTAGCTCGTGGAGTTTGTGGCTCAATTCCACCTCCAGTCCGTTCTGCTTGAGGAACGCATGTGTGCCGTTGGTGGCCTTGACCCGGAACCCAAGCTCCTTGAACTTGCGCGCCACCCCGAGGATCTCGGCCTTGTCCTTATCGGCCACGGAGATCAGGACGGTGCCCTGGGTGGGCAGCGGCGGCTGGGCCGCCTCCTGCGCCTTGAAGTAGGCGAGGCCGAAGCTGGTGGACATCCCCAGCACCTCGCCGGTGGAGCGCATCTCCGGCCCGAGCACCGGGTCCACCTCCGGGAACATGTTGAAGGGCAGCACCACCTCCTTGACGCCCACGTGCGGAATCACCTTCCGGACCAGCCTCATCTCACTGAGGCGGGCCCCCATCATGAGCTGGGTGGCCAGGCGCGCCATGGGGACGTTGCAGACCTTGGAGACGAGCGGGACCGTGCGCGAGGCGCGCGGGTTGGCCTCCAGCACATAGACCTGGCCGTTGGCAATGGCGTACTGGATGTTCATGACGCCCTTGACCTTGAGTTCCCGGCTGATGCGCGCGGTCAGCTCCTCAATCTGCGCGATGTGCTGCGGGGAGAGCGTCACCGGGGGAATCACGCACGCGGAATCGCCCGAGTGGATGCCGGCCAGCTCAATGTGCTCCATGACCGCCGGAACGAAGGCATCCACGCCATCCGCCAGGGCGTCAGCCTCGGCCTCGATCGCATTCTCCAGGAAGCGGTCAAGCAGAATGGGGCGTCCGGCGGAAACCTCCCCCGCCGCCGCCATGTAGGCGCGCAGCATGCCCTCATCCTGCACCACCTCCATGCCCCGGCCGCCGAGGACAAAGGAGGGGCGCACCATGAGGGGATAGCCAATGCGACCGGCGACCGTGATCGCCTCCCCAATGTTGCTGGCCATGCCGGATTCCGGCATGAGAATGCCCAGCTTCTCCATCACCTGCCGGAACCGGTCGCGGTCCTCCGCCAGGTCGATGGTGTCCGGGGTGGTGCCCAGGATTTTCACGCCCGCCGCCTCCAGCTCCCGGGCCAGGTTCAGCGGGGTCTGCCCACCGAACTGGACGATCACGCCCTCAGGCTTCTCCGCCTCATAGATGCTGAGCACATCCTCGACAGTCAGTGGCTCGAAGTAGAGTTTGTCCGAGGTGTCGTAATCGGTGGAGACCGTCTCGGGGTTGCAGTTAACCATGATGGTCTCAAAGCCGGCCTCGCGCAGAGCAAGGGCGCAATGGACGCAGCAGTAATCGAACTCTATGCCCTGGCCGATGCGGTTCGGGCCACCCCCGAGCACCATGACCTTGCGGCGGTCACTGGTTTTGACGCGATTGGGGGCGTTGTAGGTGGAGTAGTAATAGGCGGCATTTTCCACACCGCTGACCGGGACGGCATCCCACGCCTCCACCAGGCCCAGGGCGATGCGGCGGCGGCGGATATCCACCTCGGGAAGCCCCAGGATTTTGGCGAGATACTTGTCCGCAAACCCATCCTTCTTGGCCTGGACCAGCAGCGCATCCGGAGGCAGCGCCCCCTTGAAGGCCAGGAGCTGCTCCTCCAGCTCCACCAGCTCCTTCATCTGCTGGATGAACCATGCCTTGATGTGGGTCTTGGCGGAAAGCTCCGCCACGGTGGCCCCGTGGCGCAGGGCCTCGTACATGACATACTGGCGCTCGCTGGTGGCAAAGTTCAGCAGGGACATCAGCTCCGGCAGCGTCCGGGTGTTGAAATCCTTGGCGAAGCCGAGGCCGTGGCGGCCGTTCTCCAGGGAGCGGATGGCCTTTTGGAAGGCCTCCTTGTAATTCTTGCCGATGCTCATCACCTCCCCCACGGCGCGCATCTGGGTGCCCAGCTTGTCCTCCGCCCCCTTGAATTTCTCAAAGGCCCAGCGCGCGAATTTCACCACCACATAATCACCCGAGGGGGTGTACTTCTCCAGCGTGCCGTCGCGCCAGTACGGGATCTCATCCAGGGAAAGCCCGGCCGCGAGCTTGGCCGAGATGAGCGCAATGGGGAAGCCGGTGGCCTTGGAGGCCAGGGCGGAGGAACGGGAGGTGCGGGGGTTGATCTCAATGATCACCACGCGCCCGGTCTTGGGATCATGGGCGAACTGGATGTTGGTGCCCCCGATGACCTCGATGGCGGTGACAATGCGATAGGAGTAATCCTGCAGCCTGGCCTGCAGCTTGGGATCAATCGTCAGCATGGGGGCGACGCAATAGGAATCGCCCGTGTGAATGCCCATGGCATCCACATTTTCAATGAAACAGACGGTGATCAACTGGTTGTTGTGGTCGCGCACAACCTCCAGCTCCAACTCCTCCCAGCCGAGCACGGATTCCTCAACCAGGATCTGGTGCACCATGCTGGCCGCCAGGCCGCGCCCGGCGATCAGGCGGAGTTCCTCCACGTTGTAAACCATCCCGCCACCGGTGCCGCCCATCGTGTAGGCCGGGCGGATCACCACGGGATAACCCAGCTCGGAGGCGACTTTTTCGGCCTCCTCCACGGTGAAGGCAGGGGCGCTCCTGGGCATGTCGATGCCCAGCTTCTTCATGGTCTCCTTGAAGATGATGCGGTCCTCGCCCTTCTCAATGGCACCGGCCTCCACCCCGATGATGCGGACGCCATACTTGGCCAAAACCCCGGCCCGGGCGAGCTGGGAGGACAGGTTCAGGCCGGTCTGCCCGCCCAGATTGGGCAGCAGCGCATCCGGCCGCTCCTTTTCGATGATCTCCGTGAGCGAATCGACGGTCAAAGGCTCAATGTAGGTGGCATCCGCCATGCCCGGATCGGTCATGATGGTGGCGGGATTGGAGTTCACCAGGACGATCTGGTAGCCCAACCCCCGCAGAGCCTTGCACGCCTGCGTGCCAGAGTAGTCGAATTCACACGCCTGACCGATGATGATTGGGCCGGAACCGATGATCAGCACCTTCCTAATGTCATTTCTTTTTGGCATAATGGTATTTAATAAATCAATCCAACACCCAGCAATCGTTGCGACGTCGGGATGACCGGTGGTGTTACGATTCCATGCTGCTCAAAGCCCGCGCCTGAAGCAACCAAAATCACCAAAATCAGCGCCGTCCCGCACCTTCCGCTGCGGCAATCTGGCGCTCGCTTTTTCTCCCTGGGAGGCTTGATCATGTCTGTTCACCCTGGAACAACTGATCGCGGAAGCCGGACAGTCCGGGCAGCCCGCCGCATTACGCACCGCCGAGCAGGCGGAGCAGGAGCCGCAAGCGGTGGCCACCCGTCCTACCCGTCCTACCAGTCCTACAACAATCCGGATGGCCGACACAGCCCCCATTTCTGGAAATGCCGATGTGACAGGAACATCCGGTTTTGATGGGCTGTGAACAAGTCGGTGAATAAGTTTCCCGGAGGGTTTTCCGGGGTGGACAGTCTTTGTCCCACTGGTTCAGATAAACTGCCCCACATGAAATCTAAATACCCCACCTGCACCACCCGCAGACGCCGGGCTTCCCGTGTGCCCCCCGCGCGCCCTTGCCACCGATCACCTTGTGCCCCTGAAGGCCGGGTGGGAAACCCGGCCTACATGTCGATCCGCCACCACCCCTGTGTGGGCTGCGTCTCCTCACGCGGCGTCCCACCAGACTGAGATGGTGCGATTTAAAAATCGTTCTGCAGAACAATCCGGTAGCGCGCCTTGCCCGCCCGCAGATGGTCGAGCGCATCGTTGACCCGGGACATGGGAAAGGTTTCCGTGATCGGCGCGATCCCGTGCCGGGCGCTGAAATCCAGCATGGTGGCGATGGCGGTCGGGCTGCCTGTGGGCGAACCGGACACCATGCGCTGGCCCATGATCAGGGACATGGCCGGCACCGGCACCGGTTCCAGCACCGCACCCACGAAATGCAGGCGGCCCTTGGGGGCCAGGGTGGCCAGGACGGCGTTCCAGTCGAGCGGGGCGTTGACGGTGGAGATGATGAAATCAAGTGCGCCGGCAATCCGGCCCATCTGCGCGCTGTCGCGGGAGCTGACGACGTGGTGCGCGCCCAGGCGGTGGGCCTCCTCATGCTTCGCATCGCTGGAGGTGAAGGCGTACACCTCGCAGCCCCAGTGGGACAGGAAGCTCAGCGCCATGTGCCCGAGGCCGCCGATACCGATGACGCCAACCCGTTGGGTGGGGCGTACATCGGCCAGCAGGATGGGATTGAACACGGTGATGCCGCCACAGAAAAGCGGCCCCACTTTGGAGGCGTCCAACCGGTCCGGCAGAGGGATGGCCCAAACCCAGTGGGACCGCACCCGGTCAGCAAAACCACCGTGGCGTTGCACAATGGTCCCTTCCCCGGTGGGGCACAGATGGTGGTCCCCCCCGAGGCAGTGGGGGCACGCCATGCAACTGCCGGACATCCAGCCAATGCCCACCCGCTGGCCCACTTTCACGCCCTTGGCCTGGGTGCCCACCGCCACCACCCGGCCCACGACCTCATGCCCGGGCACAAACGGGTAACGGGTCATGGCCCAGTCATTTTCGAGCATGGACAAATCCGAGTGGCAGATGCCGCAGTATTCCACTGCGACCTCCACCTGTTCGGCCCCCAGTTCGCCGGGATCGTATTGGATGGCCTGGAGCCGTGCTCCCTTTTCCGCTGCGGCATAACCGGTAAAAAGCTTTGGATTCGACATTACTTACCAATGGTGCAACAAGTGGAAAAGCGCAACCGACAAAACCAAATATTTCTGTTCATCCAATTGTTCTCCTGAAGGTTAGGAAAACAATCCAGCCGCACAACCAACTCCAAATTCAGCCACTCCTCGCCACGCATCGGCCACCGCCTGGCTTTCAGGGCAAATGCACGCCCACCCGGTAAAACCGATACTTCGCTGCCAATTCCGGATCAGTGAACAGCTCCGTTCCGCCATGGCCGGAAACATCCGTCTGAGAGGGAATATTCGTCCAGGCACCCGACTGCAAATTTGTGCGGTAATAAAGGGTGTATCTACGATTGGTGGAAGACTGAAAGCTCACTTTCGTTCCCAGAGCGCTGCGGGCGGATAAGATGCGCAGACAGGAAATGGTGTTGGTCGGATTTGTGTCGGCCAGGTATTCAGCAAGGTTATTCATCCCGTCGTGGTCGGGATCCCCATTGGCCCCCGCAGAGGAACTGCTGAGGCCGAAATAGCGCACCTGCCAGGAATCCTCCACCTCGTCATTCGCGTAGGCCCCAAAATCATCCAGACCAACGTTGGCAATCGCAAGCGTCTGGCTGCTGAACCAGGTCAGGTAGTCGCCCCGCACAGTCGCGATCATATCCTGGTAAACATTTGACACCGTGACCAGGCCACCGGCGCTGATGGAGGACACCGGACCGCTCACCCTGCTCCAGACCAGGCTGCTGCCGACGAGGGAAAACCAGGTGCCATCATCAAGCACCGCCTGGGCTGATAGCTGGCAGGATCCGGCTTCATTGACATTGGTGGCCGCTGCCTTGATGGCAAGTCGGCTGACATCGCAGAGCTGGCCAGCGTAACCATGCCGCACCACGATGGAAGACACTCCGGACTGAGCAGCACCACCCAGGGCACCAAGGGTGCCATCGTTGACGTAGCTGACGCTGCTTACCCTCCTGCCACCCGCATCAATCGAACTGGCGGCATGGTTGTTGGCAGCCAGGGAAAGCACCACCAGCCCGATGGCGAACAGCAGGCGGCAGCCGCCCACCCCCACTGTGGACCCGCAACAGGGAATATGACGCGTGAAACCTGACGTGTGAAACGTTACGCGTGAAAAAACCCGTTTCGCGCATACGCCCCTGGAAAACAACCGGGACAGATTCATGCTACCTGCTCTCCACGGGGGGATTCTGCGGGAGCCGGTCACCCAGCCGCTGGATTTTGGACTCCAGCAGGCTGAGCCGCCGTTCCAACTCAACGATACGGGCTTCCTTTTCCTTCACCACCGCATTCAGCCCCTGAATGGCGGCAAAGGCGACCCCGTCCGCGTCCGTGGTGCTGATGTGGCGGTCATCCTCCCCAACTTCGAAAGCCGCCTTGAAGTCCTGGGCCATCGGGCCAATGTGCCGGATGGCGGGATCCTGGGAGATCAGGTTCCATTCGGTGACCGGAGTAGCCACCAATTTTTCCAGCACTGCCCGGGGATCCACCGGCTTGAAGTTCTGCTTCACGTTGCGATCGCTGGCGGGGCTCCAGGCGTTGGCCCCGGGCGCCAACTGCAAACCGACGGTGCCAGCGGGGTTGGAAAAGAACCTGACGCCCCCGGCACACCGGGCGGTGAGCTGGTTGGCGGCTGTCGAGCGAACGGCATTGGTGCCGGAGGCATCCGCCCAGACAAATGCCCCATCGTTAGTGGCCACGGCCCCTGCCCCGGCGGCCAGTGAATATTGTCCGCCCGCCAGATTGGCATAGCCACCGGGCACGGTGGCAGCATAGCCACTGGCCAGATTCCCATAGCCGCCACCCACAAAGGAAATCACCCCGGAGGCCCCGTTGTACTCGCCCCCGGCGACAACAGACTCATAGCCGCTGGCCACGTTGCCATAACCGCCACCCACCGTTGAAACCTGGCCGCTGGCGTAGTTCAGCTCGCCTCCCGCGACCGTAGCTTCCAATCCGGTGGCGGTGTTGGTCACTCCGCCGCCGACGATTGATCCGCTGCCGCCGGCAATGTTGCCCAGACCGCCTCCAACGATGGCATAGTTGTTGGTCGCATCATTCAGGTAACCGCCGGCAATGGAGGAACCCAACCCGCTCAAGGTGTGGCCCGATCCAATCAGCAGGCGCTGGCCCCGCACATCGGCGGAGGGGTCGAGGTTGGCCGCCATCAAGGCGTAGCCGACGGCGGCGACCCGCTGGTCTGGGACGAGCTGCTGAAAACCGCTGGCCCCATCATTGAACCAGACCCGCAAGCGCACGTCCGGATTGGCAAAAACAACCGGAGAAACCGCCACACCCATGCCAGCGAGGGATGTGTCTCCCAGCAAGACCGAGTAAAGCCCCTTGGTTACGGTGAGGGGCACCGCCGTCACCGGCTGTCCGGTGCCCATCCCGTCGTTGCTCCAGTAATTGGTTGAGCCGACGGCATTGACGAGGGCAAACTTGAACTGGCCGGTGCCATCAAAGTTGTTGCCGCCGACCGTGACGCGGCCCTGATAGTTCAACAGTTGCGGCACTTGGGCCGCCAGCGGACCGGCAGCGACCAGGCAAAGGGCCGCCAGCAGGAGTTGAGTGTTTTTCACAGGAGTGGATGGTGAGGATTTTTTTAAAAGATCATTTTCTGGCCTCGACCGGTTTATTGCCCCCGTGCAACTGCTCCTTGGCCACGACATTCTCCGGGTCAAGCGTCAGAACGTCGGCGAAGATCCTCCGGGCAGCCTCGCGCTGCTCCTGCGCCACTTTCACCAAGCCAAGCTCGGCCAGAAACTTCACATCGGTGGGATAGAGCGGCAGGATGCGGTTGAGCACCTCTTCTGCGGCATCATACTTTTTCTGCATCCGCAGCGAAAAGGCCAGGCGCAGGCTAGCATAATAGTTCGAGGCATCGATGCGGAGGACCTGACGGGTGATGGTTTCGGTTTCGTCGTACCGCTCCTGGGCCAGCAGCGGCAGGGTGTAGCCCAGTTTGGCCTCAATGGAGGCGGGGGCGGATTTGATGGCCGCCTGGTAGTACACCTTGGAATTGGCGTAGTTGCCGCTAAGGTAGTAGAGCCAGCCAAACCGCAGGTTCACCGTGTAGCCCTGGGGGTAGGCAACGATGACCGGGGTGATGGCCTTGATGGCATCCTCATAGTTTTGCGCCTTCTCATAACGGTAGGATTTGTGGTACGCATCCCGGATCTCCTCCTCGGGAATGGACACAGCGCCGTTGGGCGCGGCGGCGGCCAGCGTGATCGCGAAGGCGACCGACAGAATAAACGTGGTTTTCATGTGTGATGGTTGGGCGTTCAGTATTTCAGGCTCAGCATGGCCATATAAGACTCCGAGGATGCGTTGGGGGTGATGACCAGATCACGGAAATGCTCACGGCTGGCGCGCACAGCGCAAGAAAGATGACGGCTGATGGCATAGCGGATTTCCAAACCATAGCCAGCCTTGTGTTTCTCGCCCAGGTTGTAAACCGCAAAACCATCGTTGCGCACGGCATACATCTGCTCCCCTGCCCATCCGACCGCAGAGAAATTCCAGTCGCGCCACCCAAGGGAGAGCCGGTTCTCCACGGAGAATAAATCGCGCTGACTGTCGGAATTCTGGTTGGGATGGATCCAATACCCCCGCAGCTCATGACTCCAGAGGTGGTTCTTGCCCTGCCAAAGTGTGAGCCCCAGATGCGGCGACACCTGCAGCACGTTGAGCCCGGCCTGGAATTCCGGGTAGCTTGAAAACGCGCCGTCCACCCCGGCCGCCCAGCGGTTGATGTCATACCACTCTGCGCCGCCAAAGGCCGTCCAGCCCCCGTCGGTGAAGGGATCCTCGCCGGCGACGTGATGGCCACCGAGCCGCAGTTTGAGGTGCGGGAGGCTATAATTGGCGTACGCCAGCGTGGTATCATACTGGCGCAGGGAGGGAAAGCCCCGGTAATACTTGTGCAGGTGGTCCTGCTCAAGCTCCAGGACGTGCTCCATTCCGTAGTTTAGCGCGGCGTAAAGCCCAACCGCATGCGCGTGGTCTTTCGCCACCGTGTCCCGATAGGCATGAAAGGCGTAATAGGCAGCCGTTTCAAAGTGAATTTTGCGTCCACCCTCAGCCTGAAGTACGCTCGATAAGGGTTCATCCACCGGGTTTTGTGCCAGGGCCGGATCGGCCAACTGCTGCAGCGCGAGGGGGTTGTCCGGGGAGAGCGTCAACACATCGAACCAAATCCGGCGGGCGGTGGCATTCTGATGGCGCGCCCGCTTGACCAAAGCCAGCTCCAGGAGCAGGGCCACATCGGTGGGATAGCACCCCAATGCCTGGCTAAGCACCGATTCTGCGGCCTCGTACTTGCCTTGCCGCCTCAAGGCATAGGCCAGCCGGAGGTTGGCATAGTAGTTCGCGGGGTATTGCCGCAGTATGCCAGCCGCCAGCACTTCAGCCTCAGGGAAACGTTCCAGCGCAAGCAGCGGCAGGAGGTATCCCAACCGGGCTTCCAGGGATTCCGGGGCCGCCTGCAGGGCTGCCTGATAGTGGGCGATGGAATTGGCATGGCTGCCGTTGGTGTGGCATTGCCAGGCCCGGGCGACCTCCTCGGCATGGGCGAGCGCAACTCTCCCGTCACCGGCAAACCCGGTCGCTACGCCGCCAAAACACGCCAGCAGCAGGAGCAGGCCAGCCGCCGAGGCCCCGAATGTGAGACCGTCTTTGCCTTCAATCCTCATGGCGCACCCTCCTGAGCGTGATGTCCCCCACCGTCACTGAGGCAAAACCCTTGTGCCGGTCAAGCTCCAATGAAGCGCTCTGGCAGACGTGGAGGAGGCCCGCCTCGATGGTTGCCTCCACGCGGCTCTCGCCCACAAACGCCAGCGTCACCCTGACTGTGGCCAAGCGGGGATAAACCGACCCCAGGAAGCCGACCGCAGCCTCGCGAATGCCCCGGGTGACCAGGCCGACTGGAACGTGGTCCTGCCAGGCCAGCTTCTCCCTATGGGCAAGCGGCAGCCGGGGCAGCGCAAGAAAGAGCAGCCGGAGCCAGTGATCGTCCCCGTTGACCCGGTAGATGTAGAACGTGCCCTCGTGTTTGCCAAAGTAAAGCTGGCCGCGCGCCGACTTCAGGAAAAATGTGCCGTCCGGAGCCATCTGCACCTTGAGGCTGAGTTCGTCCACCTTCTGACCGGCGCGCTGGACCTCGTAGTGAAGCTCGTCATCAAGCACGAAGTTCGTGAGGTTGTCCAGGCGCTTGTCGCAATACAGGGGCTCCACAACGCTCTTTTCCTGCGGGAGATGGTTGGCCTGGTATTGGCCGCCCTCCGCGTAGCTGACAAAGCTGAAGGGCAGCGAGGCCGCCCCAATGGCATCCGTGGCCTGCACCTGCACGTGGATGTGGGGCTGGGGAGAGTAACCGCTGTTGCCGCACAGGCCGAGCACCACGCCGCGCTCCACCCACTCGCCCTTTTTGACCCGGATGGTTTTCTCAGCAAAATGGGACAGCTCCACGAACAACCCTCGGGCGTCCTGGATGATGACGAGGTTGCCCCAGTTGTTCGTTTCATCCACGCACCCAATGCGGCTGTCCGGCAGGTCATCAACGACCTGCACCACCCGGCCCCGCACCGGTGAAAGCACCGGCTTGTTGTAGCAGTGGTAGTCGTCCAAGCGCACGCCCTCGCCCCGGTGGGTTTCGCCTTTTTCGTCAGTGATCACAAAATCGTAGGCGTAACGCCAACTTCCTTTGTGGGTCCACTGGCCATCCCAGCCCTGCCAGACAGTCCAGCGGCCGGCAAACGGCAAGTAAAGCGTGAAGTCCTGGCCCCGATACCGAAGCCGGTTGGCAAGGTAGTTTTCCAGCGTCTCCTCCGGCGTGCGTCCGATCACCCCCGCCACCATCGGATGCCGGAGCAGGCCCAGCACGTATACAAAACCGAGAGTCACCACATTGAACGGGAGAGTGAAGGCCGGGATACCATAGTAGCTCCAAAACCCGGTGACCGCGTCCATGAACACCGTGGAAATGGCGACGCCGATGAAGGCCAGCAGGTAACTCGTCAGCGAGGGGATGAGGAAAACCCCACCCAGAGCCATGGCGATGAAGATGAAATTGAAGCTGTTGAGATCCCCGAAAGCCTGGCTGGTAGAGCCGAGCATCAGGCTGCGGATGATCGTGCCGGAGTAGTACCCGAACAGCGCCAGCAGGAGGAGGATGCGCGAGTGGCGCAACAGGACCCCGCAGAGCAGCAACCCCACCAACACGCTCGGGGCAAAGAGCACCGCGCCCAGGGCCTTGAGGAAGCCAGCCAGCCAGTACGGCAGGCCCAGATCCATCGACAGGAGCGCGGAGTGATGGTGGGTGGCCACGAGCAGGTTGGAGTAGCGTAATGAGGCCAAGTAAGTGATGGAACTGACCACCACAAACGGCAGACTGAGGATAGGCAGCCGGAAATAGGTCGTGCAGACGTTCGCCGCAAACACGGTCACCAAAAAGGTGAACACACCCGCCGAGACGATGAAGAACACGGTCAGTCCGCTGAGCTGAAACAGATTGCCCAGGGACAGCCCGACCAGCAGCGGGTTGTAGGTGTAATACCCCGACTCCAGGAATTGCTTCTCCATCCGCACCAGCCGCGCAAACCCATAGGCCGCCAGCACCGCAATGATCCCCGCCAGGGCGACGTTCGGATTCACCAGCGTCACCGCGAAGATAAGGGCACCGACGGCCCCGCTGGGGAGAAAGAAAATCTCCGCGTAGCTGCTGAAGATGGCTTTGAGGGTATCCTTCATTTGCCGCCGTTGACCAGGCGCTCTGGCAGCCTCTCCCGGCGCGTGATGTCCGAGAGGTCCTCAGGCTCCCGGATCAAATCCACCTGACCGTGCTCGCCGATGAGGACGCAGGCGGGCCGGTATTCGATGAACTGCATTGACTGCGTCTGGCTGTAGGCACCGACCGGGGAAAAGATGAGCCGCGTGCCCCGGGTCAGGGGCGGCAGCGGCACCCCCTCATCGGTGACATCTATGTTCATGCAGAGCGGCCCATACACGATACTGTGCTCGTTGATTCCCCCCACCTCGCGATCCATCTCGATGTTGAACTTGTACCAGTAGGCGGTGAAGAGCAGGTTCACCCCGGCATCCGCCACATAGGCGCGGGTGCCATCCGCCAGGCGCTTGGAGGCAACCACGGTGGAGATGAGGTAGCCGGCCTCATCCACCAGCGCACGGCCCGACTCCAGAATCAGCTTTGGGAAATCCCCCGGCCGGAGCGCCTTCGAAAGCGCATGGGTGATGGTTTCAGCGAATTCATCAACCGAAGGCAACGCCACCTCCGGCGGCAGATACACGCCCTTGAGCCGGCTTTTTGACGGAAAACCGCCGCCGATGTCCAGATATTCCATGGAGAAGCCAAATGCCTGCTCCACCTCGTAGGCGAAGCCGACCATCTTCTCGATCTGCCGCGCGTAGGCCGAGGTTTCCATGATGAACGTGCCGATGTGACAATGCAGCCCGTTCAGGATCAGCTTGCCCCCCTGCTTGATGCGTTTCACGGCCTCCAGCGCCTGCCCCGTCTCCAGGTTAAAGCCGAATCGGGACCACTGTGGGTGGATGCCCGAATCGAGATTCAGCCGGATGCCGATATGGATCTGGCGCTTGAACCGCTGGGCGATCTGCTCCAGATCGTAGATCTCATCGAGGTGGTCCACGTTGATCATCGCCCCCTCCCGGACAGCAATTTCCAGGGCCGCCAGCGACTTGTGCGGCCCGTTGAAGATGATCTTCTCGCCGGGGATGCCGTAAGCCCTGGCCTTTTGGTACTCCATGGCGGACACCACCTCGGCGATTGACCCCTGCTGGTGCATGATCGCGCAGATGGCACCCAGATAATTGGTCTTGTAGGACCAGCCCATGACCACGTTGGGGTAGCGGGTGGAGAACGCCGTGTGCATCTGGCGGTGCTTCTGGCGCAGGGTCCGCTCCGAATAGACAAACAGGGGGGAACCGTGCCGGGCCACCAGATCGTCAATCGTCACCCCGTCGATCTCGGCGCGCACTTTGCGGGCGTAGGCGGGGCTGCGGCTGAACTTGTTCATCAGCCCGGTTTGCAGTTTCTTAATGATCGGTTTTTCGTAATTTTGTTTCACGGTGCTTCTCCTCGGGTGACAATTTTCTGGAACGCGACCATGTCGGTCACCAGCTCGTAGGTGTAACGAATGAACAGCTTGCCCGCCTCATAGTCCGGCAGCGGGGACACGGGCATGCCGAAGGCGCGGCGCACAAGCCGCGACGGCAGATTGATGCCGACCCCGGTCGCAAAATAGGACCAGGCCGGAAAACGCGGGTTGATCTCAATGAGGAAAACCTCATCGCCACTGACGATGCACTCCAGCTCAAACGGCCCGCGCCACTTGAATTCGCGGATGAATTCCGCCACCGCCCTGAGCATTTTATCGTTTTTGACCGTGACCCCGGTCCAGATTTTTCCCAGCGCGGTGATCGAGAGCTTCTTGATGCCGACCAGCCCCAGGGAGTTGCCCTCCCCATCCCCCAGACCCACCACATTCATCTCGTCACCCGTCACCACCTGCTGGACAATGATCGGGTACCCCCACTCCGCCACCAGATCGTGGTAGTGCGAGATGGCCTCCCCCACCGTGTGACATTTGTAGGCTTTGTAAAAGCTACCCTTGACCATCACGGGCAGGCCAATATCCTCAATCGCCTTTTGCAAGCCGTCCACGCTGTTCACCACCTTGGTTCGCGGCAGGGAAATGCTGATTTTGCAGGCGATGTCCACCAACCGGTCCTTGCCGCGCAATTTGAACTGCTCCATCCCCGGCAAAAAGGTGCGGATGCCATGGTCGGCCAGCGGCTGCGCGCATTTGATGTAAATTGGCAGCTCCGCATCGAGGTTCGGGATGACACAATCCAGCCCGTAGCTCTTCTTGATGTACAGCAGCCGTTCGATGAAGGCATCACCGCTCCCTGAGGGATAGGGCAGGATGAACGATTTGTCCACGACCCAGTCCATGAAGATGCCGGGCTCCATCGCATCATAGGCCAGGCCCACAATTTTCACGTTCAGCTCTGGATCCTCCTTTAGGCTGCGCGCCACGCCAATCCCCGGTCCTGGATTATCGATCGCGTTGATGCCGGACACGCCGATGATGAGGTCTTTCATGGCGCGCCTCAGATCAGGCCCAGCGTTTTCATGCTGGCACGGAAATCGGCCAGATCCCTCTGAGCAACCTCCAAGGAGACCTCGTACGTCTCGGTCATCAGGCGCACGATTTCCTCATCGTCCTTGCCATCGCACAGACCGCTGACGACATCCAACCCGGTCTGGCTCACCTGGAAGCTGTCGCCGGTGGCGGGATTGAAGATGAATCCTTCCGCATTGATCGCCAATTGAGACAGTTTGATCATAAAAGCTCAGGTTCGGACTGACACCCGGAATGCCGGACACCAAAAAAAAACCCGGGCAAACCTTGCCCGGCGTTGGTTGCCCATCACGTTGACTTCGTTTTTCATGGCGTCAAAGTACAAGAGCGAACCTTAAGCTGGGATTAAGCATAGCAGAATTCCCTGAAAATGATCCACCAATTTTGTGCTGAGCTTCCCTTTTCCAGAAGGCGGGTATAGAATTCACGCCCATGAACACACCTGCCTCAAACTATTCGGCCTGGGAGCCGGTCATGGGACGGCTGCGCAACCAGATCGCCCCCTCTGCACTGGTCGGCGCGGCGGATGCCGGTTTTTCAATCCCAGCTCCCAGCCATCGTCACCTTTCCCAACCTTGACCATGCCATTCCACCCGAAACACCTCTTCCTGGCGCTCGCCGCCGCCCTCACCCTTGCCTTACCCGCCACCGCCACCCAAACCGACACCTACGGCCTGCACGCGGTGCCGTCTCCCGGCCGGGTGAACATTGACGGGGATCTGGCGGATTGGGATCTCTCCGGGCAGACGCTGATGTGCTACGACGTGGAGGCGCTGCAGGACATTTATTCCGGCCAGGTCGCGGTGATGCATGACGCGGAAAACCTCTACGTGGCCATCCATTGGAAGGACACCACCCCGATGGGCAACCCCCACGATCCCCGCTATCAGGCCCACAAAGGCTGGGCGGGCGACAGCGTGCAGTTGCGCCTGATCACCGATCGCATCAGCCATATCACCGCCTGGTCTTATGCCGCTGAGAAAAAGCCCGGCTTCCACCTTGATCACGGCAAGGATCTCCAGAATCCCTTCGGCGGCGGCGCGGAGACATTCTTCCAGCAGGAGGGCTGGAAGCTGGAGAAAGGCGTGGAGACCGCGTACCGCAAGGATGCGGATGGCAAGGGATATGTGCAGGAACTGAAGCTGCCGTGGCAGGTGATTGCGGGCAAAACCTATGCGCCGGGGGAAAAGTTCCGGATGGGCGTCGAGCTGCTCTGGGGGGAGAGCGACTGGCCGATCCACCGTTACGCGGACAACCTGGCCGAAGGCTCCAGCGGACGGGAATTCTTTTTCACCAATTTCCGGGGCTGGGGCGATGTGACCCTGGAACCCAAAGGAGGATTGAAACTGCCAGAGCCAGCCTGGCGGAAAACCCAGGCCGGGGAGAAACCGGCGGGACCGGTGTCGCTCCCCTATGATCTGCCCAGGGACGCGAAGGTCACCCTTGCCATTGATGATGCCCGGGGCCACCGCCTGCGCAACCTCATCGCCGCGCAACCGCGCCCGGCGGGCCGGAATGCCGAGCTGTGGGATGGCCTGGATGACCAGGGCAAACCGGTGCCGCCCGGCGATTATTCCTTCAAAGTGCTGGCCCACGACGGCATCCACCTGAAATACGCCCTTTCATTCGCCTCCCCCGGCAACCCGACCTGGCCCACCGAGGACAACCGGGGTGCCTTTTACGGCGACCACACCGCCCCGCAGGCGGCGGCGGCGGGCGGCGATTTCGTGGCCCTGGCCACGCCGATGGGCGAGGCCGGCAAGCACCTCATCGCCACGGACCTGGAGGGTCAACGCCTCTGGGGGCTCGCCAACCGGGTGGCCTTTGACGGCGGGCGCATCGCCCTCGCCACGGATGGCACGACCCTCTGGGTGGCCACCGAGGGCCGGCAGTCCCTCATCTATCGCGTCACACTCGCCGACGGCCGCTACGCGCCGTGGGACATCCTCCAGAAAGACCAGGAGGGCCACGAATTCAAGCCCGTTGATCTCGTTGTCTCCGAACTGCCCGGCCTGAGCGCCAGCCCGCTCACGCGGACCAACCCCAACCTGCGCGCCATCGCCTGGCGCCAAGGGGTGCTCGCCGCCGCCTTTGCCCGGGAAAACCTGGTGCGGCGTCTCCACCCCGTCACGGGGGCGGTGCTTTCCACGATTCCGGTGGCGGCCCCGCAATCCCTCGTGTTCACCCCCGGAGGGCAACTGCTGATCCTTTCACAGGGCCGGGTGCTGATAGCGGATGACCAGGGGGCCACCCGACCCTTCACCCCCAAAATCCACCCGGATGCCTGGGGCCTGGCGGCTGGGGCGAATGGCCGCGTTTACCTTTCGGTGCGCGGGGCGGATCAGAATGTGAAGGTTTTCTCCCCGGATGGAAAACCGCTGCGTGAAATCGGCATGCGCGGCGGTCGCCCCCATCACGGCCCCTTCATCGCCGGGGCCATGGGCCAGCCCGCCGGCCTCGCCATCGATAGCCGCAACCGCCTCTGGGTCACGGAGGAGACCATCAACCCCAAGCGCACCAGCGTGTGGGAGGCGGAGAGCGGCAAGCTGGTCCGGGACCTCAGCGGCACCACCAGCTACGCGGGCAGCGGCACGGTCAACCCCTTTGATCCCACGATGGGCTTGGCGGACGACACCGTCTATCGGCTCAACTGGAAGTCCGGCACCTCTGAGCCGGTTTATTCTGTGGGCCACAGCGGGGATCCGAACGATCTTTTCCCGCCCTCCGTCCACAACCTCACCAGCCGGGTGGTGAAGCGGAATGGTTTACTGTACGTTTACACCACCGATTCCGCCCGCGGCTCCCGCGAGGTGCACTGCACCCTGTGGGATGGCCGCAAGTGGCGCTCCGCCGCCCACACCGGGGTTGTCCTGCTGGGCAAGGACGCCCTGCCCAAATACCAGCACCCCTGCTTTGCCGGCCACGACCGGCAGCGCTACGCCTGGGCCGATGAGAACGGGGACGGTCTCGTCCAGCCTGCGGAAATGCACTTTGCGACCATTGAGATCGACGGCAAACCGGTCGATCTGCGCAGCTTTTACTGGGGCCAGTTGCCGGGCCCGGAAGGCACGATCACCCACCTCGTGGCCGGACGGCAGGAACTCGTGCAATTCCCCGTGGCCGGTTTCACGCGGGCCGGAGCGCCCAGATACGACCTCACCCGGCCGCGGATCATCCGCCCGGACCGGCCGGTGATCGGCGCGGGCAACGGCGAGGGCCAGGTCATCGGCGGCGCGGGCGGCCGGGTTTACCTCAACCAGAACCCCCTGATCATGGTGGAGCCCAACGGGCATGTGGTCGGCGGCTATCCCAACCCGCACACCTCCGTCCACGGCTCCCACTCGGCCAAGGCGGCGCGGCCCGGCTACCTGATCGGGCCTTCCTCCTTCCTGGGGGTGATCCAGGTGGGCGATAAGAAAAAGGGCGGCGCGGGGGAAATCTTCTGCCTCAACGGCAACCTGGGTGAAAACTACCTCTTCACCCATGACGGTCTGTTCATCCAATCGCTTTTCAAGGACACCCGAGGGTACGCGGAAACGCCTGCGCGGGCTGTGCGCGGCATGCCGATGGATGCCACCACCGCCGGGGGCGAGAGCTTTGGCGGCAACTTCCTCCGCACCCGGGCGGGCCAGACCTACGTTGTCAACGGCGGCACGGACGCCCGCGTGATCGAGGTCACCGGCCTCGAATCAATCCGGCGTCTCAGCGGGCGCTTCACCTACACCCCGGCCCAGTTCACCGAGGCGCAGGCGCTCCTCTCCCAGCGGATCGCCCTGACCCTGGCGCCCAAAACCGGCACCGTGGCGCGCGGCACCGCGACCGTGGATGGCAAACCGACCGAATGGCCCGCCCTGCTGGATGACACCCAGCCCGCATTTGAGATCCAGGAGAACTTGCGCCAGCGTTACGCACGGGTGCTGGCCCGCTACGACGACCAGAACCTGTATCTTGCCTATCGCGTCTTTTCGCCGCGCTCGGCCCTGAAGAACACCGGCCAGGATGATCGGCTTCTCTTCAAATCCGGCGATGCCGTGGACCTGATGCTCGGGTCCGCCGAGGCCCCGGGCCAGGCTGGCAGCCTGCGGGTGCTGATGACGATCAAGGACGGCCGGACCCCGGTGGCGGTGCTGAATGTCAAAAAGGCCCCCGGTGCGCCGGCCGCCGAGCGGTTTGATTTCAGCTCGCCCTGGCGCACCATCACCTTTGACCGTGTGATCGTGGCGCGCGCGGTCACCCTGGCCTCGGCCCCGATGCGGGGCGGCTGCTTCGTGGAGGCCGCCATTCCCTGGCGCGAGCTTGGCATCACGCCCAGATCCGGCCTCCGCCTGAAGGGGGATCTCGGTGTGCTCTTCGGCGACGGCGGCACCCAGACGGTGGCGCGGCAGTATTGGAGCAACAAGGCCACCGGCCTGGTCAACGACGTCCCCGGCGAGGCCGATCTGGACGAGAAATCCTGGGGAACATTCACCTTGGAATAGGCAACCATTTGTATGGAACGAAAACCGGAGCCGGAACTGATGGAAACCGCCGAACAGGTGGAGGCCTACGCCAACGCGGATTTTGCCGTGCCACACTCCCGGGTCATCGAGCTGTTCCGGGAGGTCTTTCCCGGGGCGGAGATCGCGGGTGCGGTGTTGGATGCAGGCTGCGGCACCGGCGATATTTCCGTGCGCTTCGCCCGCGCCTTTCCCCATTGCCGCGTCACCGGGGTGGACGGCTCGACTGCGATGCTCAAAAAGGGGGCTGAAATCCTGTCCCGGGAGCCGGCGGAGCTGCGGACACAGGTCGCATTGATCCAGGGTCTGCTGCCCGATGCTCCCGTGACTCCTCAAGCGTTCGCCACCATCCTCAGCAATTCGCTGCTGCACCACCTGCACGATCCGCAAGTGATGTGGAAAACCGTCCGGAACTTCGCCTGCCCTGGCGCACGGGTGTTCATTGTTGATCTCATGCGACCGGACAACGAGGAAACCGCCCGGCATCTGACGGACCTGTATTGCGCCGGGGAACCGGCCGTCCTGCGACGTGATTTTTTCAACTCCCTGCTCGCCGCCTTCACCCCGGAGGAAATCCGCGAACAGCTCCTGCATGCGGGGTTCGGCCATTTCAATGTCCGAGCCGTGAGCGACCGGCATGTCATGGTGTGGGGGGAAATCCCAGACGGTCGAACAATTGAATGACTGGCCTGTTTTGTTCAATCGCCAGAAGCGGCGGTTGTCACCAGCAGTTTCTCATGGGGCAGGAAAGTGATTGCCAAAGCGGGGGTTGGGGCGACAACATCACGACATGACGATCGTGACGGACGAACGTTGCCTGGAATACGGTCAGACGGGTCACCTGGAACGTGCCGGCCGGGTGGCGCGCAGCCTGGCCCTGCTGCGGGAACAAACCGAGCTGCCACTCGCCTGGGCCTCGCCGTTGGAAGTGCCTGACCGGGTGTTGCTGCGGGCCCACTCGGCGGCGCACCTGGAGCGTGTGCAGAGCCTGGTGGGAAATTTTGACTCCGACACCCCGGCCTACCCCCAGATCGAGCAACACGCCCGCCGGAGTGTGGGCGGGGCGCTGCGGGCGCTGGAACTCTGCCGACAGGGCGAACCGGCGTTCAGCCTGCTGCGGCCACCAGGACACCATGCCCTGAGGGAGAACGCCATGGGGTTCTGCTACTACAACTCCATCGCGGTGGCGGCCTTGGAAGCCCTGCGGCAGGGGTACAGCCGGGTGGCTGTGTTTGATTTCGATGTCCACCACGGCAACGGCACGGAGGACATCCTCTTGGAGCACGCCGGGGTGCAATTCCATTCCGTGCATCAGTTCCCCGGCTACCCGGACACCGGCTCCGCCAATGTGGGGAGCAACTGCTTCAACCATCCCCTGCCCGTCGGGACGCCCCGGGAGGCTTACCTGAAGGTGTTGCAGCGGACCCTGGAGACCCTGCTGGGCTGGCACCCGGAAGTGATCGCCATCTCGGCCGGATTCGATGCCTTCCAGCACGATCCGATTGGCCGCCAAAGCCTGATGGCGCAGGATTTCCACTGGCTGGGCCAGGCTTTGCGGGCGAGCAACCTTCCGGTGTTCAGCATCCTGGAGGGCGGCTACAGCAGGCATTTGCCGGACCTGATTCTGGGCTATCTGCGCGGGCTGGCAGGGTTGGCCGCACTGGCGGAGCCGACGCGATGAAACCCGAAAAGCGCATGAATTATACGGGCTGTTTTTCGTCCATTATGAACGTGAAGAATTGTTTTGGCATTTTATTGCTGGTGGCGGGCGTGGCGGGCTGCACCACGAGCACGATCGAGACACGCCGGCACGAGCGTTGGCTGGCGTACGGCGCCTTGTCCGCCGAACAGCGGGAGCTGGTGGACCAGGGCCAGGTGCGCATCGGGATGCCGATGGATGCCGTGTACATCGCGTGGGGCAATCCGGCGGAGGTGCTTGAGCGCGAGGAGGTGGGCAGCATGAAAACGATCTGGCGTTTCCATGGGGCTTACGCCAAGGAAACCCGTTATTGGTCGTATCGGGAAGTTTCGCATGACGGCCGCACCTATCTGGAACGGTACCTGGACCGGGATTTCGATCCCCGCAATTATGTGCGGGCGGAAATCACCTTTGAAAAAGGCCGAGTGTCCGCCTGGCAAACCAAGCCCAGGCCGCTGGATTGACGATGACCGGAGGTCAATGCACCAACGCCTGGGAAAGAGCGTGCAGGTGGATGATTTTGCGGACAACCCCGGAGAGGTCCGGCAAGACCAGGTCGTGGTGGACCGGGCCGTTCCAAGGGGAACGCACCAATAGCGAGAGGCAGCCACTGGCCCGGGCGGCCTCGGCATCCTGCCATTTATCGCTGATGACGTAGCAGCGATCCAAATCCAGATGCCACTTGAAGCCCGATTCGGTGATCAGACCCGGTTTCGGTTTGCGACAGGGGCAACGATCCATCTCGTCATGCGGGCAAGTCAGGATTTCATCCACCGGAAAAGCGGCACCCAGCAACTGATGCATCCGGTCCAATTCCCGGCGGGCAAGGTAGCCACGGGAGAGGCCGGGTTGATTGGTGGTGACGATCAACAGAAAACCAGCGGCCTTGAGGGCGCGCAACGGCTCCACCGCCTCATCCTTGATCAGGAACTCCTCCACGCAGCGCGGGGAGAATTGTTGCCGATTCTGAATCCGCACCTGATTCAGTATCCCGTCACGTTCGATGAAGACTGCATGCTTCATACCAGTGCATAAAGCATATCCCGGCCCAACTTTTTGAAGCAAAACGATTTTTTACAAGATTTTGATTATAAATTGTTTACAACTATCTCAATTCTAAGAGACCACGAGTTTAAAGGTAACTCTAATTATTTCAATTAGCTCACTTAAACCCAGAACAGGCCCCGGCGGCTC
>CAIYYI010000327.1 GCA_903930345.1 uncultured Verrucomicrobiota bacterium
CAGGTCGTCGGCCGGCTGGGTTCCGCCCCCCGATTACCAGCCCCGGAGAATAGCACAAACGCGGACTTCCGGAGGGTTCTGACGCCTAAAAACCCCTGCTGAAAACCCCCCTGCAATTCCCCAGAATCAATATTAACAGATGGCCACGCACAGCATTTCGAGTCGAGCCGCAGAGAGGCAGGATAGAAATTGCGGCGCGAGGCGCGAGGGGTTACAACTGGCCGCGCATGCTCGGAGCGCTGCTGGCCACCATCCTGTTCTCGTTTTCTGCCGTGTTCGCCACCCGTACCGCCCGTTTGATGGGCGGGACGGAAGCGAATTTCTGGCGGCTCAGTCTCGCGTCCCTCGGTCTCGGCCTCTACACGCTGACGCTCCACTCGGACTTTGGCGGACCCGCCTTTCCACTCTTTTTCATCAGCGGCGTCATTGGCTTTGGGGTGGGGGATGTGGCGCTTTTTCAGGCGCTTCCCCGCCTGGGATCCCGGCTGACGGTGCTGGTGGTCCACTGCCTGGCCGCCCCCCTGGGGGCGGCGCTTGAATGGCTGTGGCTGGGGACCACGCTGACGTGGGCGGAACTGGGTTACGGGGCGCTCATCCTGATGGGCGTGGTGATGGCGATCGCGCCGGATAAACGGGTGGTGCTCCCGCGCCGGACGCTTTGGATCGGGGCCAGCTTCGGGGCGCTGGCGGCGCTGGGACAGGGAGGTGGGGCGGTGCTCAGCCGCAAGGCGTTCGAGGTGGGCCGCCTGGCCAATGATTGCCCGGATGGGCTCGCGGCCGCAAGCCAGCGATCGGTGGGCGGGCTGATCGTGGCCGGCATCTGTCTGCTGGTGGTCAAACGCGCCTGGCTGCCGGGGGTGCGACAGATCCGATCGGCGGCGGAGCCGGACCTCGTGGCCAGCGTGCGGGTGAAATGGCGCGGGGCGTGGGCCTGGGTGCTGCTCAACGCCCTCACCGGCCCGGCCTTGGGCGTGGGCTGTTTCCAGTGGGCGCTGAAAACCACGCCCACGGGGGTGGTGCTGCCCATTGTGGCGCTGACACCGCTGATGATTGTGCCGCTGGCCTTTTGGCTGGAAGGGGAAAAGCCGTCGCGGAGATCCCTGCTGGGCGGGGCGCTGGCCGTGGCCGGGGCCGTGGGGTTGGCCGGGGGCCGGGGCTGAGTTTTCAGGTCACTCGTAGCGGAGGGCGTCAATGGGGTCGAGTTGGGCGGCCTTGCGCGCCGGGTAAAAACCGAAGAAAACGCCGATGAAGACGCTGACGGCAAAGGCTTTGATGATCGAGTCCACGGAGACCAGCGTGTTCCAGCCAAACTGGGCGGAGACCAGGCGGGCGCCGCCCACGCCCAGGGCAATGCCCAGGAGCCCGCACGTGATGCTGAGGGTGATGGCCTCAATGAGGAATTGCAGGAGGATGTCCCGGCCGCGCGCGCCGACCGCCAGGCGGACGCCGATCTCGCGGGTGCGTTCGGTGACGCTGACGAGCATGATGTTCATGATGCCGATGCCGCCCACCAGGAGGGAGACGCTGGCGATGGCGCCGAGCAGCACGGTCATGATGCGGGAGGTGGCGGTGGCCATCTCGGAAATCTCCTGCTGGGTGCGCACAATGAAATCATCATCGCGGCCCACGCCGATGCGGTGGCGCTGGCGCAGGAGTTCAATGATCTGCTCCTGCACGGAGTTGAGAAGGCTGGCATTGGCGGCCTGCACGGAGAAGGAGCGGAAGGTGGTGGCCCCGGTGAGCCGGATCATGGCGCTGGTGTAGGGGACGAGGACGACGTCGTCCTGATCGCTGCCCATCATGCTCATGCCTTTGGAGGAGAGGAGGCCGACGATGGTGAAGGGGGCGCTTTTGATGCGGATAATCTGGCCCACGGGATCGCTGTCGGGGAAGAGGATCCGGGCGGTGGTGGCACCAATGAGGGCGACCTTGCCGGCGTTGCGGACATCCACATCGGTGAAGTTGTTGCCGGTTTCGAGGGGCCAGGTGCGGATATCGAGGTAATCATCACCGACGCCGAGCACCTGGACATTGGCGTTCTGGTTGCCGGCGGCAATCTGGGCGAAGGAGCGGACCTCGGGACTGGCGCCAACGATGTCGGGCACATCGCGCCGGATGGCGTCGTAATCCTCGCGGGTGAGGCTGGGGGAACTGCCGAAGCCCATGGAGAAGCCGCCGCGGGAGACGTTGCCGGAAAGGACGAGCACGACGTTCTGGCCGAGGCTGGCGATCTGGGCCTCCACCTGGGCGCGGGCGCCGTTGCCGATGGCGACCATGGCGATGACAGCCCCCACGCCGATGATGATGCCCAGCATGGTGAGGAGGGTGCGCAGGGTGTTGCGCCGCAGGGCGCGGATGGCGATTCTGAGGGTGGCGAGGGAGATCATGGCGCGAGCTGGATGGCGTGTTGCTCCTGGCGCAGGCGCAGGAGTTCGGCGGTGGCGTCCAGGCGGTTTTTGATGGGCTGATCGCTGACGATGCGGCCATCCCGCATGACGACCTGGCGGAGGGAGTAGTTGGCGATATCGAGTTCGTGGGTGACCATGATGATGGTCATGCCCTGGCGGTTGAGCTGCTGGAAAATGCCCATGATCTCGATGCTGGTCTGGGTGTCGAGGTTGCCGGTGGGCTCATCGGCGAGCAGCAGCCGGGGCTGGTTGACGAGGGCGCGGGCGATGGCGACGCGCTGCTGCTGGCCGCCGGAAAGCTGGTTGGGGTGGTGATCCGCGCGGTCCGCCAGGCCCACGAGGGCGAGAGAATTTTGAGCCCGTTCGCGTTGGAGGCGGGAGCCCAGATTGGGCCGCAGATACATGAGGGGGAGTTCGACATTCTCCAGGGCCGAGGTGCGGGAGAGGAGGTTGAAGCCCTGAAAGACAAAACCCAGCCGCTGATTGCGCAGGTCGGCCAGTTCATCACGGTCGAGAGTGCCGGTATCCACGCCGTCCAGAAGACACTGGCCGCCGGTGGGGCGGTCGAGGCAACCCAGGGTGTTCATGACCGTGGATTTGCCGGAGCCGCTGGCCCCCATGATGGCGACGAATTCGCCGGGCTGCACCGTGAGGTTCACCCCGCGCACGGCCTTCACCTCCACCTCGCCGGTCTGGTAGGTTTTGGAGAAGTTGATCAGTTGGACGACCGGTTGCATGGGAGGGGGGAGGGGGAGAGACGTGATGCGTGAAACGGGAGGTTAACGGGGTGGGCGGCCGCCGAAGGGGGAGCCAAAGGGGCTGGCACTGGTGGTGGTCGAGGCGGCGGTTTTGGCGGCTCCGTTGTTCTGGCCGGTGGCGATCACATCGCCCTCTTTCAGGCCGTCGAGGATTTCCGTGAATTGACCATCGGTGATGCCGGTTTTGACCGGGACGGCGCGGAGACGGGAGGCGGGCCGGCCGTTGCGCTCGGCGGTTTCTACCAGGTAGAGGGTGCGGGTGGCGACGGTTTCCGTGCCGCCGCCGCGCATGCCGCGGCCACCGCCCTCGCGAAAGCGGGCGCGCGCCTGCTCACGCTCCTCGGGGGTCATGCCTTCCATGCGGCGGCGCGTTTCCTCGCTGCGCGGACCGGCGCCACCGCCGCGGGGGCTTTCCGCGCCGGCGACCTGGTTGGTGACGACAGGGGCGTTGGTGGCCCCATCGAGCCAGGCATTTTCCGGGGGGCGGAAGCGCAGGGCGGCGTTGGGGACGCGGAGGGCGTCGGGTTTGCGGGCGATGATGATGGAGGCGTTGGCGGTCATGCCCGGGCGGAGCTTGAGTTCGGGGTTGCCGACCTCGACGACGGTGACGTAATTGACGACGTTCTGGTTGGTGACCGGCGCGTAGCGCACCTGCGTGATCTCACCGAGGAACTGCTGGCTGGGGTGGGCATCGACGGTGAACTTCACCGGCTGCCCCTCGCGCACGCCGCCGACATCGGCCTCGGACACCATGGCCTCGATGCGCATGTTGCGGAGGTCGTTGGCGATGTTGAAAAGCGTGGGGGTGTTGAAGCTGGCGGCGACGGTCTGGCCAACATCGACGGCGCGGGAGATGACGACGCCATCAATGGGGGAGTAGATGGTGGTGCGGTCAAAGTCAACGCGGGCCTTTTGCAGGGAGGCCTCGCGCACGCGGTTGACCGCCTGGGCCTGGTGGAGGGCTACGAGGCTGCCGTCAAAATCACTCTGCGCGATGAGCTGGTTGGTGAAGAGGCTGCGGGCGCGGTTGTAATTCAACTCCGCCAGCTCCAGGCTGGCGCGGGTGTTGGCCAACTCGGCTTCCGCCTGATTGATATAAAGCTGGTAGGTGGAGGGATCGATTTGGGCGATGACCTGCCCGTTGGTGACCTTGGAATTAAAATCCACCTTGATATCCACGATGATGCCGGAGACCTGGCTGCCCACCACCACGCTTTTGACCGGGCTGATCTGACCATTGGCCGTGACGGTTTGCACCAGCTCGCCACGGGTGGTGGCGGCCGTTTTGTAGGTGAGGTCCGAGGCGCCTGGTTTCTTTTGGAACCAGAGCCAGGTTCCCGCCGCGCCGCCAAGCACCGCGAGGGTGAGCGTCGCCCGGAGGAAGGTTTTCCACGTTTTTGCCGCCATAAAACAGAACTATAGGTTGCCAATCAAGGGGGTAACACCGGCGTTGCCGCCGAGCCAATCGCCCCCGCCATCCATTCATCAGACTGCAATGGAGGTGATCAGGTTACCAATAAACCGATAAAAAGTTAACAACCGTTCAGTATAAAGCGAGAAAAACCGGTCGGAAGGGCCGGTTTGGATAAATCCTACTAAACGGTAGAACCTTTAAATAATAAGAACCGACCCCTGGGGTCGGTTCTTACTATTGACTAATGTTTTGGGATGCAGGGTTGGACTTTGGATGCGAACTGATGGGGTCAGAGGTCGTGCAGCAGGTGCAATTTGCGGTACAATGTGGCTTCGCCGATCTGGAGGATTTTGGCCGCCTCGCTGCGGTTGCCGCCGGTGACCTTCAAGACCGTGCGGATGTGCTCCAATTCCACCTCGGCCAGGGTGCGATAGGGCGAACCGCTCTTGCCCGGCAAACCGCGCATCGCCACAATGGGTAACTGGCCCGGCAGGATGAGGTTGTCGGCAGACATCACGGCGGCGTGCTCCAGCGTGTTCTCCAACTCCCGGACGTTGCCCGGCCAGAAATGGTTGAGCAAGACGTCCAGACAGCCCGGAGCCAAACGCAATTCGGGCAGCTTCAGGCGGCGGGCAAAGGTTTTGAGGAAGTGCCGCGCCAGGGGCAAAATATCCTCCCGGCGCTCGCGCAAGGGGGGGATGGTGATCTGCACGACGTGCAGCCGGAAATAAAGATCCTCCCGGAAACGGCCCTCATGGACCAGCCGCTCCAGGTTCTGGTTGGTGGCCGATAACACCCGCACATCGACCGGCCGCGCCACGGATTCACCGACCCGCTTGACCTCGCGCTCCTGCAACACGCGCAGCAGCTTGACCTGCGTGGCCGGGGTGATATCCCCGATCTCATCGAGGAAAACGGTGCCGCCATTGGCCTCCTCAAACAGGCCCAACTGGGTGCGGTTGGCCCCGGTGAACGCGCCCGCCCGATGCCCGAACAGCTCGCTCTCCAAAAGGGTCTCCGGCAGGGCGGAGCAGTTCACCGCCAGCATGGGCCGGCTGGCCCGGGGTGAACATTGGTGGATGAAACGCGCCAGCACCTCCTTGCCGGTGCCGGTCTCGCCGGTGATCAACACCGTGGTGTCAAACCTGGCTACCCGGGCCGCCAGTTCGATGGTCTGCTGGAACAGGGGGCTGCGCACCTCCACCGGGGGCAAGCCCACGGTGGTGACGGTCTCCTTTGGCGAGTTGCGCTGCTGTTCCAATTGCTGCTGCTGCCGCTGGATCTGGTCGGTCAGGGCACGCACTTTCTGCTGGATGTCCGGGGCCTGAAAGAAGGAAAGGTAGGAGTCAATCTCGTGCCCCCAGGAATCCAAGTCCTTGCCGATGGCCTGACAACAGGAGGAGCCTGTGGCCTGGCACTGCCGCTCCAGGAAATAAACGCTTTTGCCCAGACAGAAGGAGGCGTAGCCGGTCAGGTAACCGACGAGCACCCAGCAGATGGGGTAGGCGGAGGGGGTCGATTCCCCGTGGTGCTGCTCCACCTCGCTGGAGTTTTTCCAGATGCCCTCGATCTCATACCGGCCAGCCTCGGTGTCGAATTGGCTGATTTGCAGCTCCATGTCCGCCAGGCCGGCGATTTTGGCCAGCATGGGACCGGCCTTGAGCCACTCCTGGACGTTATCCCAGCGGAACAGGCGCTGCATGGCGGCGGCATCGGCCTGGCCCCAGAAGAGGCCTTTGCGGGTGAGAATGCGCTGGGCCTGCTCCGGCCCCATATTCTCGATCAGGTCGCGCCGGAACTGGCCGAGGGCGCTCAAGTTATGAATGATGAGCCGCTGCCCATGGAGTTGCACATGCCCATGGGAGAAGTTCATCAACTCCGCCAGATTGAGTTCCGCCGCTTTCACAACGTGGATCCGCCTATCATTTTGATCGACAGACCTAGCATAACGAGAGGTGAGGGGGATGGCAATGGTTGATTACTTCATTTGTATCTTATTAGTAATGAGTTGCATGGGGTATCACAAAGGGGTTGGCATAAGGATTGCTGACAGACCAATCGTTGGTGCCCGGGCATTTGTTAATAATGACAGAGGCCCAAGGCTGAAGGAAGCCGTGGGGAAGGGCACCAGGAATTTGTGCCGTCCTGCCCGCCGGGGCAGAAGCGGCACCGAAACGAATCATAACTGGCTACGGGCCACAGTTGCAGGGTGATATTCCGTGCCTTGCAGTTTCAGGCCTTGGTTGGTTAACCCCGGGGACCACTGCCGCATCCCGCCCGGGATGGGTCCCCGGGGCTTCGTTTTTGGAGAACGCCCCGATCTGCCGCCTTCATTTCTTACCACCTCCTAATCCGCCAGCAGCAGGCGCAGGGCGGGGCCGACGGCGGAGAGGGAGGACCAGGGATAGGTCCAGGCAAAGAGGAACGCCCCCGACAGGGCGAGGAGGAGGGAGAGCCAGCGCAGGCGCCAAGGGGCGCGGCCCTCCCAACGGTGCCACGCCAGGCCGGCGACCGAGAGGAAACCGGGCCCGGCACAGCCATAGCGGCCCAGCAGCAGGGAAACGAGGGCGGCAAAGAGACCGGCACCCAGAAGATACCAGCGCCAGCATTGGCCGAAATGGTGGCCTTCCGGCGACTGGACAAAGGTGTTCCACCAGGCTTCCAGAGAGGCCAGACCGCAACGGCGGGCGAGGCGGAGCCACCAGGGCGACCGGCGGCGCAGGCCGCCGGCGGAGTAATGGGAGGAGAGCCGCACCTTGGATTTCTGGCCGGGAGCCAGCGGCGCCACCCGGTCCCGGGCCGGGGAGGGGAGCAGGATGGAGGCGAGCTGGCCATCCGAGGTGACGAGGGGCACGCTGACCCCTTCCTGATAGGGAAAGGGATCCCGGCCCCCCAGACGATGGGTGCGCTCGCACCAGGGACATTCCGGGCCCTGCTGCCAATAGAAATGCTGCGGATTTTTGCGGCAGACCATCAGTTTGGCGGCCAGCTCATCGAGCCGCTTCTGCCATTGCAGGGCGGTGGGACGGCGGTTGGGCTTCTCATGGCCATCCACAAAGCATTGGAGGAAGAAATCGCGCAAATCCTGGTGCAGGTTGGTGAAAGGCGGGGCGAGGGCCACCGGTTTGTAGGGCAGGCCGGGCTTGGGGAAATACGGGAAGTGGCCGGCCAGGATGCGATCGGCAGTCGCGGGGGGATCCTCCTCGCCCGTGTACACGCCGGCAAAGGGATGGGTACCCTCCATGAGGAGCTGAAAGATCAGCACGGCCAGGCCGAAGGTGTCGTGCTCGGTCTTACGGGTGAGGTCGATGAAGACTTTGCCCCGGCGCAATTCGGCGAGGAGTTCCGGCGGGGTGATGTCCGTCCGGCCCACGGGGCAGCGGTGGACGTGGCCGGTGGCTTTGTCGATGACCTGGAAGGAATCCACATCCACGATGGTGACGAGGGCGGTTTCGGTGACCAGAATGTTGGACTCATTGACATCGCCGATGAGGTAGCCCTTGGCATGGAGGGCCTGGAAGACGGTGGCCAGATTGCGGGCGGAGCGGAGCAGGTAATGGTAATTGAAGCCGGGGCACTTTTCCCGGCGGGTCTTGGGATTGAAGAAATCAATGATCGGCTGCACGCGATGGACGCGGGGCATGAGGAAGCCGGCGGGCTGCCGGGGCTGGTCCTCCGGAGCGAGCAACTCCACCGGCCAGGCGATGGAGGCGTGGCCCTTGGCGGCCATGGGATCGGTGGGCGGATGGGCGAGCATCACGCGCAGGCGGGCCAGCAGGTCGGGGTTGATCTGGTGGTAGATTTTGGCAGCCAGCGAGGGATCATCCGCGACCGCATAGACGGTGGCCTGGCCGCCCGCGCCGAGCGGTTTTGGATCGAGCGTGAATGTTTTGCGCGAGGTTTGTCCGGTGAACCGCATGGGAGGGGAGGGGCTAAGCAGGGGTTGGGCTGGCCAGCAGGAGGGTTAGGTCGTCATCCGCCCGCGAGGAGATGCGGGGGGATTGCAGGAACCGGACAAGCTGGGCGGCGGCGTCACCGGGATCCTGCGCCGTCTGGGAGAAGCCCCAGAGGGGCGTGAAAAAGGGGGCATGGGGCGTGGCGCCAGGCAGGGCCAGGGCGAGCATCTGGAGGCCATCCGTGAACATGGCCAGGCTGGCCAGATCGCCATTCCAGATGACGATTTGGGCCTGTTCCAAAGCGTTGCGGGAATGCACAAAGAGGGTTTCGTTCAAATACTCGCCGCCGCGCGGAACCGTGAGGGTGAGAAGCTGGCCATCCGTTTGGTGGATGACGGTGGCCCCATCGCCGATCTGAGCGGCGGCAATCACCCCGGGACCGGCCACGAGGACGATCAGGGTGGTGGCCAGCTCGTTGACCGGGACCTCCTGCTGTTCGGCGGCCACCTGAAGCGCGGCGAGGGCCTCCCCCAAGGTCTCCTGCAGCAGGCCCTGCCAGGCGGGGTGAAAATCGGCGGGTGGGAAGTTCCGGCTTTGGGCGGCGAGGGCGTCCACCGCGGCCTGGGCGGCGACCTGGGCGCCAAGTTCCGCGCAGCGGGCGCTGCCCGCGCCATCCGCCACCGCGGCGACGAGGTAGCCCTCCGGCGTGGTCTGCCACTGGTGGGCATCCTGGCTGGGCGCGCCTGTTTTGCGGTGGCTAGTGCCGGGGACCGAGGCGGACTTGACCAGCCAGGAGCGGAGGGGAGGGTTCATCGGGGAAAGCCGGAGCGCGGGACCGGCAGGGCGAGTTGTTCGTCAAGTTTGGCCTGGGCGGCGTTCTCCATGCTGCGGCTGAGCCACATGAAAAGGTCCACGAAGTTCAGGCCGTCCAACCGGACCGGCGGCCGCACGACCAATTGGGAGAGACGCTGCAGGTTGGCGTTGCCGACGCCCACGGCGAAGACAATGATCTTGGCGGCCTGCTCCTCCTGGCGCACGCGATCGGCGGCCAGTTGAATCATGGTTTCATCCTCATCGGGCTCGCCATCGGTGATGAGGAAGATCCAGGGGCGGTAGTAGGTGATGCCGTTGTTGCGGTAGATTTCCTTGCGGCGTTTGACGAGGTCCAGGGCGTCCAGGATGGCGGTGGCCATGCAGGTGTGGCCACTCGCGGTGAAGACCGGGGGCTCGAAGCGGTCCACGGTGACGAAGTTCTGCACCAGGTTGGCGGAGTCGTCAAAAGTCATGACCGCCACCTCCACGCGGCGGGAGGCGAGGGAATCGCGGAGGAGATCGGTCTTGAAGGCGCGCAAGCCCTCGTGGAGGGCATCGAGCGGGGCGCCATCCATGGAGCCTGAGGTGTCGAGCAGCAGGACGCAGGGGCAGCGGGGCTCGGGGTTCTCCGCAAACTCGACGGCAAATTCCAGGCTGAAATCATCGCTCATAAAAAATGGGGATCAAACTTGGTCGAGGGCAACGGCCCGGAGGACCTCCTCAATGGTCGTCTGTCCGGTGAGGACGCGGCGCAGGCCGTTTTGCCAGAGCGTCTTCATCCCGCGCTCAATGGCGAGGTCATGGAGCGTGTGGGTGGGGGTTTTGTTCATGACCGCCTCGCGGAAGTTCTCATCCGGCAGGAGCATCTCAGTGATGGCAAAGCGGCCTGAGTAGCCGGTGCCGAGGCAGTGGTCGCAACCGGCGCCACGAAAGAACTTGCCGGCAGCCAGCACCGCCTCGGGCAGGAGGCGGATGCTGTTGGCATCCGGCGCGCAGGGCTGGGAGCAGGAGGGGCAATTCTTGCGGACGAGGCGGATGCCCAGGACGCCCGCGATACTGGAGGCGAGGAGGAAAGGCTCCAGCCCCATGTTGATGAGCCGGGCGACAACGCCGGAGGTGCTGCCGCTGTGGATGGTGCTGATGACCAAATGGCCGGTGAGGCCGGCCTGCACCGCGATGGCGGCGGTCTCCGGGTCGCGGATTTCTCCGATCATGATCACCTGGGGATCCTGGCGCATGAGGGAGCGCAGGGCGCGCGGGTAGGTGAATTCCTGGGCGGGGTTCACCTGCGACTGGCTGACCATGGGCAGATTGTACTCCACGGGGTCCTCCACCGTGGCAATGCTCATGGAGCTGCCGGAACGTTGCACCACGTGGCTGAGGGCGGAATAGATGGCGGTGGTCTTGCCGGCGCCGGTGGGGCCGGTGAGGAGGATCAAGCCGCTGGGGCGGGCCAGCAATTGCACCAGGCGGCTGAGGGTTTCATGCTCGAAGCCGAGCCCGGCGAGGTCGAAGGAGCGGGAGCGGGGATCAAAGAGGCGGACCACGATTTTCTCCCCCCGGGTGGTGGGAAAGACCGAGATGCGCAGCTCCACCCCGTTCAGCTCGGGTCCGGCCGAACAGTGGCCCTCCTGAGGCAGGCCGGTCTGGTAGGTGACCAGGCTGGCCATGACCTTGAAGCGGCCCGCGAGCTTGTCGGCCAGCTCCAGCGGCAGATGCACCAACTCAGAGAGCACGCCGTTGAGGCGGAGGCGCACCACCAGGCTGTCCTGCCACGGCTCCAGGTGAATGTCGCTGGCACCCGCGTTGATGGCGTCCAAGATCAAATAATTCACCAGCAACCCCATTTCGACCCGCGCCTGCGCTTCGGGCGAATTCAGATAGTCCAATGCCTGGCTCATAATGTGTTTAGGCTCCGGTAACTGTGCCCGCCTATTTAGGGGAATTTCACCGGTTTGGCAAAAGAATTACGGCAAAAAAGCGGTGAAGGCAGTTCTGGGATTGCGTGGCAGCCCGATACCGGGTGAAATGAAGGCCGTTCTCATGCACAACTGGTTATACATCAAATCTTATGCGCGCGGCCTTCACTCCGGGCGCGGCGGACGACTGGCGGTTATGCTGGCGGTGGGACTTTACGGGGCGGCGGCAGCAGACCCGGTGGCGCTGCGGCTGGCCGTTGAGGATTTGGCGGCCACGCACGGGGGGGGCTATCCCGGAGCGGTCTTCCAGGAACGACTGGCGGACATCACCGCCCGGCTGGCGGTGACCGGGCTGAGCAACCAGGCGGCGGCCGACCTGGCGCAACTGGAGCGGGAGGCGCTGCTGGCCAATCCGCTGCTCCAAAAACAACCTCTCCTGTTTGTGGTGCGCAAGCAATTCCAGCCGGACCACCACAACACGGCCACCTTCTTTCCCAGCGCGGCCCATGAGCGCAATGATGGGACATTCACCTCGGGTGCGGCGCTGAAGGTGCTGGATGTGAAAAGCGGCACGGTGCGCACCCTGTGGGAATTGCCCGCCGGAGTGGTGCGCGACCCCGAGGTGGATTTTGACGGGCAAAGGATTGTCTGCTCCGCCCGCACCAACCTGGCCGACAGCTATCACGTGTACGAGATCCGGGCGGATGGCAGCGGGCTGCGCGCGCTGACGCGGGCGCGGGAGGTGGATGACCTGGACCCGGTGTGGACGGCGGACGGGGGGATCGTGTTCAGCTCCACCCGGGAACCGAAGTACTGCATGTGCAACCGGCACATCATGGCCAACCTGTTCCGGATGGATGGCGATGGCGCGAACCCGCACCAGATTGGGAAGAGCACGCTGTTTGAAGGCCACGCCACGGCCATGCCCGACGGGCGTTTGCTGTACGACCGATGGGAATATGTGGACCGGAATTTCGGGGACGCGCAGTCCCTGTGGACGGTGAACCCGGACGGCACGGGGCACGCGCTGTATTGGGGGAACAACACCGCCTCCCCGGGGGCAGTGATTGACGGGCGCATCATCCCGGGCACGCAGCGGGCGGTGTGCATCTTCAGCTCCTGCCATGACCGTCCATGGGGGGCGCTGGCAGTGGTGGACCCGGCGCGGGGGCTGGACGGGGCGGAGCCGGTGGTCCAGCTTTGGCCGGCCACGGCGCGCAAGCTCATCCAGGAGACGGGCTGGCAATTGTTTGATGCCTTCAAGGCGGTGAAGCTGAAGTATGAGGACCCCTGGCCGCTGAGCGAAAAATATTTTCTCTGCTCCCGGATGACCGGCCGGGGGGAGGAGATGGGAATCTACCTGGTGGACGTGTTTGGCAATGAGGTGCTGGTGCATGGGGAGGGGCCGGGCTGTTATGACCCACAGCCGCTCGGGCCGCGTCCGCGCCCGCCGGTGCTGGCCGGGCGGCGGGATTTCACCAGCACGCACGGCTACGCGTATGTGCAGGATGTTTACCAGGGCACCCACATGGCGGGGGTGGCCCGGGGAACCGTGAAGTCCCTGCGCGTGGTGGAAACCCCGGAGAAACGGTACTGGACCGGGCCGGGCTGGGATGGGCAGGGCCAGGAGGCCCCCGCCATGAACTGGCACGATTTCAACAACAAGCGCATCCTGGGCACGGTGCCGGTGGAGGCGGATGGCTCGGTGTATGTGGCACTGCCGGCGGAGAAATTTGTCTATCTGCAATTGCTGGATGAGCGGGGTATGATGGTGCAATCCATGCGCAGCGGCATGCAGGTGCAGCCGGGGGAAACCACAAGCTGCGCGGGCTGCCATGAGGATCGGCGCAGCACGGCGCTGGCGGGCGGGGTGGCCGGCTACCGGGCCGACCACCTGCGCCAACTCTCCGGGTGGCAGGGGGCCGTGCGGGAATTCAGCTACCGGCGGGACGTGCAACCGGTGTTCGACCGGCATTGCCTCAAGTGCCACGACTATGGGCAGGAGGCGGCCGGGCACCTGCTGCTCGCCCCGGACCGGGATCTGGTGTTCAACACGAGCTACAACGAGCTTTGGCGCAAGAAAATGATCAAAGTGGTGGGCGCGGGCCCGGCGGCCATCCAGCCGGCGCGGTCCTGGGGGTCCGCCGTGAGCCGGCTGGCGCAGGTGCTGGTGGCGGGACACCATGAGGTGAAGCTGGCACCGGAAGAGTTTGAGCGGGTGGTGACGTGGATTGATTTGAACGCGCCCTATTATCCCTCCTATGCCAGCGCGCACCCCAATCATCTGGCGGGCCGTTCGCCCCTGGATGACCGGCAACTGGCGCGGCTGGAAAAGCTGACCGGGGTGGAGCTGCGCAAGCAGGCCTCGCATCACGGGAACCGGGGTCCGCAAATCACCTTTGAACGGCCGGAGCTGAGCCCGGTGCTTGCCGGGTTCACCAATCGGGTGGATCCCGCCCGGCTGGAGGCGCTGGCGATCATTGAGCAAGGGCGCGCCCAACTGGCCGCACAACCCGAGGCGGATGCCGAGGGATTCACCCCCAGCGAGAGGGACCAGTGGCGCGAGCAAAAATACCAGGCGCGGCAGCAGGCGGAGACGCGCCACCGGGAGGCGATCCGGCAGGGGCGCAAAGAATATGACCGCGTGGATTGAGGAGCAACCATGACGAACGACCCGAACAGGCCGGGCCCGCAAGGGCCGGTGACGCTGGAGACCGCGCGGCTGGCGCTGCTGCCGTGCGGACTGGAGCCGCTGCAGGTGCTATGCACCAGCCCGGCCGAATTCGAGAACCTGTTCCAGGTGGGGCTGGCGGAAGGCTACGTGGAGGGGGAGGGGGCGCTGGAATACGCCGTGGAGCGGATGCTGGAAAATCCGCCGCAGGCCGGCTGGTGGGCCCCGCTGCTGCTCGTCCACCGGGAGGACCGGCAGGTGATCGGGCTGGGGGGTTTCCGGGGGCCGCCGGTGGACGGGGCGGTGGAGATCGGCTTTGGGGTGGCCCCCGCATACCGGGGGCGGGGCCTGGCCGGGGAGGCATGCCAGGCGATGGTGGATTGGGCGCTGGCCGATCCACACATCCAGGTGGTGCGGGCCCACACGCTGGCGGAAAAAGGCGCGACAACGGCCATCCTGACCCGGTGCGGTTTGCGCAAAGTGGCGGAGCTGCTGGACGGCGAGGATGGGCTGATCTGGCGGTGGGAGCGGGAGAAATTGGGGCGGGGGGAGTGATGGGATGTTCGGCCGCCACACGCGGCTCGCCCCACCGGGTTTTGGTTTTTCATCCTGCTGGGGCAAGCAATCTCCCGGAATTTAGGCGTGGCCCCCGGCAGGGAAAACGTTCGTCAATCCGTTGCCGGTGGACTCACCCCAATCCATAACGCCGCCGGTCTGACTGTGACAACCGGATTGGATCACACGGTGCTGGCATTGGCCTTTGGTTGTTCCACCCTGCGGCTCGGCGGGGGGGCTCGATCAGGGGGGATGTTTTGGATCACGGTGCCGGGAATGAAAAGGCATCTCGGGCAGAAGGCCAGGGTCTGAGACCCGTGATGCACCTGCTGTGCTTCGCCCGCAGCAATTCAACCTTCAGGGTTGGGCATGATTGTTGGTTGTCGGGAAGGAATCACGGTGCGTCCGGACATAGCTGGCGAGCCGTATCAGGGTGTCTCCTCCTTGGTCCATCACACGGTATCCCAATTTGTCCATCACCGACTCATCCACGCCGTCCTGCTCCCTCAGAAAGTCCATGTGCTCCCTCCGCATATCGCAGTCGAGATTGGGTGCTGAAGATGGGAACATGCTGACGGCATCCTGAATGCAATCCGCCGCCTCGGCAGCTCCAATTCTCCTGAATGCGTCAACGAACACTGCATACTCGGGATTCTCCGGCCAGTCATTCTCAAAGAAGTATTGGAAGCCACCGTTGTCAATAATGCCCTGGGCTTGCTCCACAGCCCAAACCGTCAGCAGAGGTTCTGGGAGCTTGTAGGGGCTCCATGACCCTGAGTCTTGGGTCCGATACACGTCCTGCGAGGCCGCCTCAAGAAACGCCATCGTCTCATCAGGAATCTCGTGAGAACGCATCATGGCAGGATTGGCTGGTGTGTGGTGCCGAACGGTCAGCTCACCGATGTCCGATTGTCAGCCGAGACGCGGTCCCGATATTCGGTGCAGCCGGCTGGTTCGGCGCTTCTCCGCCGACCACCATGATGTGAAACCAATCATTCCTGGGTGAGATGTGGAGGATCGCGTAAAGACTCTTGGAATCCTCCCAAAAGTGCATCGTGCCCAATACCGGATGATGATCGCCGCCTGGACCGAGGCGACAAAAAAGCCGGTAATGCAGACACAGCCGGTCAATACGGGTGCCCTGTGCCTTTTCCGGGAGGTCACCCTTCTCGACCATCTCATCCAATGTCTGCTGATCAATGTGCAAGAAACGGTCCTGCTGGTTTGAGGCATACCCAAGCAGGAAGAGTCCTGCGAAGAAGACCTCGGGAAACTTGTTCTCGGGGACTTCGTGATTCAACTCTTGGTCTTCCCAGCGCATACGAATGTGGTCACGCCGAACCTTATCACTATCAGGGCAAGTTGCCCTGATAGCACGACGGTGAGGAGTTTTTCAGGCAGGTTTGCCCGGTGTTGTTCTCAACCAGAGAAACGCGGTGGTTCATGGGTGTCACGCTACGCCTTCCGCATGTATAGTCAATCCAACAGCCCCAAACTTCTAACCAAGCTGAAATGGGGACTGCCCG
>CAIYYI010000328.1 GCA_903930345.1 uncultured Verrucomicrobiota bacterium
ATCCAGGTCATCCAGGTCATCCAGGTCATCCAGGTCATCCAGGTCATCCAGGTCATCCAGGTCATCCAGGTCATCCAGGTCATCCAGGTCATCCAGGTCATCCAGGTCATCCAGGTCATTCAGGTCATTCAGGTCATTTAGGTCATTTAGGTCCTGTCTGAAAATTGCGAGGGGTGCTGCGGCGAGGGATTTTGGCTGGGGCCAAGGCGGCGAGGCTGGCGCATCCCCAACGCAGGCTGTAAGGCCGAGCCAACGCCGGCCCCAGCCAAACGCCCGCACATCCCACAATCGGAATTGCACGAAATCATTCGCCAAATCGCTTCTCTACCGTGTCCACCCGGACTGCTGGCACGCAGAGTCACTTTTGCCGGTGGCAAACCGTCAAAAGCATCGTTTCAGTGGCGTGGTGTAGCGCCAAACTGGCAGCCGAGGCTCGGTCAATCCGCAATCCGCATTTGTGTGGTCCGGTCAGTAGGGTCATTATGGTCAGTACGCATTTTAGTTAGCGCCTCCCCATTCCCGTTGCTGGTAGCGCTCGTCCCCTCGGCTTTCCCCGTCCCAACTTCCGCGTTCCGAGTTCCACGTTCCGAGTTCCACGTTCCGAGTTCCACGTTCCGAGTTCCGCGTTCCGACTTCCGCGTTCCACGTTCCGATTTCCGCGTTCAGGTGGTCCGGTTCCGCCCCCCCCCCCCTCCCCCCCCCCTGTGAATAAGTTTGTGAATAACTTTCCAGCAAGTCACATTAGGGTAGGCCAGTATTTGTCCTACCCGATTTGCTAACCTGCACGAGCAAAACATCAATGAAACAACAACGCGCAAGCACAACTGTAAACAACGATGCCAAACCTGAGCCTTAGAAGATTCTCAGACCCGGACACCCTGAGCCGAGTCAAACATGAATGCCTGATTGCCTGGCTGCAGCCCGCCCGTCCCTACCTGGCCGGGCGCGGCGTGACGCTCCCCGCCGTCGCCAACGACGGCCCCCTCGACCTCGATGCCCTGGCCGGCATCTTCATGGACCCGGAGCCCGACATGCCCGCCTACCTGGTGGACTCGCTCTACCTCATCCACGAGATGGCCGACCAAATCGGCATGGACGCCATCTTGGATGTGGCGGAGGTGCGCGGCCTCGACCTGGACATCGGCGACAAGCCCGCCGCGGTTGACGTGGCCGTCCAAACCTGGCTCAAGGACAAAGACCTCCTGGAGAGAATCCACCATCAGCACCAGCTCACCCGGCCCCGGTCATTCCTCTATTTCGATACCGAGGTCAGCCCGGTCCCGCCCTTCACCCCGCCGGACCAGCCGCAACTGGCAGCGTTGCAGGCCCGGCTCGACGACTGGTATGCCAAGAAGAAGCGCGGGCGCGGCTGCCGCGTCTTCGCCTACCCCAAGGACGGCGAGTGCTGGTTCCTGGTCCGCCACGGCCTGCCCTGCAAGCGTGAGGGCGTCATGGACGGACCCGAGGGCAGCAGCATCTTCTACCGCCCGCAAAAGCATGACGTCCTGGTCTATAATGAGGCGGCCGGGGAAATCCGCGTCAATTGCTGCGGCAAGCGCGAGCTGGAGGAGTTCCGCAAAGCATTCGGCGTCCACCTGTTTGGCAACGAAGGCTTCTTTCCCGGCACGACCAAATACACTCTGGCCCCACTGGTGGGCGGCCCGGCCTGTCTCGCCTGTGGCGATATCCCCGGCATCGAGTGCGTCACCTTGAGGGAGGTCGAGTTCTTCCAGCCCGGCCAGCCCTGGCAGCGCATCACCCGCAAATCAGAGGACATCTTCGCCCTGGTGGAGCAAGGCTTCGTGAATTGGCCGGCGGTGGACCGCATCAAGCGCGCCGTGTTCGAAGTCAAATTCTCGGACTCGAAAAAACCCCGGCGCTTGGCCATCATTCCGTCCAACCGAGCGCAATACGGCCGCGACGATGATTCCGCGTTGCTTGAGCAGTGGCTCAATGCGCGCGGCTTCATTGACAAAGGAACCGACGATGAAGACCCAACTGAATCATGATGAGGCACTCCCTCTCCGCTCCGGGGTGCGGTGCGTTGGCCAGTCCGGCTCGGGCTATCAACCATGAGCCATCAACCATCAACCGGCCTCTGGCCCGCCCTTGAGTCCCTGCCCACGCACGCAGCCGTGCTGGTGGACTGGCGGCGCGAACTCGGCAGCGAGTTCGTTGCCGCCCGCCCCTTCTTGCGCCCCGCCCAGGCGCCGGCCCGGTATTATCCCTGCACCCACCGTCCCCCGTGCGAGTGCCAGCACCGTATCATTGACGACGACCCCAGGCACATCGTGGCGGTCTGCCATTGCGACCCGCCAGACTGCCCCCCGATCTGCCTCACGCCCCAGGACCGCTTGGTCCTGGCTCTGGACACCCGGAAGCTGTGCGAAGCCATCCGCGCCGCGCTCCGGTTCCAGCCAGCCACCCCCGGCCAGTACCCCGGCGCGGTCCGATCCTACCGCTTGGGCACCTACGGTCCGGCCCAGTCCCCGGCCATCCTGTCATTCCCGGCCGAGGAAGGCGACATCCTCGCCGAGGTTGGCGGCCTGTGCGCCGCCATCCCCGACCCGTTCATCCTGCTCACGCCCACCGCCCGGCACCACACCCCCGCCGTCGAGGCGGCCCTCCGGCGGCATGGTTGCCTCCACTTCCCGCTGGCGCAGTTTGTATCACTCGCCGCCCCCGGCAACCTCACCGCCAGCCCAGAGGTCAAACCCATTCTCGCCAACTTCGCCCGGCCAGCCCAGGCCGGGGTGAGTCGCATTGGCCAGTCCGGCTCGGTCCTTCAGCCTTCAGCCTTTAGCCTTCAGGCTTCCCCCCGCTATTCGATTCGCAAAGGCGGCGGCTACTGGACCATCACCTTCGACGGCCAGGACGCCCCCAAGAAACACGAGAAGGGCCTGCTTTACGTCGCCTGGCTCCTGACCAACCCGCCCAAGGAACCGATTCACGCCATGGAGCTGGTGGCCAAAGTTCCGGCCATCTACCGCCGGCAGCTTGGCCTTACCAGCATGGTGGACGAGGCGACCGGCAAGTCCGTCGCCCTTGATGCCACCGCCATGCCCCAGGAGCGGAGCCACAGCCTGGACGACCTGGAAGCGGCCCTCCGCCTTCACAAGAAACAGCAGCAGCTCGAGGCAGTCATGGATGACGACGACGCCAGCGAGCCGGAGAAGGCGGAGGCCCTGGCAGAATTGGTGCTGCTCTATGAATTCCAGAAGAAGCACGCCATGCGCAGCAAAGGCAACGCGGAACAACTGGTCCGGGCCGTGCGGGCGGCCATCACCCGCCTGCACGACAACTTGGCGAAAGCCACCTACGGCAAAGGCCAGCCCCACCCGGTCTTGCGCCCGTTCGCCGACCACCTGGCCAAATACCTCCTGGCCCCATCCGCCCGTTTCACCGGTCGTGTCGGCAGCCGCGTTCGGGCAGGGGTGGCAGGCCGGTTCACGTATGAGCCGCCTGTCGGCGTGCAGTGGACGGGATGACCGCACCATCAACAATCAACCAACAACCATCCACCAACTTACGGCCGCACCGCCGCCTTAACCGCGGCACCCACCGCCGCCTCCACCAGACCGTTCAAGTTGGTTCCGGCGTTGGATTCGACGACAAGATTCCCGACGCTTGCCCCCTGGGTCTTATCGGTCTGGCTGGCCTTCCAGCTCGCGAGGGCCGACCGTCCCGCGAAGAACGTACTGGCCGTGGCTCGCGTGGTAACTTTCCGGGTCGTTGTTCCGCCTTCATTGCTCAGATCCTC
>CAIYYI010000329.1 GCA_903930345.1 uncultured Verrucomicrobiota bacterium
CCATCCACTCACAAGCCTATGATCACGAAGGAAATCGAAGCAATATTTGCCGGCCAAGAGGTCGAGGACGGCGATGTCGATGTTGATGGAGTTCTGGCGGCATTCGAACGCTTGAAGTCCATGGCGACGAAGGCCGACTTGCCGGCTCTTGTTGCTGCGATTCAGTCGCCGAGAAACAACTTCTGGACGAGAGATCTTCTGGCTGAGCCAATTTGCCATTTAGGAGGCTCTGATTACCTCGAACAGTTGCTTGAAGCCGCTCAGCTTGGATTGGATGAAGGACACGACAATGATTCATTTGATGCGAACCTGCGAAAGCTCGCCTATGCCGAGCCCGAAAAGTGTCGGTACAAACTTGAAGAGCTCTTGGCACGGCCCAATTACAAGCACCGCAGAGCAGTTGAGCGGCTACTTGAAAAATGCAAACCCAATGGCCCCGATGGAATGGCCTAACCAAATCACTCGACTGAACGCGGGCGGGCCGCGTCAGCTTCCAATTCGGACACCACTGGCCGCCCGCGTCGGTCAGTTCTGACTGGGCCTAAACCTATGAACATCTACGCCGTCAAATCAATTACGACAGCGCACGTCGATTTGCTCCAGCAGACTTTGGAGCGACACAAGGTGCCACATACGGTTGCCATGAACGGCCAGGAGCGAGTCATATGCATCGGCCAAGACTCTGAGTTTGAGCTGTCGGTAACGCCGCAGCGCCGCGGCTCACCGAAGGTTTCTGTCGGAATCCGTTATGAGCAGCCAGTCTTGAAGAACGTTCTCTGCGATTGGATCGAGAAGTGTGGTGGGGACGTGCATGGGGACTTCTATAAGTCGCACATGGACCTGTCTCCATCGGTAGTCAACGGGATTAAAGCGCGCTGGTGCGTTGACCTCAGTGGCCTACCAGCCACACTGGTGAGAATCGGACAAGTGGTTATCGTGCTGATGTTCCGACCGAATGTTGAACGCGAGCTTTCCGAGCAACTTGCCGCAAAGCCGCACAGGCGCATGGGAGCAGGTGAGTTCATCAAAAGCGCCGAGTTCAACGTGACTGGGGACGATCCCTTCAACACAGTCATCTATGGGTGGCGTAGCACCGCAGGGTCACAGTTGTATGTTGTCACTGCAAGCGCCCCTGCTATGACGATGCTCAGCCTTTGGGTGATTTCGGAAGGAGCTCCGGTTGAAACAAATCTCAACAAATTCAATACAGGGGCCTAACCCTGAAGGGTGTATTGCTGCGTTAAAGGGTCAGCCCAGGGTTTGGTGCGGTTCGTTCGCCGATAAGGGGGCAACCCGGGCAACCCGCGTCCCCGGTGGGTCCCGCTCTGCGGGACCGCCGAGCCGTCCCCGCCTTCCTTCATCCTTCAGCCCTCATCCTTCATCCTTTCCCCCTATCCGGTCTCACTCCAGGGTCCACCGGGTCAGCATCTCGTTGTCCTTGATGAAAATCCGGTTCCCGGCGACGACCGGGTGCGCCCAGGTCTCGGTGCTGGCAACCTTGATCCGCGCCAGCTCGGAATATACCTTGTCGCTGGGCTTGAAGGCGGTCCACTCGCCGTTGAGGGTCAACGCCAGAATCACGGAACCGGCGTCCAGCAGCGCCGCGCTTTGGCCCCGCCTCACGTCATCCTTCCAGAGCGTCTCGCCCGTCTGCGAGCTGGCGCAGAAGAAGCCATTGTTGTAGCCATAGAGTCGGCCCTCCCGGAGGACCGGCGTGGTGAACCGCCCGCCCGCCTGGCTATTCGTCCAGACTGGTGTCGCCGTGAAACCCTCACCCTGCGGCTCGATTTTTGCGGCGCACAACCCTTTTCCCTGTCCGGCATAATAAACCATCGCCCCCTCAGCCAGGGGCGTGGCGTTGTTCCCCTGGGCGGCCTCGAAGGGCACCTGCCACAGCAGCCTGCCATTGGCCAGATCCAGCCCAACCAGATGTTTGGCCGCCAGGGTGACCAGTTGTCGTTTGCCGCCCACCGTCATGATCACCGGGGAGGAACTCGCCGGGGCGTCGCCCTCCCATTTCCACTGGGGCTCACCCGTGGCCAGCTCAAAGGCGATCACGGCCCCATTCGTCCCGCCTCCCACATGGACCAGGCAGCGTCCGTCCACAATCAGGGGCGACATGGCGGAATCGGACCGGGTCGAGGCGCCGAGATAATCATTGGTGGACTGCTTGCGCCAGAGCAACCCGCCCTTAGCGGCATCGAAGCACGACAACACCCCGCCGATACCCAGGGTGCAGACCTTCCCTCCGGCCGCCACCGGTGTGCTGCGCGGGCCCGGATGCCGGGCCGAAGCGCCGGTGACCACCCGGCCCGCCGGATACTTCGCCTCCCAAATCGTTTTGCCGCTGGCCGGGTCGAGGCACAGCACCACCTCATCAGCCTCCTGACGGCCGAATGCATAGAGCTTCTCCCCGGCGAGAATGGGCGAGGCGTCGCCCTTGCCCACTTTGACCTGCCATTGCTGCGTCAGGTTCGTGGGCCAGGCCTGGGGGGCCGTGAACCCGGTGGCGTGGCCATCGCGGTTCACGCCGCGCCACTGCGGCCAGTCCTGCGCCCAAAGACCATCCCCGCTCATCAGGACGACCGCAGCCGCCATGGGCACCATCCAGTGCCTGATTCTTTTCATGGTGAAAAAAGTTCCGGTCTTGCTCGATGTTCCAACGCTGTTTTCCGTTTTTGGCATGGGAACCACCCTAGACAGTTCCACCCGGGTCTTCAACCCCAGAGGTCAGGAATAATCTGAATGACCCCTAAATGAGCGCGGCCCCATTGAAGCCCCTACATTCCTGCTCCCAGGTTTCCTTCATACTTCAGCCCTCAGCCTTCAGCCTTTCCCCCTAACGGTCCCAACCCATAGTCCGGTGCGTCATCTCGGGACAGGATCAATTCACCCTGGCCAAGGCCCACCGCAACTTGCCCATCTCGCCCCCCAACCCGCGGCCCCGGTGGGTCCCGCTCTGCGGGACCGCCGAGCCGTCCCCGTTTTTTCCCCCGTCGGTGAGCCCGTCGAACCGCCGCCCCCAGTCCCGTGGTCCATGTGGACAGACAGCCGGTCGCAGACCGGCCTGATAGAAGCCGCCCCAAAGGGGCAAGGAGAAGGTAGCCCAGGGCAAGCGAGGGACCGAGCGCCACCCTGGGAACCGCGCCCCCAACAACAATCTCCCTCTCCCCTGGTGGGGAGAGGGCAGGGGTAAGGGGAGCTGGCATGCCTGGCATGCCAGTCTCAGTGTATTTCGCTCTTGATCAAAGCGTTTTTGCCATTGCCAAGTCGGGTTTCCCTGTCCAATATC
>CAIYYI010000330.1 GCA_903930345.1 uncultured Verrucomicrobiota bacterium
CTCAGTTTGGCTCCCTGCTGGAGGAAGAGGTGACCAACCTGCTTGGCGAATGGCTGATGAAAAAAGAAGGCAAGAAGTAACCCCATCCCGCCATGCGCACCCGCAAACCCGAGGAGGAACCGTTCGAGATCATGCTGATCCCGATGATCGACTGCATGCTGGTGATCATCATTTTCTTCCTCGTGGCCACCACCCTGAAGAACCGTGAGAAGGAGCTGCCCCTGGACCTGCCGGAATCCGCCGCCGCCTCCAATCTGGAACAGCCGCCCGATATCCTCATCATCGGCGTGGACAAGGAGGGTCGCACCTTTCTGGGCACCGGCGAACGGGTCGAACCGGTGGACACGGAACGCCTGCACCAGCGCATTCGCGAGGCGGCCCGGCTCAACCCCGCCCAGCGCGTGCGGATTGACGGCGACCGCAACACGCGGTTCGAGGACATCATCCATGTCATCGACCTGTGTCAGTTTGAAGGATTGAAAAATGTCGGACTCCACACCCACAAAAACTCCGCCACCAAGTAAGCCGCCCAAAAAGGGCGCGTTGGCCAACATTCCCATCTGGTGGGTGATGTCAGCGGTTTTCCACACCCTGGTGCTGGGCTGGCTGGCCTTGTTCTCGCCGGTGCGGATCATCAATCTGGAGGAGCGCCCGGCGGATTTCACCGCCGGCACCGACAAAATCCGGGAGGTCATGGATCAGGTGCGGGAATACCAGGCCAACGTGCTGGCCCCGGAAGTCCGCAGTCTGCAGGACATCCTCATGGAGCTGGCCGAGCTGGAGCGGATCAAGCAGGGCGAATACGAAAAGTTTGCCGGTGAGTTCGCCGAGGGGGCGCCCGACCTGGCCGCCCAATCCCAGGCGGACGCCCTTCAAGCCCAGACCGAGGCCCAGGCTTCCCAGGCCGCCACCACTGCCCCGCTCGAACAACTGCGCCGCAATCCAGACTCCAATGCCTGGCAGGCCGTTGTGGCCGCCTTCAAGAAAACCGAGGATCACCAGGACCGTGCCGCCAAGGCCATGGACCGCGCCCTGCAAACCCTGACCCTCAGCGACTCCTCCCTGGCCCCCGCCCGCCAGGCCCAGGCGGAGGCCAATGCCTTGCAGCGCCGCGCCAGCCAGGAACAACTGGCCGCCGGGGCACTCCGTGAGGATGCCCAATGGGCCGCCGACACCGTCCGCAGCCGCAAACGTGATGTGGATCGCCACACGGAATCCATTCAACGCGCCGAAGGCGACGTGGCCAAGGCGCGAACCAACCTGATGCAGGCCCAGATGGACACCTCCCAGGCCCGGACCGAGGCCCAGACCGCGCAAACCGAGGCGGACCAGGCCAAAACCACGGCGGATCAGACCCGCGAGGCCGCCGCCAACACCAAGGCGGAATACGACAAGCTCGACGCCAAGGATCCCGCCCGCAAGACGGCGAAAACCACTGTCACCACCGCCCAGAACGAGGCGGGCGACGCCAAACGCAAGGCGGAGTCCGCCCAGCGCAAAGCCGACCAGGCCCGCAGCAAGACCGAGTCAGCGGCCAAGAAAGTCACCCGGGTGGAAACCGATGTGACCAACGCCCTCACCCGTCTGACCAACGCCCTCGTGCGCGCCACCCAGTTGCAGACGGAGGTCAGCAACGCGGTCACCAAGGCGGAGGCCATGGTCGAGACCATGGCCAAACGGCAGGCCGAGGCGCTGAAATCGCAGGCTGAGGCCCGCCTGGCCCAGGCCAAGGCCCAGCAGGCCCTCACCCAGGCCCGCCAACAGGCCGCCACCAACGAGCTGACCAATCCCTTCACCCGTCTGACCAACGCGCTGCCCGAATTGCCGGATGTCTATCGCCAGGATCTGGCCACCCTTTACCAGACTGCGGTCACCACGGAAACCCAGTTGACCGAGGCCTACAAGCGCATCCGCGCCACCGAGCTGGCCATGATCCGCCAGATCCCGCTGCCGCGCGCATTGGAACTGACCGAGGTGGCCAAAGTGATGCGGCCCGATTTGAAGGAGACGCTGAAAAAGGTCGCCAACAGCGGCGAGGATGTGCCGGTGGTGCGGGAGGCGGTGCAGGCCGCCGGTTCGGAGATCAATGCCATGCTCACGCTGGGCACCTCCCTGCTCGCCCAGGCCAAGGGCCTGAGCGGTTCCGGCAGTGCCGGGGGGGCTCCCATCTCCCTGGATTGGGTCAGGGCCCAGACCGCGCAAATGCAGGCCATGGAAGGCCTTGCCGCCGAGGATGGCAACGCGCGCGCCAAGGACATGGCCGCCTCCATGAAGGGCGGAGCCAAGCCGCCGGGAGCGGGCGGCGGCGGTGGCGGACGGGAAGGGATGAATTTCGGCTCCGGCGGTCCGCCGCCCATGCCCAAGACGCTCGCCGCACTGGCGGGGCGGAAGGTCAAATCCGGTGCCACAGCGGCGGACTGGATGTACGTGGATAGCTGGCACATCATTGGCCCCTTCGACAACGCCGGCCGTGAGAACATTGAGAAGAAATTCCCGCCCGAGACGGTGGTCGATTTGAACGCCACCTATCTGGGCAAGGACAACCAGCCCATTCGCTGGGAGTTCACCCAGGTGGGCGAACCCCGGGTGACCCCCACGTTCAGGAATTTCCACCCGGAACGGCACCGCACCGGAGCCACCTACGACTACTGGATCCACGGAATCGAATACATCATCTACTACGCTTACACGGAGCTTTATTTCGAGCAGGCCTGCGACCTGTGGATCGCCGTGGGCAGCGATGACTATTGCAAGGTGTGGATCGAGGACCAGCTCGTCTGGGCCAGCGGCAAGCAGCAGAAAACCTGGCGGCTGGATGAGGGCCTGCGCAAAGTCCACTTCCATCAGGGGGTGAACCGCGTCCTCTTCCGGGTTGAAAATGGCTGGCGGGGCACTGATTTCTCGCTGGTGCTCAGCCTGAAATAGTCTTCCCCAAGCCACCAAATCGGTCTGATTTCAGCGGTGTTTCCACGCCGGTGCCCGACTCCATCCGGTCAATAATTGGCATGCACTGGACAACTATAGCCATTGTGACCGGGGATGATTTCCGGTAGGGTTGGCGGCGTCAAAGCGGGCCTTTGCAGAAACGCGGCTCCCGTAGAAAGAACTTTTATGGAAACAAAACGACTCATTGAAAAAGACGCCAAGCTGAAAAAGGACGATCTCATTGTGATCACCGGTGCCGGCGGTTTCATCGGCGGCAACCTCGCCCAGTATTTCACCCGCAAGGGTTTCACCCGCATCCGTGCGGTGGACAAGAAGCCGCTGTATGAGTGGTACCTGCGCGTGCCCGGCGTGGAGAGCCTGAGCCTGGATTGCAGCCAGGAGGAAAACTGCCACCGGGTTTGCCAGGGGGCGGTGGAGGTTTACAATCTGGCGGCCGACATGGGCGGCATGGGTTTCATCGAGCGTTTTCGCGTGGAGTGCCTCCGCAGCATCCTGGTCAACACCCACATGGTCGAGGCCGCCTACCGGGCCGGGGCGCGCCGCTACTTTTTCTCCTCCTCCGCCTGCGCCTACAACGTCCTGCTGCAGCAGGATCCCAAGGTGCGCGCGCTGAAGGAGACCGACGCCTACCCCGCCATGGCCGAACGCGGCTACGGGTGGGAGAAGCTGATGAGCGAGATGTTCTGCCAGGAATACTGGGCCGAACGCGGCCTGAAGACCGCCATCGCCCGCTTCCACAACGTCTATGGCCCGCACGGCACCTGGGACGGCGGCCGCGAAAAGGCCCCGGCGGCGATGTGCCGCAAGATCATCGAGGCCATCGACAAGAAGGATCTGAGCATCCGGATCTGGGGCGACGGCGAGCAGACCCGCAGCTTCATGTA
>CAIYYI010000331.1 GCA_903930345.1 uncultured Verrucomicrobiota bacterium
CCTAAAAAAAGAGTCCTTTTTTTGTTAACCGATTGTAAACTGAAACGGTATTAGAGCAATAAAATAGATGAATGTCACCTTTAGGAAGGTAAACGGACTTGTAGGCATCCTGCAGATCCACGTACTTGCCCACCAAGCCGATCCGCGCCTGGTGTCGGGGCGCGATGAGCTTGCGAATGATCTCCTGCCAATGAGTCATGTCCGCTGCGGGAGTATCGAAGCGCAACAGGCGGCAAACCAGATCATCCATCCGCTCCCGCTGAAGCATGAGCGGCAGCTCGTAGATGGAATGGTCAACATCCTTCTCCTCGATCACCGCCTCGTAGGGGACGTTGCAGAACATCGAGATCTTCTGGCGCAACTCCTTGCCCAGGGGGCGCTCACAACGGCAGACGAGAATATGGGGGGTGATGCCGATTTCGCGCAGCTTGGCAACCGACTGCTGCGTGGGCTTGGTCTTTAGCTCCCCGGCAGCCTTGATGAACGGCACGTAGGTGACGTGCAGGAAAATGGCGTTGTTGTACCCCACTTCCAGCGCGAATTCACGAATGGCCTCCAGGAAGGGCAATCCCTCAATGTCACCGGTGGTGCCACCGATTTCGGTGATGACCACATCCGCATCGGATTCGTCGGCCAATTTGCGGATGCGGTTCTGGATCTCCCCGGTGACGTGCGGGATGACCTGCACGGTTTTGCCGAGGTAATCGCCCCGGCGCTCCTTTTCGAGCACGGTCTGGTAAACCTGACCGCTGGTTAGGTTGTTCAGGCGGCTGAGCTTGACGTTCGTAAAGCGCTCGTAATGGCCCAGATCAAGGTCTGTTTCCGCGCCGTCATCCAGCACGTACACCTCCCCGTGCTGGAACGGGCTCATCGTGCCGGGGTCCACATTCAGGTAGGGGTCGAACTTTTGCAGGACCACCTTCAGGCCGCGGTTCTCCAGCAGGGTGCCCAGCGCCGCCGCCGTCAGCCCTTTGCCGAGTGAGCTGATCACTCCGCCGGTCACAAAAATATATTTCATAATCGCATTGATCCTGCAAGTTGAGCCCCAAGGGAACCTTATCCGCGCAACAAAGCCTCGACGCGGGCCACGTCATCCGGAACATCCACACCCACACTCTCATACGCCACTGTTTCCACGGCGATGCTGAGGCCGTTCTCCAAGGCCCGCAACTGCTCCAGCTTTTCGGCCTGTTCCAAGGCCGATACCGGGTACTGCACCAGGCGCAGCAAAGTCTCGCGCCGGTACCCGTAGATGCCAAGATGCTTTAAAAAAGGAAACGCCGCCATCTGACTCTCAGCGGTCTGGCTGGCGGCATCACGCACATAGGGAACCGTGCGCCGGGAAAAGTATAGGGCCTCCCCAAGCCGGTTGACAACGACTTTCACCACGTTGGGATTGTCGTATTCGGAGACGGCCCGGAGCGGGGCGGCGGCCGTGGACATGCCCGCCCGGGCCAGTGCGCCAGCCACCCGGTCAATCACCGTGGGATCAATCAGCGGTTCATCCCCCTGGATATTCACCACCGCGTCGCAGGAGCAGCGAGAAACCACCTCGGCAATGCGATCCGTTCCGCTGGGATGATCCGCCCGGGTCATCTCCACCCGGCAGAAGGGGGCCACCGCCGCGCGGATGCGTTCATCGTCCGTGGCCACAATTACCTCCGCCAGCGACGACGCCCGCTGGCACTGTTCGACCACACGCTGCACCAACATCTTCCCCGCAATCAGGGTCAATGGCTTGCCAGGGAACCGGGTGGAGGCATACCGGGCCGGTACGATGCCGATCACTCTCATGGGACTCTTTGAATACATGGCCGTGAAAAATTACACCACAGAAATCGCGCGCACTCACCAAAAAACCAGCGAAGTATTCATTAAACACCCATCATTCTGGGCACCATTTGGTTGTATAAATAATCAATCAAATTAACGGGAAAGGGAAAACCCCGCCCGCACGGTATCGCTCCGTTCGCGGTAGAGCAGAAAGCTTTCGCCATACCCGGTGAAGTACTGGGCATGCAGGTACCAGCTCAGGCCACCGGGCAGCCGCCAGAGCGGAAAAGTGGCATCCAATTGCAGGCTGCCATGACGGGCGGCATCACCCATCCGGCCGTAAGCGCTGATCACCAGGTTATCGTATTTGCCCACGGAAGCCCGCAGATCCACGTAACCACGATAGGCGGCAATATCCGGATTATCAATCACATCCCCCAGGTAAAACCAGGCCCGGGGACCGAACTTGAATTGCCATTGATCATCACGCCCCAAAACCAGCGTGGGCTGCAGGTAACCCATGTTCATACTGCGCGAGGAGGCCCCACTCTTGCCGTTGCTCTCGTGCTGGAAGCCCGATTGCAGATCCAGCCGCAGCCAATCCCGCGCCCCGGAGGTCCAGAACGAGGGCTTCCAATAGAGGAATTCCGGCTTGTAACTGCTGTCGAAAAACGGGGCGGAGGGCTGGCTCAGCTCCCATAGGGAAACCTGGGTGTAGGCCATGTACAAATCGTCAATCCCGGCCCATTTGGAGGCCAGATAGCCATTGGTCATCAGCAACCGGTACTTGAAGCTGATTTGGAATTTGGCGTTGGGTGAATCCGGGCCGGCGATGAAATACATCGGTTCATGGCCGAAAATATGCCGCTTCAGAAAGTGATCGGCGTTGAAGTTGGTGCCGGGATCAAAACGCTTTGCCCGGGGTGCCTCCGGTGACGGCAGTCCGGGCTTACCCACCACCTCCCCCACCCCGGCGGGCTGCACCAGCAACTTGACCCGTTGGCCACCCGCCTCGGACAATTCCAGCCAGCACTCACCCACCACCCCGGCCGGTAGTTCCAATTGATACTCCCGCAAACCGAATTGACCGGCGGCCACCAGATTGGTGGGTGCCGCCCCGGCGGAGGCCACCAAAACGACTGCGTGAGTCCGGGGGCCCGCCAACAAACGCGCGGGCCAGCGCTCCGGAAAGATCACCGACACCGGCATTCCGCCCACGTTGGGAGACAAAACACTGATGCGCGCCACCGAGCCGACCGCAACGGATGGCACAGGGGCGAGCAAGACCCAGGGCGCGGCCGCCGCACCGAAGTGGGCCGCCACCAAACCGAGCCAACCCACCAAGATCCAGGACATCCAAGCGGGAACCGACCGCGATGGAGCTGTGTCACAATGCCTTTCCATGGCGTGGAAATTGAGGTAAACAAGGATGGGACTCAATTCAAAACGCATGGGTCCAAGATGGAGAATGGAAAACACCAACCATTTTTCCAAGCTGGACAAGACGACGTTCATGCGTGAGGTTGAATCCGGGTTATTAGGAAACGTAAAAAACAGAACTCCACTCAATCAATGAAAATTACGTCCATGGGCGGTTTGAACCGATCAGGCCGCCTCAGCCGACCTTTCCTGATGCTGCTTTTCCTGATTGTGTTTACGGTGGAAGCTCCAGCCGCCTTAGCCGCCCGGCGGATTGCCAGAGCGGACGATGGCTACCTGCCCGCACCCACCACCATGAAGCCGCAGGCCCAGGCTTTGGCCAAGGCTCTGCCCCCAACCTTGGAGGAGGCGCTCGACACTGCCGGGGTGGTTTGGACCACGGGTTCCCATCCGTGGCTGCCCCAAACCGAGGTCACCCACGACGGCATGGATGCGGCCCTGAGCGGACCGGTACACAATGCCGATGACTTTTCCTGGCTGAAGGCCACCAACATCATCGGGCCGGGCAGTATCAGCTTCCGCTGGAAGGCTCAGATTTCCGGCGGGGCGTTTGCGAGTTTCCGCATCACCGGAGGCAGCGGAGTATGGCCGCAGGCGGTCGGCCTGAACGCCAGCACCGACTGGCAGTGGGAAACCTGTTTCTTTGGCGCCGGCCCGCAGGAGCTGCTGTGGGTCACCTATGGGAACAGCGATGATCCCAGCCAGATTTCGGTCTGGCTGGATGAGGTGATCATCACCGGTCCCGGGCGGGAGACCGCGCCTTTTTTCACCACTTTTCCCACCAGTGCGACTGTGCCAGCCGGGACAAACCTCACCTTGAAGGCGGTGGCTTCCGGCCATCCACTCCCAGCGTTGCAGTGGCGGTTCCAGGGGGTTGACCTTCCGGGCGCGACCAACTTCACCCTGGCCCTGACCAATGTGCAGGCGGCAGATGTGGGCATTTATTCCGTCGTGGCCGCCAATTCGCTGGGGACTGTCACCAACGCGGCGGGGTTGTCCGTGCAGGAACGTGTGCCCGTGATTTTGGTTGAACCGGCCAGCCTGACCGTGACCTTCGGCCTGTCCGCCCGGTTTGACGTGACGGCCCAGGGCACCTGGCCGATATCTTACCAATGGCGGTTCAACGGCCTGAACCTGGTGGACGAAACAAACACCTGTCTGGTTTTGAATCCCATCGCAGCCAACCAGGGCGGCGTCTATTCGGTCGTGGTCAGCAATCCGCTTGGATCGGCAACCAGTGCCGCTTGCAGCCTGTCAGTGGTGCGCGTGGCGGCGTGGGGAGAGAACTCCTTTGGCCAGTGCCAGGTGCCATCGAACGTGTGCGAGATCGTGGCGGTGGCCGCCGGTTCGGGTCACAGCCTGGCCCTCCGGCGCAACGGCTCCGTGCTGGCCTGGGGTGACTCCACTTGGAGCGCCCAGTCCGCCATTCCCACCAATCTCACCAACGTGGCCGGGATCGCCGCCGGCGGATGGCACAGCCTCGCACTGCGCAGCAACGGAACTGTGACCTCCTGGGGCTTCAACAGCAGCAGCCAGACGAATGTCCCCGCCGACCTGACCGGTGCCATCGCGGTAGCGGGGGGACTGCGGCACAGCCTCGCACTGAAGGCGGACGGACGGGTGGTCGCCTGGGGACATGAGCCGTCCGCGCAGCCCGCCATCGCCGCAGCTCTCACCAGCGTCATCGCCATTGCGGCCGGCAGTCTCCACAACCTCGCCTTGCTGAGCAACGGCACCGTCCGGGCGTGGGGTGACAATACCGGGAAGCCGTGCGACGTACCGCCCGGACTCTCGAATGTCGTGGCCATCTCGGCCGGGGCCGGGCACAGCCTGGCGCTGCGGGGTGATGGCAGCGTGGTCGCGTGGGGCACAAATCAGTTCAACCAGGCGACCGTGCCCGCCAGCCTGACGAACGTGGCGGCCATCCGTGCCGGCGACCAGCACAACCTGGTGCTGCTGGCGGACGGCACGCTGCAGGCATGGGGCGATAATCGGTATGGGCAGACGGATGTTCCGACCGGGCTGGTTGGCGTGGCTGCTGTCGCCGGTGGCCGGGCACACTCCGTGGCGCTGCTCGGAGTCGCCCCGCCAATTTCTGAACCGTGCCTGCTGCCTGGCTATTTCCCGGGCAGCACCCAGTTCCAGGTGTCCATGCCGACCGTGCCGGGAAGAACCTACTTTCTCGAGGCTGGCGATTCGTTGACCAACCCCGATTGGGTGACGTTGTCCGTGCTGTTTGGCGACGGCACCACGAGGGGGTTCAAGACCCCCACCGCCACTGCGGCAAGAAGTTTTTATCGCGTGCGGGTGGAAAACTGATCATCCGCCTGATTGTGATCCACCTGTGAGCACCTGCGGCTTGTCAGACCGCTCCGCTTGCCTCATCATACCCGCCTCAGGCATGAAGCAACCGGAAAATGCGACCGTATCCGATACCGACCTCGTCCGCCGGGCCAAGGCGGGCGAACTCGATGCCTTTGAGGAATTGACCTATCGCTACGAAAATCTGGTTTATTCGCTGGCCCGCCGGATCGTGAAGCAGGATCAGGATGCGGAAGATGTCACCCAAACCACCTTCCTGAGTGCGGTGGACCACCTGGACAGTTTCCGGGAGGAGTCCAGTTTCGGCACCTGGCTCACGCGCATCGCCACCCACGCCGCCCTGAAGATCCTGCGCAAGCGCAACGGTTTGCCCACCGTTAGCTGGGAGGCGCTCACCGAGTCCGAGGAGGGCTACGAGGGCATCCCCCACCCGGAATTCATCGCGGATTGGCGGCAGGATCCCTCCGCCCTGGTGGCCCGCCAAGAGATCACCCAGTTGGTGGACAACGCCTTGCTGCAACTGGAGGACAAGCATCGCCTAGTGTTTGTGCTGCGCGATGTGGAGGGCTTTTCCATCCGCGAAACAGCCGAAACCCTCGGCATCTCCGAGGCCAACGTCAAAGTGCGCCTGTTGCGCGCCCGCCTGCAATTGCGGGAGGAACTCACCCGGGTGCTGGGGGATGAGAGCAAACGGCTGCTGCACGCCCCGCACGACCACCCATGAGCGCATCATTTGCCAAAAAGGGCGGCTGGTGGGTGGTCGGCCAGGGTCTGTTGATGACCGCCAACCTGGCGCTGGGCTGGTTCTGGTCGGACACCGGGGCGGACATTTGGCACTGGCTGGCACTGGCGTTATGGGCGGTGGCCACCTTTTTTGGGTTGGGCGGTTTTCTGGCCTTGGGCAAACATCTAACCCCGTTCCCACAGCCCAAACCGGGTTTCCAACTGGTGCGCCACGGGGTGTATGCCTGGGTGCGGCACCCCCTCTACACGGCGGTGACCACCGCCGCAGGCGGATGGGCGGCCTGGAGGGTCAGCCCGGGAGCGGCGGCAGCGGCGTTGGCCCTGGGTATCTTCTTCCGGCTCAAGGCCGCCCACGAAGAGAAATGGCTGGAAAGCGCCTGCCCGGAATACGCGGATTACCGTCGCCACACCCGGTGGTTTATCCCGTTCCTTTATTAACGCCATGAGCCCGGATGTAACTTTTTCCAGCCTGCTGGCTCATTGATTGACGAGTGAAAGCGGCAATATGAAATGCAAAGACCTGATGGCCCAGCTCAACGATTACGTTGATGGCACGCTTGATCCCGCGTTCTGCGAGGAATTCGAGCGGCACATGCAGGGCTGCAATCCGTGCCAGGTGGTGGTGGACAACATCCGCCAGACCATCACGTTGTACAAGGAAGGCCAGGTCCATGAGCTGCCCCTGCCGTTTCGCACCCGCCTGCACACCGCGCTGCGGGAGCGGTGGAAGCAAAGCCACCCCACCGCCCCGCCCCAACCGCAGGCCTGAACACCAGCGGATTTCGCTGGGAAAACCAGACCAACGCAGTATGTTAATTCCCACTATGAAAACCTGGTTGAAAATGGGCACCGCCCTGACTTTGGCGCTGGGCCTTACCACCCTGCCCCTCGCCGCGCAAAACCTGAGCATTGCCAAGAAGCAGGCGCGCACTGCGGCCGCCGGCATCACGTCCTCCTCGGCCAACGGGATCACCACCATCACCTACAACGGCGCCGCCGTGTGGAAGGGCAAGACCAGCGGCAAGGTCAATGCCCGCTCCAAGGCGGTGGATGGCACAACTTACGCCGCCGCCTTTGACGGTGAAAAAGTGCTTTGGGAGAACGTTCCCGGCGCAGGCGCCAAGGTGAAGTAGGAAGGACAGACTACTCGGCGGGCTTGTAGCCGCCCGCCACCATCCGCAGTTGCCCCCGCTGTTGGAGCTGGCTGGCCTAGGCCAGCACCACCGCCACCGGCAATTCCGCCTCTCCCGCCCCGACCAGCGACCGAACGGCTTCAGTCCGCTGCCCAATGGCAGGACGCGCTTTTTGAAAGCAGATCGCTGGCAAGGATGAAGAAGTTACGTGTTTCTTCGGAACATTCCCTGAAAACTTTTTTACACTTCGGGGATGGTAAATCAAAACGCCCGCAACTTTCGGCTGACGAGCAGCGGGTTCTGGAACAATTGCAGGTCCGGCTGGTAACTTTTCCGCAGGAGAAGGAGC
>CAIYYI010000332.1 GCA_903930345.1 uncultured Verrucomicrobiota bacterium
ACGGGGAATTGTTTAACCGCGAATGGGAGGATCCATTAACGCGAATAGGGTTGAGTGATGCGGAGTGCTGTCATTTGCATTCATAGGTTTATTCATTTGTTGGGGCGGGTCGGGCTGGGGTTTCCAACCTGGGTCCGCGTCGCGTCTCCTCTATACACCTGGTTTTGAAATCGGCTGAAATGGGGACAAGTTTTCATGTGCGTTGAGGGTAAACGAGGGTATTTGAAGGTATTTGAGGGCATTTGAGGGTACACATAAATGTGGAAAAATTTTCTTGCCGCGGTTTTCGTGGGGAAAAACGAGGGCAAAGCAGAAATTGGGAAAGCCGAAAGCAGAAATCAAAAGTGAGGGAATTTTGCGGGACAAACCAAATACAAGACCGGGTTTAGCCGCGAAAGAAAACAGGGAGCAAAGAAACAGGACTCATCATTTTCATTTTTTTCGGTCAATGGGTTCGCTGGCGGCAGATTCATTGCAGATGGGAGCCTTTGAAAAAGTTCAAGGGGTTGGCCAAGGCGTGCCAAGAGCAGAAAGGCGGGGAACAATGAGTTATCTGCAGCAGATTGCGATTTTCGCAGATTAAAGCAGTTGAAGGGGTTGAAGGCGGATTACGGACTGTGGTTTCACGCAGTCCCAAAGCCGCCGGGGAAGACGGGAAATTGTTAACCGCAAATTGAAACGAAGGTTGTGGCTGGACAAGGCGGCTTGGGCAGGGCAAGGTGGTCTCAAGCAACACGTTCGGACTTGGATGAAATCCATTAACTGGAGAGTGGAAAGTTCTCAAGGGGGGATCAAGGCAAAAGCGTGAGTTTGAGTTTTGCCAGTTGGAGGGCCAAATCAACCCATTGGGCGCTGAGGCTGCGGAACTTCTTGTAATTGGCCAGTTCTGAGCGCACCTGGGCAAGGGCCTCTTTGCGGATGAACTGCGTGGTGAACTTTCCCTTGTGGGCATAGCTCAGCTTGTAATAGGGGCCGTGCCGCCGGGGATGCTCCGGGTCTTTGCACCGGCAGTTGGGTTTTCCGCAGACATTGTACTGCCGGGTCAGGCTTCCGGGTCGCATCTCCCCCAGGGCCAGGAGCCGGGCCTTAACCGCCTCAATGTTTTTTGAAATGGTTTGAACGGAACCGGTCGTTTTCATGTCCGGTATGATGTATATAGTATCGGATATGTCAACGAGAAAACGCCCCCTTTCCTCACGGCGAGCCACCGTCCTCTGGGACGCCTGGTGGCAGGTGGTCCAATCCTTTCGCCCGGCGTGCAGCCGCCGGAGCACCTTTCTCTGGCTGTCGGTGGCCCTGGCCGCCTTTGTCCTCCGCCCTGAGCTCATCGGGGTCACCAGCCTGGTCCGGGGGCTCGGGCTGTCTGAGGCGGCCTACTACGCCCTCCTGCATCTGTTTCATTCCTCCGCGCTCAAAACCGATCTCCTGACCCAGGCCTGGCTGCGCGCTGTCCTGCGGTTCTCCAAGCGCTGGCTGGTCCGCGCCAACGGGCGTCCGGTCGTGCTGGTCGATGCGCTCAAAAACCCGAAGGAGGGGAGGAAAATGCCCGCCGTGCGCCTGTGGCACCAGGAGTCAGGCAACAACTCCAAGCCCGAGTATGTCATGGGGCACTGGGTGCAGGGCGTGTCGCTGCTGGTCCAATCCACCGGCCTGCCCGCGGCCCTGCCCATCAGCGCCCGCATCCACGGCGGGGTGCGCTCGAGCAACCGGGACCGGCGCACCCTGCTCGACACGCTGATCCGGATGATCACCGAGCTGCCCTGGGACGCCTTGAAGGTGACCGTGGTCGGCGACGCCTATTACCTGGCGGCCAAACTGGTCAAGGCGCTGCTGAAATTGGGCCACCAACTGATCACCCGCGCCCGTTCCAATGCGGTCGCCTACTGCAAAGCCCCGCCGCCAAAGGGCCGGCGGCGCGGACGCAGGCCTCTCTATGGGAAGAAGATCAAGCTGGGCAAGCTGTTTGCCACCCGCAAAAAGCAGTTTTGCAGAGCCCCGAGCCCCGTCTATGGCGAGCAGGGTGTGACCCTGGCCTATTACAGCCGGGATTGGCTGTGGCGGCCTCTGGGACAATTAGTGCGCTATGTCCTGGTGGATCACCCCCGGCGCGGCCGCCTGATCCTGATCGCCACCGACCTGACCATGCCCCCGCTGGACATCATCCGCCTGTACGGCTGGCGCTTCAAAATCGAGGTCGGTTTCCGCCATGCCATCCATGTGCTGGGCGCCTACGGCTACCACTTCTGGATGCGCCTGATGGAGCCCATCCGCTGGGGCAGCCGCGACCAGCACCTCCATCGCCGCTCCGAGTCCTATCGTCACGGCGTGCGCAGGAAAATCGCCGCCTACGAGCGCTTCATCCAGATCGGCCTCATTGCCCAGGGCCTCCTGATTTACCTGAGCATGCGTTTGCGTCGCGTCTGCTGGCGCTCCCTGGCGACCTATCGCCGCACCGCCAAAACCTCAAGGCCGCCTTCCGAGTGGACGGTCATTTGGATCCTGCGCAGCCAGTGGACGCAATTTCTCCGCTTTTCCCCAAAAGCACAAATCCTCGCGAAATTCCTGCGGGAGCGAAAAGCCCTGGAAACATCCCCGTATTCGTGCGCCTATAGGCCACCCTCAAACCTTGATATGGCCGCCTAACTTTTCACTCTCCAGTAAAGAAC
>CAIYYI010000333.1 GCA_903930345.1 uncultured Verrucomicrobiota bacterium
ATGTAGTTGCGACTACCGAGGTACACCACTCCGCCTTTGCCATACGCCACCCAAGCATACCCCTCATCAATGGCGCATAGGCTCCCCACCGGATCGGTCGTGGCATAGGCATACTCATAGGAAAATCGAGTGGATAAATCCACAATCACCGCACTCGGTTTGAAGTGTGGGACGACAGCAAACCTTCCCTGCGGCGAAAAGCTAATGCCGCCAAACCAAGGCGCATGATACCAGAGATTAACTCCATTCAACAGGTTCGATTCCACCTGGTAGATGCCCAGGGCGTAGTCATAGGGAGAGGTCGCCACAGCCGGCAAGATGGAGCGGTCCCTGGTGATGAAAACGACGTGTTTTTCACTGGGGGCCACCGAGGCCCACAGGCAGGGCTGCTGCGCCGGGACACCGCTGCCCGGCAGGGTGGAAACCAGTTTCAGCTCCCCGGTGGCCCGCTGCCAGAGATAAACTTGCGCATTGGTGTTCCCCTCGCAGGCAGGAACAAAGGCGTCCGTGGTGGAAAAGGCCAACAATTGCCCGCCGGCCCCCATGGTGGCTGACTGAAATTGGCGTGCGGCCCAGAAGTTGGTCAGAACACGGCCGGTTTTTGTTTCGCGGCAGATCAGCAGATCGGCCGGTTGTCCGTTGGTCACGTAATGCCGGAGGTAGGCGATGGTCTCCCCGTTGGTGCTGAATTGCAGGTTGTCCACCCCGGCCAGATCGCAGCCGGGGCGATCCTCCTGCTGGCTGACCAGCCAAGTCGTTTCGGTCACCATGTCTCTCACCAGCACATCGCTGACCCCATTGGTGTCTCCCCTCACGAGGTTTCCATCGTCCGCGATGAAGGCCACCCAGCGGCCGTCAAAGCTCACTTTTTTGCCCGTCTGGATGATGCTGGTGGTGCCCGGATCCGGGCCCAAGGGAAGGGCTTGGGAGAGGCATTCCCATGAGGTCTGGTCGCAATTTGCCACAAACACATCCGGATTGTGGTTGAGATCGTTGGTGGTTAGATGGGATTCCGCGCTATCAAAGGAAACCCGCCGGCCATCCGGCGAAAGAGCCAGCGGGGTTGGGATTTGCCCGGCATCCAGCAACACATTGGCAAGAATGGTCCAGAAACGGTGCCCGACCACCTCGTAACCGGCCAGATGATAGCCCCCGTTCGTGACGCCCGAACCAAAATACGGATCGGTGGAATAGAAGGCCACCCGGCGGCCATCCCGGGAGAGCGCCGGCTGATACAGCGGACTGCCGTCGGGGGTGCTCAACCGGGCGCGTACCCCGCTGGGGAGTTCGTACAGGCAGAATCCCTCCGGCTCCTGCACCAACAGCCGTTGCCCATCGTCACTCATCGTCAGGGGGCTTTGCGCCAGGCAGTTGGTGCTGATGATTTGCTCCACTCCATTGCTCGGAAAATGCAGCACCAAGGTGCTCAAAGGCGAGTTGGAGCCAGTCATTGCCAGATAGGCCACCTGGTCGGCACGGGGAGTCATCACGGCGTTGGTGCAGCGCAGGAAACCCGGCAGGAGGTTGGCGGTGTTGCTGTTGACCCAACAAATGGTTTTGGTTTGGCTCGACAGAACCGGAGCCATATCCACCAGAAAAAGCCGCCCTGGGGCAAACGATGAACTATTCACCAAGGCTTCATTGCCGATGAACAAAACCTTGAACCCGCTTGCTGATAGCCCACAGATGACAGGCTTTTCCCCTCGACTGAAGTACGCGCCTGGGTCACCCGCGTAGTTGTGAACCAGTGCCTGGGTGTTCAACTGGGTATTCCACCATCCAATGTTCCCTGCGTTGAGAGGACCACTGGCCATAACAACGGATTGGCCATCGGCTGACAACCGGACGTCCGTTGCCGCACTGGCATCAAAATAGTTCAAATCAGTGTAAAAGGAGATTAACTGGTTGGTCCGGTTCACCATATCGCGCAAAAAGACAATCGGCTTTTGGTCTGTCGCAGGAAAGCGATAGTTCACTGTAAAGGCTTTTGCATCCAAGTTGCGCGCCCGGCTGATGAAGGCAACGTACTGGTTGTTGGAGGAGACGCTGGGCGAGGTGGACTCCCCATCCCCGCAGGTGCCATTGGTGCTCACGGTGACCAGGGAGGTGGTGTGGGCTTCCAAGTCATGCCGGTAGATGTCCAGGCACCCATTGAGCTTCCGTTCCGGGGTGAGGTTGGGGGCGGCGCTGACAAAATAGACAAAGCGCCCATCCGGACTGAACTGCGGGGCAAAGGACGGCCCATTGCCCGTGGTCCCTTGAACAGCCGGGGCGTTCACCCACTGGGCCGGAAGCCACCCGGTGTTGGTCTGCGCCCC
>CAIYYI010000334.1 GCA_903930345.1 uncultured Verrucomicrobiota bacterium
ATTGGGACCTGTGGCTGGGGCCGCGGGAAAACCGCCCCTACAGCTCCATCTATTCACCGGTGAGCTGGCGGGATTTCTGGGATTTCGGCACGGCGCCCATCGGCGATTTCTTCTGCCATAACTTCGATCCGGCACTGATGGCGCTGGACCTGAGTGTGCCGCTGAGCATAGAAGCGGTGCCAACCGGAAAAGTGGATTCCTACATCGCCCCGGAGGGCGGCCTTTACACCTACATGTTCGGCCCGCGCAACAAGATGCCGGCGGTCAAGTTCATGTGGTACGAGGGGAGCCTGCGTCCGCCCCGGCCAGCCGGTTTGGAGCCCGATGACCAATTGGGGGCCGGCGGCAACGGCATCCTGTTCGTGGGCGACAAGGGCCTGATCACATGCCCTGGCTGGGCCGGGACACCCCGGCTGCTGCCGGGCTCCCGCGACGAAGCGTACAAGCGCCCGGCCAAAACGCTGCCGCGCTCCAAGGGTCACCATCGCGACTGGCTGGATGCCTGCAAGGGCGGCAAGCCCGCCAGCGCGAACTTTGAATACGCGGCGGTGCTGACTGAGATCGGTCTGCTGGGCCTGGTGGCCATGCGTATGGGCAAGAAAATCAACTGGGACTCCAAGGCGATGAAGTTCACCAACGCCCCGGAGGCCGACAAGTATCTCAAGGAAACCTACCGTCCGGGTTGGGAAGTGGTGTGACCCACAGGCGAAGCCAATTGCCTCGCCGGTGGCCAGTGCGCGTTCCGCGCGCGGCCACCGGCGAAAGCGATTGGCACGGATCCGGTGTCATGAGCAGCCACACACCCAGCCACTGGCGGGCCTGTCTGGGCGGGATATCACTGGGTCTGGGCTGCCTGGGGCTGCTGCTGTTCGTGCTGGCCATTCCCCTCACTATTTTTGGCGCGCATTTCTGGGGTGGATTTGGTTTTCACGAAGGCCAGCAGCCCACCGCAGAACAGGTTCAGGAGGCGGTTTCGAGAGCGTTTGAATGGTCATTTTGGCACCGGCTGGTGCCCCTACTCGGCCTCTCGCTCGGACTGCTCGGATACGGGTTCTATGAGGCCCGCCAAGAGCAGTTGAGCAAGATGTGATGCCTTCATGCTGGAAACAGGCCTGCCAACCGCCATGCCCCTCAACACGGCGACGTTTACAACATCAGCGGAAGCGTTTATGGCGGTTGAATTGTGCGCCCGTTATTGGGAGAGTGCCTTCGGCAGAGTCCCACACCACGGAGCTTTCAGACCTGCCTGATTTTGCTACCGCAGGCGCAGGAACACCTTGCCGGGCAATTGGCGAACCACCCGTTTCATCTCCAGACTCAGCAGCGCCACGGAAACCGCCGAAGCCGGCAGGCCACAACCGCGGATGATCTCATCAATGGCCACCTCCCGCTCGGTATTGACCAGGTCAAGCACCTTCTGTTCGTTTTCAGACAGCACCAAGGCGGGTAACACCCCGGTTTCCGATGGGGTTGCCGGCCGGTTGGTGGCGGGGAACAGATACTCAAATTCAGAGAGAATATCCTCCGCCCCCTCGCACAGCTTGGCTCCTTTCTTGATCAGATCGTGGCAGCCTTTGCTGCGCGGGGAATCAATGAGGCCAGGCACGGCAAACACCTGTCGGCCGTATTCGGTGGCGAAATTGGCGG
>CAIYYI010000335.1 GCA_903930345.1 uncultured Verrucomicrobiota bacterium
CACCGTGTAATTGCCGGAGTCATTATAGGAGGCCTTCTCCACCGCATAGGTGGGGGCATTCGCGCCCGGAATTCGAACCCCATCCTTGCGCCATTCGTATGCCAACGGTTCGCTGCCCTCAGCCACAACCGTCAGGCTCAGGGAACGTTTCTTGATGACCCACTGGCGCTGCGGCGCCGCCACAATGCCAGGGATTGATCGGATCTGGATTTCCACCGGTGCACTGGTTGCACATCCGGCCGCATTGCAGGCTGTGAATTGGTACCGGCCCGAATAATTGGTGCTCCCCGTCGGAAGGTAGAAGGTCACCCCATTGGTGCCGGGATCGACCTGCACACTGTAAAGCTGTCCCTCACGCCAGAGCGAATAGGTGATGGGCCCTATTCCCATCGCGCAGGCCGAAAGGCCCAAAGGCTGCCCAACTAAGGCGAGCGTGTTGGTCGGCTCAACGGAGAAGACGGGCGGAAGGCAGACCGAGATTTGAACGGGAGCGCTGGTGACGCATCCGGCCGCATTGCAGGCCACCGCCTGGAACTCCCCCGTCAATCCGGCATCTTCAGCAACGATGTGGAATTGAACGCCGCTTCCATCAGAACTCTCCAAAGTTGCCCAGGGCTGGCTGTTCCGCAGCAGCCTGTAAGTGATGGGGCCCACGCCAATCGCCTGCACCGGCATATCCAAGGCCTCCCCCATCAGGAGGACTGCATTCATCGGCTCCACCACAAACACCGGGGGGGTGCAGACCGTCAACTGGACCGGGGCGCTGGTTGCGCAACCGGCGGCATTGCAGGCAACGGCCTGGAATATGCCTGTCAGTGTTGCGTCCTCCACGGTTATCTGAAATGCAACCCCGTTGGTGTCAGTGCTCTCCCTGACACCCCATGGCTGGTCATTGCGTACAAGGGTGTAGGTGATGGGACTCGTGCCGATGGCGCGAAATGGCAAATCAACGGTCTGGCCGATCAGGACAATCCTATTTGTGGGCTCAGCCACAAAAACCGGGAGGTCGGGAAGCGTCGGCGCAAAGCCGACCCCATCCAGGTACGCCAGCACACCTTCCCCTCCGGCCTCCCACACCAATTGATTGGTGCCCAGCTCCAGAGTTTGGACAACCTCAGTCCAATCACCCGGCCCATTGAGGCTGACGGTCTGAATGCCGTTGACCCGGAAACCCAGAGTTCCATCCACGGCACCGTTCCACTTCCACCAGAAGCGGAGCGTCCCCGGACCCTGGACTTCCGTCGTTAACAGCGCAGGCTGGTCTGCCAGGGGCTGCGCAACCGCCGCGTCAAAGTGATCGTGAGAGATGGCTGTCTGCGGCAGCCAAAGGTCCTGCCCGTTCGAAAAGACGAGGGAGCTGTTGTCCAAAGCGTCGTTGAGCGTGATCGCCTGCGGCGGCTGATTCGTCAACGAGAGCCGATCCAACCAGGCAGCATCGGCGCCCACCGCACCCGATTCGCCCTTGCTGAACCGCCATTGGACCGCATGGGGCCCCTCGGAGAGCTGAACGAACTGCACAGCCCAATCAGCCTCGCCGGAAATACTTCCCGCCACGGTGCCATCAATCTGAATTTCGAGCACCGCGTTGGTGGCAGCAGAAATCTTCCACCAATACTTTAAGAAGCCAGGTCCATTGACGGAGGTGGCAAACACGCTCTCCTCATAGTCCCCGATCTGGGGAGTCTGAACGCAGGCCAGACCGTCAAGCGCCAAGGCCCCATCGGTTTGAGCAACCCACGGATAATAGGATGGCTCGTTCGTGACGGTCAGGTCACGGGCGTCCAGGGCCACCCCCAGCGGATCAACCGGAGCCACCGCCAGGATGGCCACCCGGCTGGTCACCGACCCGTTGGGATTATTGACGATGGCCTGATACAAACCGGAATTGCTGATCACCAGGGAATCGAAATACAACGAGTCACCCGTCGCATCTGGAATTTCGACTCCGTCCTTGAGCCATGCGTAATAGAGCGGGCTCGGACCGGAGGCGCTGAGGAAAATTCTTTTCCATTCTCCCGGAACTCCGGCTTGCACATTGGGATTGGGACCACTTAGAACCACTGGGCTATTGGTGCTGACGGTCACATGCTGGCGCCGACTCATCGCCTCACCAACCGAGTTGGTGACGTAAAACCGGTAATACCCCGAGTCCGTCAGGATGACCTGGGGAACATACAAGTACGAGTTGGTTTCCGCGGACAAAACCACATTGTCCTTCTCCCACTGGAAGGTAAAAGGTCTGGTTCCCAGTGGATTGGCCTCCAGCCACAAATCAGTTCCAATCGCCACTTCAAGGTCCGGATTCTGGTCCGGGTTTAAAGCCGGTTTTGAATGCACCACCGTGACAGAGGCAACTGCGCTGGTCACCATGCCCCAGGCATTGCTCACGACCAATTGGTAATCGCCGTTCTGATTGGTGGAAGCATTCCATATCCAGAGAGCGGGCTGGCGGTCTCCGTAATAAGGGTGTCCGCCGTCGATATTGGTCCCATTACGCCGCCATTGGTAAGCCAGCGGAGGATCCCCGACCACATTCGCAACCAGATGGGTATAAGCATAGTAGTCCTCCGGCACAGTTGGCAGGGATTGGGGCTGCTCGAGAATCGTTGGCGGCAATCCCGTCACGTCGGTGACCGTGACATGATCCAGCCAGGCCGCATTGGCATGACCATTGGTGGCATCTGGAACAGCGGTGTAGGCCCAGCGGAGGTGATTCGTGCCCGCGTCAAAATAGACCGTTCGCAAGTCCCACTCCTGCTCGCCGTAGCCATAAAGGCACAGCGCATTGTTCGTCACAAAATAGAATGAGGCCATTGTGGGCGATGATGAAACCTTCCACCAGAATGACACCGCCACGCGTCCGGTCACCGTGGTTTCCAAATACGCCGTCTGGTAAAGGTTCGTCAGCACTCCGGTCCGGGCGGCATCCACGCCATCGTGGCTGTCATCGGTCTGGTATGACCATATGGCATCACCACCGGTAGTCCAAATGAGCCCACTGGTGTCGAGCGCATCGGCGAGAGATCCCGCAAACATCCCAGTCGCAGACGCAACCACGAGCGAGAGCAGCAAGATTATCTTTTTCATGGATAAAGATTGACTGATATTCTTCACACCCGTCAACTTTTAATCAATATCAGAACAATATGGTCTTTAGTCTCTCTGCATCAATATTTTGCAGCACATGTGTGTTTCCAATTTGAAGTGATGCGGCGAGCATGTGGATGCGTCTGAACAGCATCAAGGAGATCGATCAACGGTTGCTGGCGTAGGGAACCCATGCCGCGGCGCTCAGACCACAGGCGCTGGTGGAGCGGATCCGGGGCAGCGGGGAGGAGTTGGGCCGAAGAATGCAACGGTGG
>CAIYYI010000336.1 GCA_903930345.1 uncultured Verrucomicrobiota bacterium
CCGGCTTCCAGCCGGGCATTGTAGGATAGCAGTCGGCCGGGCGGCAAGGATGCCGCCCACTACGGCAGGCAAGGATGCCTGCCGCTACAGGGGAGTACTCGTCACCCCTTGTCTTTGAGCCTGGCTCGCACAATGTTGTTTTCATACGTCCATCCACATGCCCGGTGGGTGTGGCAAGTCTGAGAAGAGCAACTTGATGGCCCACCGCACTGACCGATCCGCTCACCCCAACCCAGCCAACCCACTAAGTGATTAGGGCTAAGATAGTTCTCTGCGACCCGGGAAGACAGACTGAGATTATACGTTTTATGGCCCTATTTATAATAGGGCATTATGGCTCTACTCTTAATATCCAACAGTCTTGAGCTAAGGGCCAGCCAGGCTCAATCCCAAAATGCTCAGGCGGGTATCCTTCAAGGGCACCTCATTCCAAGAGAAGACGGTGTACCGGCCACGCGGACCGATCCGCCCCAGATTTTCATCATAGTGGAATTTAAAGTGACCGTTCAACTTCGTATAAGCGGCAACGATCGCCCCAACAAAGCCCTCCTCATTGTTGCCTGAGCCACTCAGTATCACGTCGGCACTGGGCGCGTAAATCGCGCCCACGAAACTGCCGTTGCCGCGAATGCTGATGGAATCGCAGCCCGGCAAACCGAATAAAAACAGATTCGTCGCGTTGCCCCCCTGGTTCATCACGCCTTTTCCACCAATATTCACCGGTCCATCCACAAACAGGTTCAAACTGCCGCCCGGCAGAATGGTGATGCCATCCTGGCCACCCACAAGACTGATGCCGGTGCGGCAATAGAGGGTGGCATTGCCGCGCACGCAAACCCGCCCGGACAACGGGGTGGTCAACACATAACCGTAGCTATCCAGAATATAGTCATAGGTTTCTGTGGTCACCGTGGTGTTGGTGGCTGTGCAACTCGTATAGGTGAAGGACATTGGAACATGGTAGGTATAGGTGGGAACCGTGTAAACATAGGCCTGAGCGGCCGTGTACGTGAAGGTGCGGATAAAATAAGAATAGGAGGCAATGGCGGCATAGTCATGGAACCAACCGCGATTGGCCGGGGTGCCGGTTTCCACGTAGCGATTGGTCACGGTACCAACGAACGTGCCGGGGGCCGGCGGTTGCCAGGATGGGGGAACGCTCGGCGGGGCGTCTGGCATGGTGCTCAGGGAACACCGCACCGTCGCAGCCACGAGGTTGGTGGTGACACTGCCGCTGGGCCACGGCACCGGGGCGAGGAAGGTGTTGGTCTCGAAGAGATTTGTAATCACGGGGCCGATTGCCGCCCCCGCCGGATAGCTCAGGGCGACCGCCGTAGCAAGATTGGTGACCACCCCCCCGGCCGGGAGCGGATTGGGAAGCACGCCATTGGTCATCGAAACAAAGTTGGTGACCACCACGCCATCGTCGGGGGGGCTGGCCGGATAGGTTGCGGAAGTGGTGAAATCGTAATTGATGACCACACCCCCGGCGGGGATGGGCCAGGGAAACGTGGTGGTGGTGACGCTGGCGTAGGAGCGGATGATGTTCGTGATGGAAATCGTTCCACCGGACGGGGTGTAGCCGGCACTCGAAGGGGGTTCAATATCCAGGAAACTGGCATTCATGTCGTCGGCGGACCACCCGTCTTGCACGCTGTGGTTCCCGGCCGCCATCCAAGCCAGGCTGCCCACCGCGCCATTGGCCCCGATGCTCATGGCACCGCCCGGCCCGGTGGAGACACGACCATAAATGTTGGCATTGCCCACCTTGATCGAATTGATCAGCCCGGAATTGGTGGCCACGTCGCCGTTGTCCTTGCGCTTGTTCGAATCGTATTGCCCGTTGGTGCTGAAATTGGGATCCATGGAGTCGAAACTATCCATCCCAACATTGTTGCCGCTGAAATCAATCTCCCCCTTGGCCAGAATGGTCCGTCCGAACATGCTACCCGACCTGGTTTGAACCCGCACCGCCCGGTAAACCTCGGACCGGCTACCGGTGGTGGTTTGACCCGCTTGCGCAAACAGGACGCCACCGGAGTCCGTGTAATACATGGGTGGGGCGGGCACAAAGCCGATGCATTCGATCAGGGGACTCAGGGCTCGGTTGATCGAGACGACGTACCGGCCAAAGCCTAAGGATCGGCGCATGACGACCAGATCGCCCTCCTCACGCCAGCCGTTGATGACCAGATTGGTGGTGCCGTGGCAGTTGAGGTGCGCCATCGCCTCCTCAATACCGGCCTCGATGATGGGGATGGTGACATTCCATGTCTGAGACCGGATGGTGCAGCGGCTTTCCGCACGGATCAGGGAAAGGTAGCTGGCGAGGGCAAAAGCAATGACCCCGGTGAAGACCAGGCCCATCAACAGGACACTCCCCTGCCGACGCCCGCGTGAGAGATGTGAAATGTTCATCGCAATAGGGTTTATTGCTGTTTACGGATGATGACGCGCGCCATCTGCACACTCTCCGTGTTAAGCTTGCAGCCCACAATCAGCCGTGAGCAAACCCAACTGACATCAATGGCCTTGCACAAATAGGCGTTGGTGGTGGTCACAAGATCAAAGGTGCCGGGCACCGGATTGCGCTGGTACATGCGGAAAACCAGCTCGTCGCACTCGCGCAGCAGCACCCGGGATTCACCCGCCTTGCTGCGGGTCAGCGTGCGGACCTTGGGATTATAGGTGTACTGCAGCAACTGTTTGTCCGCATCCAGAAACACCATCGTGTTGGTCTGGAAAGAACTCAGGGCGCGCACCTGGCGCACGTCCCGGGTGAGCAGGTCCAGGGCGTTGCGGCTGGCGCTCTCCAGGTCAATGTAATTGGACATGGAGGCGAAGGTGCGGCTGGTGTAGAGCGAGAAGGCCGCCACCGCGTTCATGAGCAGAAAACCGACCCCGAGCGACACCAGCAACTCCACCAGCGAAAAACCGCGGCGCGCCGGGCGGCGCTTAGAAAATGTAGTTTTGCAGGCCATCACGAGCCACCAGGGTTTGAATTTCACGATACCGGGGAATCTGGCCATTGGTCCACCGCACGGCGACCACCAGCAAGCGCAGACCCTCGTCATAATCCGTCCCCAGATTGACATTGGAAATAACCAGCGACCCATGGTACGCCACTCCACGGGCTCGACCATTCACCGAAGGGTAATAATTTTCCTCAAAAACACCGGGTAGCGACGTGCCATTCGTCACCTGTTCCCAGGTGAAAAGCCGTGCTGTTTCCATCTTCTCCACCAGGATTTGCGTTGCCCGGAGATTTTCCCGGGTCATCTCGATCAGGGCGACGCCACTGGATAGTCCGGCGTATAGGGAGACAAACACAATGCCAATAATGGCCATGCCCACAATCACCTCCACCAGCATAAAGCCGGCTTGGGCACGCCGGTCAACACCGGGACCCGGAATGGATATGGGCAGCACTGTATTCATCAGACACTTCGGCAGCACAGCAGGTGCCAAAGAAAACAATCCTTTGGAAAGCAGGCGGCAAACTTATGGATACTCTTGCAGTTCAGAGCGGAAGCGTAAAAATAAAACCACCAAGTAAATCAGCTCCATCCAATGAGACCTATTGCGAATAGGCCTATAAGGCTCTACCATTCAAGAGCCAGAGTCACTTATGGCACTTAGCCTTGTCTCAAGATGAGACAGAGGCAAAACCATCAGGACTGGCCGTACTGAACATAGAAGGCGGCCACTTGTGACCGGCGTCCGACCTGAAGTTTTTCCATGGCATTGCTCAGATAGTTTTTGACGGTCTTATCGCTCAGACTCAGTTCAATGCCGATTTCTTTGTTGGTTTTGCCCTGCGTCACCAAGGCGATGACGCGCAACTCCTGGCGGGACAAAAGCGACATTCTATGGTCTGCACCGGCACCAGTGGATTGAGCCTTCAGCATCTCCAGAGCTCTTTTGGTCACCGCCGGGTCCAGCACGGAGCGACCGGAGGCCACGTTCTCAATGGCGGCGACCACGCCAGCCGGGTCGTTATCCTTCAAGATGAAGCCATCCGCGCCACAATCCAGCACCTCGCCAACCACTCCATCATCAGCGAAGGAGGTGAGAAAAAGAATGTGGGTGTCCGGGCCGTGTTTGCGGACCTGCCGACAAACATCGAAGCCGGTGCCATCAGGCAGGCGGATATCCAACAGCACCACATCCGGCTTAAGCCGGGCAATCTCCTCCAGAGCTTCCTGACAGTTGGCCGCCTCACCGACAAACTCAATCTGCTTAAAACTCCCCAAGGCGGTTTTGATGCCAATACGGACAATCTGATGATCATCCACCAACAAGACGCGTATAGGATAATTAACCATAACTGTTGCTGGTGTTAATCATGGCGTGCCCACAGCTTACTTGTCGAGCGTGGATTACCAACCGTTGAATAAAACGAGGAGTAAATCGCACTGAAAACAAGGCCACCGAGTCCGCTACCTGCTGAGGTTGCCGCAAAGGTGAGAATTGACACACCCATCGCCATCGGCAAGTGGCCATTTTCCGCATATCAGATATGCCTTACTTCATTTTCATCCATATGCACGGATGGAAAAGATACCGTGCCGGTTGATTCCCCGGCGGTAGGGGAGAATGAAGCCAACGCCAATGATACCTCCATTCAGCCTTGACTGGAATGAACAACCTAGGCTCCCCACAACAACTCCGCATTCCTCCTCGCCCAAACGTTCCGGGGTCAACCGGCGTGTCATTTCAGACAATCTGATGGCCATGCGGCACCGCGCGGGAGCATTCCGATCAGCCCTCAATCAGTGTGGTTTTGCGACAGCCGACTAGGTCCGATTGAATCTGTTTTCAAAAATGCAAAACGTCCATCACGAAGCCCGCAGAAGGGACGCCATCGGGTCCTCTTAAGCCGTGTTTTGCCTTGTTTTTGGCGGGGACAGCGGTGATATTAAACCGTAGCGACATGGCTGGCATTCGGTGTGCTACCCAGAGAAGTTGAATGCCTGAAATTATGAGTCGATGGAATCAACAACGGCGGTGCAGTGGTGAGTACCGGGTGTGCAACCCGGGGCGTATGCCGTGGTTCCTGGTGCTGGCCCTGCTAGGTGCCACACCCTTCGTCGCCCCGGGGGCATCGACCAACGAAATCCCGGCCAATGCGTCATCCGGCCAGTCGGCGGCCCACAACAAGCACACGATTGAGAACCGTCCGATCGCCATTCCAGCAGAGGCAAAGTCGGACAAAGAAAAGCCGCTGCGGCCGAACCGGGCGGACAAAACCAATCCCGGCGGGGCCATCAAGGAATTGGTGCACCAGTTCCAGTCTCAGCGCGAGCAGTATTTGCAGGAGCGCGAAGCCCTTTTAAAAAAGTACCGCACCGCCACGGAGGCGGAGCGGGACAGCCTGCGCGAACAGATCAAAGAAAGCCTGGAACGATTCAAAGAGATGCAAAAGCAACTCCTCCAGGAGCAAAAAGAGCGGACTGAAGCCATGCGCAAGGAACTGCAAGCCGAACTTGGGCGCGTCATTGAGGCTGGCCAAAACGAATCGGGCAGACGTTGAACGGGGACGCCGATAAAACAACTCCGGAAAAACCGGGGGACTCCACGCAGCACAAACCGGTCCCGTCGGCCTTTCCACCTGAACCATCCGCCCCGCCTTTGACCGGGGGCGAGGGGGTATGGCGCTGGCTGCCCACGGCCATCATCCTGCTCAATCTGACCATTTTCGGGGCCACGGTTTGGACGGTGACCCTGCATTTGCGGGGGAAAATCCGCCAGCAGATTGCCAGCCGGGATGGGGAAATCTTTCAGGCAGTGACCGCGCTGGACGCGGAAACTGCGAAGGGTGAGCCCTCCCCCCTGGGCCTGGAAGATCCGACCGAACAAATGGCGATGCTGCTGCGCACCTCCCGTTTGCGGGGGGTGGTGGCCGCCCGGTTGTTCACCCCCCAGGGAAAACCGGTGATCGCTTTTCCGGTCTATGTGCAACCCGGGATTATTTCCGCCGCGCTACTGGATCAATTGTCCCCCGGGAAAGCCATCGCCCAATTTCAGCCGGCGGCGTTGGCGCAGGATCATTTTCTGCCCGACCTCATGCCACCTGAGACCCTCCGACTGCCCACCCCACTCTTGGAAGTCACCCTGCCCCTGCGGCCGAAAAACAGCCGGAAAATGGTGGGGGTGGCGCAACTGGTGATTGATGGGCGGAGCATCGCCGCAGAATATGAGGAACTGGACCGCCACCTGACGAATCAGGCCATCCTGGCATTCGGCGCGGGTGCGATCCTGATTGCCAGCTCGATGCTGTGGGCGTTTGGCCGCCTGCGGCGCAGCCTGCGGCAGTTACAGGAACGCACCCACAGTTTGCAGCGCGCCAACCAGGAACTGGCCCTGGCGGCCAAAACCACGGCGGTGGGCGCCGTCACTGCCCACCTGATCCATGGGCTGAAAAGCCCGCTCTACGGACTCTACAGCCTGATGTCCACCCAGGCGGGCCGGCCAAACCAGACCACCCAAACCGAATGGGCGGCCGCGCTGGCCACCACGCGGCAACTGCAAACCATGGTGGATGAAGTCGCCCATCTGCTGCGGAACGAGCACGAACTCAACCGCACGGAATCCGACGTGCGGCAGGTGCTGGACATGGCGCAAGCCCGGGTGGCGGCGGCGGCGCAGGCCAGCCAGGTGGATTGTGTCACCAGCATCAACCTCAGCGCCCGGCTGAGCAACCGGCAATCCAGCCTGGTGGTTCTGATTCTGGAAAACCTGCTGCGCAACGCCATCCAAGCCTCCCGGCCAGGAAGCCACGTGACGATTTCGGCCGAACGGCAGGGGGCCGAACTGCATTTGGAAGTGACCGACCAGGGAAGCGGCATTCCGGCTGAGCGCGTGGCCCAACTGTTTTTGCCCGGCTTCAGCAGCAAGCTGAACGGCCTGGGGATCGGCTTGGCCATCAGCCGCCAACTGGCGATCCATTTGGAGGGCCACCTGGAATTAAAACGCAATTCCAAGGCGGGTTGTTGTTTTGTGCTGGTGTTGCCCATCGGCCAACCTCCGCTTTCCGGCCAGGCTGGAGTATAAAAACCCGCTGGTCAGTCCCTTGCGTTTACACTAGAGTGTGGACGTGCTTCGTTTTCTGCGCCAGTTTCCGGGCGGAGGCCGCCCGCTGCCACGCTGGGCACCTTGGGTTTTATTCATCCTTGGCTGGGTGAATGAAATGACCGGGGCAACTCCGGCTTACCCCCGCTGGCGCTGGTCGAACCCCGAACCCCACGGAGCCAACATTTATGACCAGGCGTACAGCCTGGGGCTGGTGGCCCAAGCCTGTGAACGGGGCCAGCTTTTCACCAGCGAGGATCTGATCCATTGGCAGCCGCGCGCCACTGGCACCACCAATTCGCTGATGGCAGTAACCTTTTTCGGCAGCCAATTGCTGGCCGCCGGTGAGAATGGCACCCTCCTGGCCGGCAGCACGCTGGATGATTTCCAGGTCATTTCCCTGGGTACCCCGGATTGGGTGATGGGCCTAGCAGCCTCGGATGTCCGGGCGGTGGCGGTGGGGGACAATGCCGCCCTCTACAACACGATGGACGGCACCAATTGGAGCCGGCAAACCCCGCCCAACAACATCACCAACTGGCTGCGGAGCGTGGCCTTTGGCAAGAACACCTTCATCGCTGTGGGAGAATACGGGTGCATTCTGAGCAGCGCCAACGGATCGAATTGGAAAAAGGAGACCTCGGGCACGACCCGGCACCTGAACCGGGTCGCCTATCTGACCGACACCTTTTGGGCGGTGGGGGACCAAGGCGTGGTGCTGACCAGCGCCAGCGGGAGCAGTTGGGCGCCGGTGAGCGAATTGTCCATCACCAACCATCTTTATGGCGTGGCGGGCGTGAGCAACCAGGTGCTGCTCGCCGGGGAACGCACCCTCTGGCTGCGCCCTGGCAGCGGCAGCCCCTGGATCAATGAGACCGATGCGGCCAAGGCCTTTCCCGCCCCGCGCTGGACCTACTACACGGCTGTGTGGGCCGATGCGGTGTATCTGCTGGGGGGACGCTCCGGCATGGTGGTGGAAGGGTTCAAAACCAATTCCGAACCGGCCCAGTGGATCCTCCGCAACGATTCGGCCAGAACCTGGCTGTGGGACGCCACCCAGGCGGGAGCGCTGCAAGTGGCGGTGGGGGATCTGGCCACGATCGTCACCAGCCTAGATGGATTGAACTGGGGGCTGGAGGCCGTGCCTGACAGCGCGACCAACGCGATTTTCCTGGGGGTGGGCGGCACCACCAACCAACTGGTGGTGGTGGGCAACCGGGGCACGCTGCTGATCAGCACCAACCAAATGCGCACGGTGGTCTCCACCAACACCACCCCCGCGACCACGAACACCGTCAGCGAGCTGGGGGTGATCTGGACGGCGGTGCCCACGGGCAGCACCAACGATTTGAACGGGGTGGCCGGCCACGGTGCCGAGTGGGTGGTCTGCGGCGGACAAGGAACCCTCCTGTTCAGCACGAACGCCTCCCGTTGGACTCCGGCCGCCTCCCCCACCAGCGCGTTTCTTTCGAGCGTCTGCTTTTATTCCAACCAGTGGGTGGCGTCCGGCGACCGCGGCACCCTGCTGACCAGCACCAACGGAATCAACTGGACCCAGCAGACCCCGGGCACCACCAATTGGATTTACAAAGTGCGGGTGGCGGGCGGGCGGCTGCTGGCGGTGGGGGAGAAAGGGCTCCTGCTCACCAGCACCAACGGGTCAAACTGGCAGGCACTGGCCAGCGGCACCCAGAACTGGCTCACGGACATCTGCGAACAAAACGGACGCTGGATCATCACCGGGGTGCGCGGCACGGTGCTGTTCAGCACCAATGGGACGAGTTGGACCTCTGTGTCCGCTCTGAGCGGAAAATCAATGTATGCCGCGCTGGCGAACAATGATCGGGTGATGGCCTTTGGCACGGAAGGGGCGATCCTGCGCGGCTATTTGTCCCCCCTGCTCTCCCCGGTCACCATCACCGCCTTCAACCGCCAACCTTCCAGCAGTGGTCAATCGTATAAATTGTGGCTGTTTGCCGGCCCCGTTGACCAGCGGTTCACTCTGGACAGCTCCCCGGACCTGAAAAACTGGCTGGAGGGTTTCCCCCTGGAGATGTTCGATAAAAATGGCACGCTGCTGATCCTGGAGGAGAGCCCGGAACTGCCCCAGGAATTCTTCCGCAGCCGGCCCACCCATTGACAGCGCCGCAGCCACCCGGCTCATTGGGCGGGTGGTTCCTTGGAGAGGATCAAGTCAATGGTGCGGTCCAAATGTTCGGCATATTCCTGCACGCCCAGGCACCGTTCATCCGGCTGCCCCTGGACGGCATAAAGCCAGCCTTGGCCATGGGGATCACGGTTGATAAGGGAGATTTTCTCCAGCAGGAGCGGATTGCCGACCAGCCACGTTCCTGAGGCCACGCAATAGATGTCGGTGATGGCCTTGAAACCTTCCAGCCAGCCGATGATCTGCCCGGGGAGAATGGGGGCGCCCGCCGCAATGTCAAAACGGTGCTCCACCATGTCTCCCAGCATGCGGACGGCGAATTTGGTCAACCCGATGCGGTGGGTGCCGTCCGGTTGCGGGGCGAGCCAGTAATGGGTGGGGCTGTACCGGCAGCCCACGGGGAGATGGGTGCGGAAGCTGGAACGCTGATAAGCAATGGACTGAGGCGACGCGTCCGACATACCTGAGAGCAATTCCATAATTTACACTCGAAAAGCAAGTCAATTGAGCTTATTTCAACCCCATGACGAATGATGTGAAGCTGACCGGGCAGGCGGAACGGGTGGGCGGGTGGTGCTATTTTGACCACAATGCCGGCACGCCCCTCTCGGCTGCGGCCCGCCAGGCCTTCCTGCACAGCGCGGAGCATTTTCCCGGCAATCCCTCCAGCCCGCACCGGCTCGGCCTGCGGGCGGAAAACGCGCTGGCCGGGGCCCGCGAAGCCGTGGCCGGAGCGCTGGGCTGCCACCCGCAGGAGGTCGTCTGGACTTCGGGGGCCACGGAGTCCTGCGCCACGGTGTTTCATCATTTCGCCCAAATCCTGCCACCCGGGCAGAAAGTCTGGGTGAGCGGGGTGGAGCATCCCGCCGTGATGGAGGCGGGGCGCGCCTTTTTCGGCCCCCGGCTGGAACCGGTGCCGGTGAACCGTGCGGGCGTGGTGGAGCTGGACTGGCTGGAGCTGCACCGAGGCAGCCGCCCGCCCGGGCTGCTGGCCGTCATGGCGGCCAACAATGAAACCGGGGTGCTGCAACCCTGGCCGCAGATCCAGGCGTGGTGTCGGCAGGCTGGCGTTCCCTTTTTCTGCGACGCCACCCAATGGCTGGGCAAACTGCCGGCCGCCGGTCTGGGGGCGTGCGATTTTGTGTGCGGCGGCGGTCACAAGTTGGGAGCCCCGCGCGGCATCGGTTTTTTGAAATGCCCGGCCAGCCCGCGCCTGCGCGCCCTGCTGCCCGGCGGCCCCCAGGAGGAGGGTCGGCGAGCGGGAACCGAGAATGTGGCGGGAGCCGCCGCCCTGGCAGCGGCGTTGCGGGAACGGGAGCAACAGATCAACCTGGAATTCCGGGCGTGTCATACCGCGCAGCGGGATGCCTTCATCAGCGACTTGCAGCGCCACCTGCCCGGCACCCAGATCGTCGGGGAAGCAACCGGGCGACTGTGGAACACGGTGCTGGCAATTCTACCCGCTCACGATTGCCGGCGGCGCTGGGTGGTGCAACTGGACAAGCTGGGCTTTGCCGTCTCCACCGGGTCGGCCTGCGCCAGCGGCAAGGAGCAACCCTCGCACGTGCTGGCCGCCATGGGCTGCCGCGCGGAGGAATCGGCCCGGGCGTTACGGTTCAGCGGAGGCTGGGAGACGACTGCGGCGGACTGGCAGGCGTTGCTGGGAGCGTTGCGCACCCTGGCGGAGCGCGCCTAATTCCAACGAGCCTTCAAGTTGAGCCTAATTCGCTAGTTCTTTGGGCCGCTGGCGTTGTTGCTCGCTCGTTACAGATCGCTGCGGATATGCGCCTCGCTCGCGCCTAGTATTACTATGTTATGTAGAATCGACGCTGACATCCTCAAACTTTCTGCCGCAGCAATAGCAAAAGCCGACCAACTTCAGCAGCCACGGCCGCATCCTCGTCAACACCTGCTC
>CAIYYI010000337.1 GCA_903930345.1 uncultured Verrucomicrobiota bacterium
GAAGAATGCGGCAGAGGTGGCGTGTGAGTTGCGAGGGGCCAAGGCGGCCAAAGTTTCCGGCCGCATCCTGACCGCCCCGGAGATGAATGCGCACAACACCTTCGACCGGCCAGACACCCTCAAAACGGCTGAGTTTGATGGAGCGCGAATGGCTCCCGGCGGTTTTGCGACCACGTTGCCGGCGAAATCGGTTGTCGTGCTGGAGCTTGAATAAGGGTGTAGTAAGGAATAGCCATGAGAGCCGGTTGGTGGGACTAATGCCTTCAGATCTGCGAGGTTGAACCAGCCATTCAAATGAACACCGTTCACCGGTTTCTCTGGCTGTCGTTCCTTGCAGCGAGCGCTGCCGCCGGGCTGCCCGCGCCGCACACCTTCTGCAATCCGCTCAATCTCGATTACGGCTGGCGCGACGGGAGCTACCGGCACGGCGCCGACCCGGTGATCGTGCTGTTCAAGGACAAGTATTACCTCTTCAGCACCTGGGACGTGGCCGGGTTCCGCGTGTCAGATGATTTGCTGAGCTGGACCAGCCACAGGTTCCCGGCCGTCGCCGCGCCGAGGATGACCTCGGATAATCGCAGCTATTGTGCTCCGGCCGTAGCCGCGCGCGGAGATTGGCTCTATTTCATCAACATGATCCCCCGCAAAGAACAGCGGTTTGCGGCCATCATGCGCACCCGCGATCCACTATCGGGCGTTTGGGAGAAATGCGGCGAGGTTAAGAAGGTGGGCGATCCCGCGCTGTTCTTTGACGACGATGGCCGTGCCTGGCTCTATCACGGCCTCCGTCAGCCCACCAAGGTCTTTGAACTCAACACCCGCACTTGGACTGAAATCCCCGGCAGCGAAGTCCAACTGCGCGCCGCCGTCACCAACTTGGCGGATTTCGTTGGCGGCTACGAGCGAGGGCGGCGCGAGGTGTTTGCCGAAACGGACACCGGCGCATTCCTCGACAAGTTTGAAATTCTTCCGTGCCAGGAAGCCGCATGGATGACCAAACACAACGGCCGCTACTACCTCCAATACTCGACACCGGGCACAGTCAGCCAGTGGTACTGCGACGTAGCCCTGGAAGGCGCCACGCCGACCGGCCCATTTAGGTCGGCCGACTATTCTCCGGTGTCGTTCAAGGTGGGCGGGTTTATCGGCAGCGCCGGGCACAGCGGCGTCTTTCAGGACCGAAGTGGCCAATGGTGGCGCGTCACCACCATGTGGATCGGCGTCCACGACCTGTTTGAGCGACGGCTCGGGTTGTTTCCGGTCCGTTTCGATGCCCAGGACCGCATGTCCACCGACACCGCACTCGGCGACTACCCGCGGCGGATTGCCGATGGCTCACCGACCGGGTGGATGGTGCAATCGTTCGGCCGGAAATGTGCTGCCTCCTCCTCGCTTACCAATCACCCGGCCAGACTGGCCGCCGATGAGAACATTCGCACCTGGTGGTCTGCCCGCACTGGCGATACGAATGAGTGGCTGCAAATGGACCTCGGGCAGCCCCGTCGCATTCATGCCGTCCAAGTGAACTTCGCTGAGCAGGACGTGAAGTTTGCACCGGACGATGACTACCACGCCTACCGGCTGCTCGCCTCGGATGATGGCGTGGCGTGGCGGACGCTGGTGGACAAGTCCGCAAGCCGCGCCTGCACGCCGCACGATTACGTTCCGTTGGCGGAGCCGCTCGTCACCCATCACCTCAAGATCGAGAACGTCCACACGCCTTGCGGAGGGAACTTTGCCATTCGTGATCTGCGCGTCTTTGGCCAGGGCGGCGGAGCTCCGCCCGCACCCGTGACCGGCGTGAGGATCGAACGCCACCGCGACGACGATCGCAACGTCACGGTTCGCTGGAACCGAACCGCCAAGTCCGATGGCTACCTTTTGCGCTTCGGGTCCGCGCCCGATGCCCTGTACCAGTGCATTCAGGTGCAGGGCGGCAGCACGGAGCAACTCACAATGCACGCGCTGACGCGGGGACTGAGCTACGTGTGGCGTGTGGACAGTTTTAATGAAAACGGCCTGACGCCCGGCAAAAGCGCGCGGGAACCCAAACTATGACAAGAAGCGGAATGCCAGATTCTCCGCGGAAACCAGGGGGTAGCGGCTATTTTGCCAAGGAGCAGAAACCTCATTCCCGCCGGGATCTCAGCTATTGGCAGGAAGATGTGCCCATCACCGACCATGACCGCATCAAAGGCCACGCGGTGCGTGCGGCTTGCCTGATTTGTGGCTCTTCCTAACCCGGATATTTCACACTCCGATGGAAACGCCAAC
>CAIYYI010000338.1 GCA_903930345.1 uncultured Verrucomicrobiota bacterium
CAATGGCTTCCCGGCGGCTTCTTTTTCAAGCTGGCTTCTTCCCGCCGCTTGGGTAAGCCTTGTCACCAGGCATGCAACGTCGTCTTTATCTCAGTCTGGTGGCCCTTCTCCTGGTGCTCGGAGTGGGCCTTTGGTGGTTGGGCCAGCGCCCTTCCGCATCTTCCACCGCTGCCACCGGCGCTCCTGCCGACGACGAATTCATCCGCGCCATGCAGGCGGGTAAAAACTATCTGGATCGCGCCGAGGCGGCGCGCGCGGTGGAGGCCTTCACCCGCGCGGTGGCCCTCACCCCCCGCAGTGCGGATGCCCAGCTTAACCTTGCCAGCGCATTGCTCCTGCGGGGGCAGCCGCAACCGGCCATCCTGGCCGCCCAAGCCGCTTTGGCTCTGGAGGAACACTCGGCGGCGGCCCACTACCTGATGGCCTGTGCCGCTCTGCGCCTGGGCCGTCTTGAGCCCGCCATCCAATCCCTGCAAACCAGCCTGAACCTTGATCCCAATGTGCCCGCCGCCTATTTCCAACTGGGCCGCGCCAATTTGGAGCTCGGGCGCTTTGCGGAGGCTATCGGGCACTTGCAGCAAGCCATTGAGCTTCAGCCAGATCATCCCACCGCCAATTTCAGCCTCAGCCAGGCCCTGGCGCGGGAGGGGCAGGCGGAGGATTCCGCCAAGGCCCTGCTGGCACATCAGCGTTTGCGCACCCAAAACCCCTCGCTCTCCGTCACGGTCGATTCCCTGGAAAAGTGCAAACACACCCAGGCCCGCCTCCCCTTCAGGAAGGAGGAGCCTTCCTCCCCCGGCATCCCGGTCCGGTTTGTGGACGATACCGGTCACGCCCTGGGCTCCCTCGCCTGCGCTGGCCCTGCGGCTTTTCTGGACGTGCGCCATGACGGGCAGCTCAGCCTGCTCGTGAGGGAAGGGGATCGTTTCCGCCTCCTGGCCAATTCCAACGGCGTCTTCACCCCGCAAGGACCGGGGATCGTCGCCGCCCCGCAGGCCGATCCCTTCCGTTGCCTTGTCGGTGATCTCCAGAATGACCGCGTGGAGGATGTCGTGGTGCTCGGTTCCCAGGCCTGCCAGGTGTTCCGCTTTAACAGCAACGGAATGTTCATGGATGTCACCTCCCTCTGCGGCCTGCGCGGCGTCCCCGCGCGGGAGGGTGTGCTGGCGGACCTGGATTTCACCGGCGCGCTTGATTTCCTCGTGGTCTCCCCCACCAACGGCGAGCTGCGGATGTTCCGCAACCTGAAGAATTTCTACTTCAAGGAGGTGGGTGCGACTTCCGCCGTGCCCCAGATGGTGCAGGGCGGATCCCAGATTGTGCTGGAGGATTGGAATGGGGACGACGTCCACGACCTGTTTTGGGCGCGCCAGTCCGGGGAACCCCAGTTTTTCAGCCGGTTGCGCGGGGGCAAGGCCGCCGCCACCAACGCCCCGGGCACCTGGCCTTCCGGGGCGGTCATCGCGGTGGGCGACCTCGATAATGACCTGCGGCCGGATCTCCTGGTGGCGGGTGCCTCGGGCCGGTTGGAGGTGGTCTATAACGGCCAATCCGCCCAGCGGGTTTTCACCCATCCCCTGAAACAGGTCACCCAGATCCTGCTGGTGGATTACGACAATGATGGCTGGCTGGATGTCCTGCTGGTGGGGCAGGGGATCTGCCTGCTGCGCAACGCCGGTTCCGCCGGTCTGCTCAACGTCACCGCCGCCGCCGGTTTGGATCAGGGCGCCGCCGGGGATTGGCGCGAGGCGCTGCCCGGCGATTATGACAACGATGGCGATACCGACCTGGTGCTCTGCCCGCGCTCCGGGCGCTTGAAGCTGCTCCGCAACGATGGCGGCCACGCCCATCAGCAATTGAAGCTGCGTCTCGCGGGCACCCGCTCCAATGCCAGCGGCCTCGGCGTCCGTTTGGAGGTGGCGGCGGGCGGGCTGCACCTGAGCCGCACGGTTTCCCGCTTGCCCGTCGAGATTGGCGTGGGCCGCCACCCCACCGTGGATGCCGTCACCGTTGGTTGGTTTGATCTCACCCTGAGCACCGTCGATCTCAAGCCGGAGAAGCGCCCTGTCGAATTGCTGGAATTGTACTTCCCCAAAGGCTCCTGCCCTTATCTCTACGCCTGGGATGGTCAAAAATTCGACTTCGTCTCCGATTTCCTGGGCAACGCCCCCCTCGGTTTGCGCGTCAGCCAATCCCGCTTCGTGGAGGCGGACCCGTTGGAGCACCTCTGGCTGGGGGATTCCCGGCGTGTGCAGCCTCGAAGCAACCATTTCGTCCTCCAGATCACCGAGGAGTTGAGCGAGGTCCTCTACCTGGATCAGGCCCGCTTGATCGCCGTCGATCACCCGGCCGGCACCCAGGCCCATTCCACCTCCAAAATGCGTCCCGGCGGCCCCTTCCCACCCAGCCGCCTCGCGCTGCTGGATCGTCCCCGGCCGTTGCTCCGCGCCGTGCGCCAGGACGGCTTGGAAGTCACCGGCCTCCTGCACGACCGCGACCAGCGGATGGTCGGTCCCGTAACGCTGCGCTCCCCCCAGTTGCGCGGACTCTGTGAGCCCTACTCCGTCACCCTGGATTTCGGCCTGCTGGAGCCGGCGCAACCGTTGGTTCTCGCCCTCACCGGTTGGATCCGGTTCGGGGGCGGCATGGCGAACGTGGCCGGTTCCCATTGCCCCGACCTGCCGTTCCCGTTCCCCACCCTGGAGTGTGAAACCCTCGCCGGCCAATGGCAGCCCGTGCCGGTCATGGTGGGGGTCCCCTCGGGCAAAACCAAAACCATCCTGGTGGATCTCACCGGCAAACTCCCCGCCACCGTCCGTCGTCTGCGCCTGACCACCGCCTTCGAGGTGTACTGGGACCAGGCCGCGTTGCTCCATCCGGTGGCGGCCCCGGAATGGAAAGTCACCGAGGTGTTGCCCAGCAGCGCGCATCTGCACTGGCGCGGGTATTCGGACTTCAAACCCCTCCCGCCCGAATTGCCGCTCACCCCGGATTACCTGAAAGTCAGGAATTCCGCCCAGTGGCGCATCATCCCGGGCGGCTGGGCCACCCGTTACGGGGAAGTGGCCCCCCTGCTGGCGCAGCGCGACGATGCCTTTGTCCTGGTCAATGGGGGCGATGAATTGACCTTGCGCTTTCCGGCCTCCGCCTTCCCGGCCTTGCCGGAGGGTTGGGTGCGCGACTTCTTCGTGTTCACCGTCGGCTGGGATAAGGATACCGATTACCATGTCGAAGCTGGCACCACCATTGAACCCTGGCCCTGGCAGGGCATGGATGATCAGCGCTACGGGCATCAACCGCGTCCCGCCACCGCCGGAGACGCCCTGATGCGTGCCTACACCACCCGTTGGGTGAGTGGCCACGTCCCGGAGATCTACTCCGTCAGATCTATGCCCCCGTCGTCGCGGTAGCGTCTCGGAGTTCGTAGTCCGGGCTTTAGCCCGTCATCGTGGCAAACACACTTCAAACAAAGTGGTAAGTCACACGCTTCGCGACTGCGAGTGCAATCGATTGCGCGATAGCGTCTTGGAGTGCGGTGGCTTGCCACCGCCTTGTTGGACAACCGAGCACGCACAAACCTCCCTGCCACCCCATTGGCGACCACCAGCATTCCGATAAATCATCCGTCACCCAACCACCTCCCAACCAAAACCAGGTGCGGAGCGCGGATTTTTAATCCGCTTTGAACCAAAATTCAGCAAACAAACG
>CAIYYI010000339.1 GCA_903930345.1 uncultured Verrucomicrobiota bacterium
GCCTTTCTGGTGAACGTGCCGGTCGCGGCGGTCGCGGCGCTGCAGCAGCACCCGCAGGTGCAGGCGGTGGTGGCCTATGAGCCTTACTATAAGCTGAGCCAGGACTTGCTGCCCTTGGCGGTGGCCGATCAGCCGGTGACGACGGAGATGACTTTGCATGTCCTGTCCTTCCCCGGGCAGCGGGAGCAGGCCGGGCAGGATCTGGTCCGGATGGGTGCCCAGGTGGTGGCGGAGGAGGAATCTCCTTTTGGGCCGATGCTGACGGTGCGGTTGGCCGGTTCGGTGGCGGCGCTGGCCCGCTTGGAGACCGTGCAGTTGGTGGAGCGGGCGCAGCTCCGCCAGATGGCCAATGATCGTTCCCGGGTGTTGGTGGGGGTCTCCACCAATTCATCCACTCTGGCTCCCGCAGGCAATCACCTCGGTCTGACAGGGCAGGGGGTGTTGGTGGGGGTGACCGATACGGGAGTGGATGACGGACACCCGGACCTGACGGGTCGGGTGACGGGGGCTTTGCCAACGGCGGTTATCGATGCGGATGGGCATGGGACTCACGTGGCTGGGACCATCGCCGGCGATGGCACCAAGTCGGACACCGTGAAGAACGCCCGGGGATCCGAAACGAACGCCAATTTCCGAGGCATGGCCCCCAAGGCGAATCTGTTTGCGATGGAAACAGAGGCGTATTTCGGGCCGCAGTCGGATGTTTATTTGCAGGAGACGGCCTCCCGGACGAACGCGCGGATCAACAACAACAGTTGGAATTACGTCGGGAACAACACCTACAGTCTGGCGTCCGCCAGTTACGACCTGGCGGTGCGGGATTCGCAACGGCACGTGCCGGGGATGCAGCAGATGGCGTATGTGTTTTCGGCGGGCAACGATGGTTCCGGGGCGGGCGGCGGGCAGGGCGGTTCACCGGGCTCGATCATGGCCCCTGCCACCGGCAAGAACGTGATCACGGTGGGGGCGGTGGAGGCGGCCCGGCAGATCACCAACGAAGTGGTGGTTGGGTTGGAGACCAACCGGTCGTTCGAGGGGACAACGGACACCGACGACCAGGTGGCCAGTTTTTCGAGCCGCGGCAATGTGGGGATGGGGTATGAGGGGACGTATGGGCGGTTCAAGCCCGACGTGGTGGCTCCGGGGACGTTTTTGATTTCCTGCCGGTCCTCCCAGTATCAGGAGCCGTCGATGTTCATTCAGCCGAACGTGAATTATATCAACGGGCAGGTGGTGACGGGGGGGGGCAGCAACTTTTACAATGTCTATATCCCGGATCAGGGGCAGACGCTGATCATCCGGGTGATGCCCAACGCCTCCTCGCCCACGCCGTTCCCCTCGTTGAACATCTATGCGGGGGTGGGGAGCAACGCGATGACTATTCGGGGCGTGAACACGGCGGTGCTGGATGTGCAGAACAATGGGGGGGACTGGTCGATCGCGGTGGGCAACCCGACCGGCAACCCGGTCTCCTTCGATTTGCAGATCCTGTTCACGGTGACGGGCGATCCGGGCACGCTGTTCCAAGTGATTTCCAATTTGAACAAGGATATCGGGCCGTATTACCGGTATGAGTCCGGCACCAGTATGTCGGCCGGGGTGGTGAGCGGGCTGCTGGCGCTGGTGGACGAGTTTTTCACCACGCGGGGCCGGACCAACAGCCCGGCGATGATGAAGGCGCTGCTGATCAACGGCGCGCGCAACCTGGGGCGGCTGTATGATTTCAACCCGCGCAACTCGATCAACCTGCAAGGGTGGGGCCTGGTGAACCTGACCAACATGCTGCCGGCCGGGATGGCCGGGGCGGAGGCGGATTGGCCGGTGAAGCTGTTCGACCAGGATTCGACCAATGCCCTGATCACCGGGTTGAGCCAAACGCGGTACGTGACGGTGGGGGCGAGCACCAATCAGGCGCAGGCCCTGCGGGTGACGCTGGTCTGGACGGATCCGCCCGGCAACCCGGTGGCCAGCCTGAAGCTGGTGAATGACCTGGACCTCTATGTGACCAATATGGCCAATGGGCAGGTCTATGTGGGCAACGCCTTTGAGGGCACCTCCCTCTTCACGACGGGGACGACCCCGACCAACCAGCCGGCCAGCGATCTGGTCAACAACGTGGAGAACGTGTTTGTGGATTGCCGTACGGGCGGCGTCTTTGCGGTGACGGTGGTGGCGCGGCGGGTGAACGTGAACGCGGTGACCGCCCACCCGGACGGCATCGCGCAGGATTACGCGCTGGTGATTTCCAAGGATGGTGGGGCGACGGGCGGGCTGACCCTGGGTGCCGCCACGACGGTGGCCTACGACCCCAGCGCATCGGTGAGCGGGGTGACCAACGGGATCGCGATGCTGCGGCAGCGGGTGGGGGCCAATTCGCCGCTGCTGGTGAGCACCAACGGGAACACCAACCAATGGAACTTCTACGTGTTCACAAACGCGCCCATGGCGGTGAGCACCAACGGGCCGGCGGGTAGCACCAACTTTGGCCAGTACGTGGCGTTTGTCACCTTCCTGGCCCCCAACCTCTCGCGGCCGCGCAACGTGGATGCGGACCTGGACCTGTTTGTCTCGAAGGATCCGGCGCTGACCAACCTGAGCGTCAGCACCATTCAGGCGGCCTACCGGTCGGTGGGGCGCGGGGGGACGGAGGCGGTCTATTTCACCAATGCCGTTGTGGGGGATGTGTTTTATCTGGGGGTGAAGTCCGAGGATCAGCAGGCGGGCGAGTTCGGCTTGTTCGCCACTTCCAGCGACCAGCCCTTCAACAGCACGGACGAGGACGGCAACATCCTCGTGCGAGTGGAGGGATTTGAGATTCCAGATGGCACGCCGGACCAGCCCCAGGCCGGGTTTGGCGTGGGGATTGTGGTGGAGCCCGTGCAGATTCGCCGTCTGGTGGTCACCAACACGATGACCCATCAGAACATGGGGGATCTCGTGGGCACCCTGAGCCACGACAACAAGGAGGTGACCCTGCTCAACCACACCTTCGGCGAGGAGCTGCCCGGGCCGGTGCCCGTGACGCGCACCTGGATTTATGACGACAGCGAGGAGGGCGACATGGTGGGGAGTCAGGAGCCGGAAGGCCCGGGTCGGCTGCAGAGTTATATGGGAGATGAGGCGCAGGGGGCGTGGCTGTTCACGGTGGTGGATAGCGCCTTCTTTTTCACCGGGCGGGTGGAACAGGTGATGATGCGGATTGACCCATCGGCCACGAACGAGAATGACCAGGTTTATGTGAACCAGAGGATTCTGCCGGGGCAGTTCAGGAACTATGCAATTGATGTTCCGGTGAACGCCACCAACCTGACAATAACGCTGGGGCAAGTCGATGCCAATGTGCAGGTGTTCGTGCGGCGGGGCGCTTTGCCAACGCTCACCGTGTACGACAAGGCCGTGATTATCCCGCCACCGGGAGGCATCATCACGCTGACGCCCTATGACAGTCCGCCGCTCAGCCCTGGCATGTATTATGTGCGGGTGTACAATCCCCCCGGTTCAGTGACGCAGACTCTCGATGTGAGGCTTACGGTGGGGCTGAATTTGGAGAAGGATGCGTTTTTGGATTTCGCGTCGTTCACCGGCTCGGAGCTGTTTGATGACGCTACGACGAACACGGCGCTCTACGTGCCGCATGACCGGACCATTGCGGATGTGCAGGTGGGGGTGATCATCAATCATCCCCGGGCCTCCGATCTGGTGTTGCACCTGGTAAGCCCGCAAGGGACGCGCGTCCTGCTGGCGGAGAACCGCGGCGGGCCAACCAACGCCAACTATGGCATTGGCCAATTTACGACCAACGTGTTCCCGGCCTCCTCCGCGGGCGGGCAGGCGGCCTACACCAATGCGGTGTGGTCCACGAACAACGCGGGCATCCTGCAGATCGACTACGAGTTTTACGGGATTCCGGACAGCCTGCGGGTCTATTACGATGGGCAGTTGCTCTTTGACTCAGGCTACATCAGTGGCGGGGGAAAATTCACGGTGACCTACGGCCCCGGGGTGGCGACCAACGTGCTCGTGGTGATGAACGAGGGGGACAACCCGGACCCGGGCACGGCCTGGGATTACACCGTGACGGTGCTGGGTGGCCAGTTCTCCTTTGTGACCTTCACGGAGAACACCAACCTGGCGCAAATGCCCATCAAGTTCGCCCCCCCACCGTTTGTGAAGACCAACTTCACCTCCATCACAAATGGGCTGATCACTGGTTTTGACTCTGCGTTCGCCCAACAGTACAACACGGGGAGTGTGGTGGAGGTGTTCACGGTCCTCAGCAACGCGGTGGACGTGGTCAACTCAACCAGGCTGGCCTTGTCTCCACCCAACTTTCTGGCGCTGGCCGATGGGGTGATCCGTGCCACCCTGCCGACATCCGCTGGGCGTCCGTGGAAAGCCATATTGAGCACGCGCAATCCCGGGCTGATTAATTGGTGGCCTGGCAATGGCAGTGCGGTCGATATTGTGGGGACCAATAACGGAGCCGTGGTGGGAGGGGCGGGCTATGCTGCCGGCAAGGTTGGCAACGCTTTCGATTTTGATGGAGTGAATGATCGTTACAATTTTGGCAATGCCGTGGGAAATTTTGGAACGAATGACTTTACCATTGAGTTTTGGTATTACACCCAGAACAAAACCTCCAATCAAACGGCAATGAGCAAACGAGCCGCCTGTGGAGCGAATGTGTTTTGGGAAATCAACATGAATAATCTTGGTTCCATCGGATTGGTGCTGATGGATATGTCCCCAATATATTATTTCGGCGTGAATTCTGTGAAGCCTGTCAACGACGGGGTTTTTCATCATATTGCCTGCACCAGGCGCGGATTGCTGATCCAAGTTTACATTGATGGTGCGCTGGACTCTCAAGATACATTGCCGTATAACATGAACTTTGTTAACAATGCACCGCTGGTGTTTGGTTGGGTGCCATGTATCGGATCCGATAATCGGACGTATTTCAAAGGGATGCTCGACGAAGTATCATTCTATAATCGGGCGATTTCACTTTCCGAAATCCAAGCCATCGCGCGGGTTGGTAGCGCAGGCAAATACAACAGCGGCTCTCCAAGTCCCATGGCGGAGATTTACGTGGATGGCGCCTTGGTCACCAATCTGCTGGCCACCAGTGCCAACTGGCAGACCAACATCATCTCCTTCTTCCCCAAGACCAACGGCACCGTCTTTGAGGTGCGCGGACACGCCCTGGCACCGCTGCTGGATTCCGTTCACCTGATCGACACTGCCGACGGCGTGTTCTACCTCCCGGAGGAGCCGTTGAGCAATTTCCTTGACGAGAACGCCCAGGGTTTCTGGAATCTGGAGGTGTGGGATAGTCGGACAAGCAGTTTCATCACCAACAGCAGCGTGGTGATGTGGCGGATGCAGTTGGCCTATATAAATACCAACGCCCCCGCCATTGTCCTGACCAATGGCCAGGTGTACTCCAACAGCATCCCCGCCGGTGCCATCCAGTATTTTATCGTCAATGTCCCTCTGGGGGTCAATGTGGCCACCAATTCCCTCGTGGGGGGAGCCGGGGCTTCTTTGGATCTGCTTTTCAATCAGAACGGATTGCCCACGCAAGCACCCGGCGGGTTCACCTTGCTGAACAATGTTGTGTCGGGCGAGGGCGTTTTGGACACCAACACCACTCCGGTGTTGGTTCCCGGCCAGACCTACTATTTGGCGGTGACCAACAACTCCGCTGCCGCCGTAGTATTCACCCTGCAGGTGACGTTTGATCAGGTGGGCATCACCATTGGTGGGCAGCCGTGGGCCGGAGCGTTGGCGGCGGGGCCGAGTACCGCCCAGTTCACTGTGGAAATACCCTCAGGTTTTGCATCCGCTTCTTTTGAGCTGTTTGATTTGTCAAACGCGGCCGGCCTGCGCGTGCGAGAAGGTGCGCGCCTGACCGGAGTGGAGAGCTTCGATTACTTCACCACGTCCAGCACGGCGGCGGATAAGCAGATCATTGTGACGCCGGACTCCGTGCCGGTTCCCTTGCGTGCCGGTGTTTGGACCATGGAAGTGTTCAGCACTCATGAGCGACCGGTCAGCTTCAAGGTGCGCGTGTCGGCGGCACCCGCCGGTCTGGCGGGGTATCTGTATGGGGGCAAGAAGCTCCAGTTTGCGGCCCCGCCAGTCCTGCAGCCGAATGGGGCGGTGGCCTTGAAGCTGGATACTGCCATTGGCTGGAATTACGAGGTGCTGCGCTCTACGGATCTGAAGACTTGGGAATCCTTGGGCACAGTAACTGCGGACGGCGTGTTCACCGTGGTCACGGACACCAACACACTGACCCGGCAAATCTTCTACAAGCTGATGGGCAAATAGCCCGATGACTGGCTAAAAAGCTTCCCTTTTTCGGCCCGGCAGCTACGCTTTCGCCATGCCGTCATTTGATATTGTCAGCGAAGTCAACTCGATGGAAATCGACAATGCGGTGAACCAGGCCAAAAAAGAGCTGGCCACCCGCTTCGATTTCAAGGGGAGCAAGGCGGAGATCCTGCTGGAAAAAAGTGAGATCAAGCTCTCGGCCGAGGACCAATTCAAAGCCAAATCCCTGGTTGAAATTGTGATGGGCAAACTGGCCAAGCGCAGCATCAGCCTCAAGAGCGTGGAAAAGTGCGAGCCGGAAATCTCCCCGCTCGGCCACACACGGCAGCTCATCAAGATCAAGCAGGGCATTGAGACCCCCATCGCCAAACAGATCACGGGCTTCATCCGGGATGGCAAATTCAAGGTGACCACGCAGATCCAGGACAGCCAGGTGCGGGTGACCGGGAAAAGCCGGGACGAACTGCAAAGCGTGATGGCGGCGGTCCGGGGCCATGAGTTTCCCGTCGCCTTGCAGTTCCAAAACTTCCGGGATTGATCCCCCCCCTTGGGAGTGACCGCCAGATTTCAAGGCGCACCACTGGCGGCTTGTCCTCCGCCCGGGATTGTGGTTTTCTCAACGCCATGAAGCGATTCTTGCGCGGCATCGTGGTGCAGTTGGCCTTGTCAGCCCTGTTTTTGGCGGGTTTGACCGGCTGTGTGAGCGTCCCGGAAACGGGCCGGTCGCAACTCAACATCATTCCCGCCGCCCAGGAAATGCAACTGGGTCTGACCGGCTTTGAGCAGCTCAAGAAGGAAACCCCCATCAACCGCAATCCCGCACTCAACGCCCTGATTCAGAAGGTGGGTCGACGCATTGCCGGGGTGGCTAACCTGCCCGGTGCCCAGTGGGAGTTTGTGGTTTTTGAAAGCAAAGAGGCCAACGCCTTTTGCCTGCCCGGAGGCAAGGTGGGTGTCTATACCGGCCTCCTGCCGATCACCAGGGATGAAGCCGGTCTGGCCACGGTTATCGGCCATGAGGTGGCCCACGCGGTGGCCCGTCATGGGGCTGAGCGCATGAGTGAGGCGCTGGTCCTGCAAACCGGGGGCAGCCTTTTGGGTAGCGCCCTTTCCAATTCGGATCCCCGCACCAAAGCCGCGCTTTTGACCGCCTATGGGCTGGGGGCCAAGGTCGGTCGAGAACTGCCGCACAGCCGCTTGCAGGAGTCGGAGGCGGACAAGATCGGCCTGTTTTACATGGCGCGCGCCGGGTACAACCCGGAAGCCTCGGTTGCTTTCTGGCAGCGGTTTGCCGCTTTCAACCAGAGCCAGGGCGGCGGCAGTCTGGAGTTCCTCCGCACGCATCCGCTGGATGAGACCCGCATCCGTCAGCTTTCCACCTGGATGCCGGAAGCCAAAGCCCAATACCGTCCCCAACCCTGATCGGTGGCCCTGCCGGTCCGCGCTTGTTACCCTTGATTTGCCCCTTTATTAATCCATGAAAATCCCCTTTCTCAACCCCGTCGCCCAAAGCCACTCGCTGAAAGCCGAACTCCTGGCCGCAGTGGAGCAGTCCATCATGGCCGGGCAGTTCATTCTCGGCCCCAATGTCACCGGCCTGGAGCAGGAGATCGCCCGCTACAGCGGCACCCGGTTTGGCATCGGTGTCAATTCCGGCTCGGATGCCCTCACGCTGGCCTTGCGCGCCTTGGAGATCGGCCCCGGGGACGAGGTGATCACCACCCCTTTCACCTACATCGCCCCGGCGGAGTCCATCCACCAGATGGGGGCGCGGATTGTTTTTGCCGATGTGGATCCCCGCACGTTCATCATGGATCCCGCCGCCGTGGCCCGCCGGATCACCCCGCGCACCCGTGCGATCATTCCGGTCCATCTGTTCGGCCAGATGGCCCCCATGGCCGAGCTGCAAGCCTTGGCGAGACAACACAAGCTCGCCATCGTGGAGGATTGCGCCCAGGCCATCGGAGCCACCCAAAACGGCCAGCCCGCCGGCAGTCAGGGCGAGTTGGGATGCTTCAGCTTTTATCCCACCAAAAACCTGGGGGCGGATGGCGATGGCGGCATGATTGTCACGCAGGACGAGGCGTTGTCCAAAAAGCTGCGCATGCTGCGGGTCCACGGCATTGAGCGCCGTTACCACCACGATTTGCACGGGTTCAACTCCCGCTTGGATGACTTGCAGGCCGCCATTCTGAGGGTGAAACTGCCCCATCTCACCGCTTGGAACCAGCGCCGGGCCGCCTTGGCCGAACGCTACAACCGTGGTTTGGCGGGCCTGCCCTTGCACTGCCCTCAGGTGGCGGCGGGCAACGGCCATGTCTATCACGTGTATGCCATCCTCACGGCCAAACGGGACGCCTTGCAGGAGCACTTGGCGCAAAACGGGATTCCCACGCTGATCTATTACCCGGTGCCTTTGCACCTCCAGAAGGTGTATGCGGACCTGGGGGGCAAATTGGGCTATCTGCCGGTGGCCGAGGAGCTTTCCCGCACGATTCTGCCCCTGCCCATGTATCCGGAACTGACCGATGAGCAGGCGGATTACGTGATCCAGATCATCCGGGGTTTTGCCTTCTGACCGCCCGTGAATCCGGTTAACCGCCGAGCAGTTCGGCGGCTTTGGCGGCGATGTCCGCCTGGCGCATGAGGGATTCCCCCACCAGGATGGCCCGCGCTCCGCAGCGATGCAGCCGTTCGACGTCTGCGCGCGAGTGGATGCCGCTTTCCGCCACCAGCAGGCAGCGGCCGCTTTGAAGATCGGTTTGCATGCGGGCCGCCAGCCGTTCGGTGGTGGCCAGATCCACTTTGAAAGTCTTCAGGTTGCGGTTGTTGACGCCGATCACCGTGGCCCCGATGGCCAGCGCCCGCTCCAGCTCCGCCTCGTCGTGCACCTCCACCAGCGCCGTCAAACCCGCCCCCACGGCCAGCTCATGGAACCGCCGCATCGTGGCATCGTCGAGAATGGCCGCGATCAGCAGCACCGCATCTGCCCCCCAGGCGACGGCTTCCGTGAGCTGCCGCTCATCAATGACAAAATCCTTTCGCAAAAGCGGGAGGCCCACGGCTTGGCGGATGCGGCGCAAGTAGTCCAGGGAGCCCTGGAAAAACTGTTCGTCCGTTAGCACCGAGAGGCAGCTCGCCCCGCTGCCTTCATAGGTCTGGGCGATTTGCACCGGTTCGAAATCCGGCCGGATCAGGCCGGCGGAAGGGGATGCCTTTTTCACCTCGGCGATCAGGGCCACCTCGCCCCGGCGTGGCTGCCGGAGCCGGGCCGCGAAATCGCGCACCCCGCCGCGCTGATCCAGCGCCTGGCGCAGGGTGGCCACCGTCACTTCCGCCGCCGGCAGCAGGGCCACCTCGCGGCGTTTCTGTTCCACAATCGTGTCGAGAATGTTCATGCCGGAAAACGGGGGGGCGTTTACTCTTCCTCGTCCTTCACACCCTGCATGCGCTTGAGCGGACAGCCCGCCCGCAGCCAGCCATTGACGTAAGGGTCCAAGTCACCATCCATCACCCCCTGGACATCGGCCGTTTGCACGCCCGTGCGCAGGTCCTTGACCATCCGGTAGGGCTGGAAGACATAGCTGCGGATCTGGCTGCCCCAGGAGATGCTGCCTTTTTCCCCGTAGAACCGCTCCATATCCGCCTTCTGCGCATCCAACCGCAGGGCGTAGAGCTTGGAGAGCAGCAGCTTCATGGCGGTGGCCCGGTTTTGCACCTGGGAGCGCTGCGCCTGTGAGGCTGCCACCAGGCCGGTCGGCAAGTGGGTGATCCGCACGGCGGTTTCCACCTTGTTCACGTTCTGGCCGCCCTTGCCACCGGAACGGAAGGTGTCCACCTGGAACTCGCCCGGCGGAATGACCATATCGACCGTCTCCTCAATTTCCGCGATCACATCGACACTGGAAAAGCTGGTGTGACGCCGCTTGTTGGAATCAAAGGGGGAAATCCGCACCAGCCGATGCACTCCGCGTTCCGCCTTGCAATAGCCATAGGCGTTTTCTCCCCGGATGATCAGGGTGACACTCTTGATGCCCGCCGATTCCCCTAGCAGAATATCGCTGACTTCCACCTCCCATCCACGGCGTTCCCCCCAGCGCTGGTACATGCGCCAGAGCATCTCCGCCCAGTCCTGCGCCTCGGTGCCGCCGGCTCCGGCGTTGATGCTGAGAATGCAGTCCCGTTTGTCGTGCGGCCCGTTCAGGAAGAACCGCAGCTCCATGGCATCCAGCCCTTTCAGGAAGGTGTCCGTCTCCCGTTCCAGCTCCGGTTGGTGCTGGAGGGGTTCGGGTTCCGCCTCGTACAGCTCCACCATGGCGTTTAGATCGGCCAATTGCTTGTCGGCTTGCAGCATCGGCTCCATGCGTTTGCGCAGCCCGTTGGCCTCGTCAATCAGTTTCTGGGCCTGCTCGCGGTTGTTCCAAAAGGTTTCCGCCCCCATCAGGGCGTCCAGCTCACTCAGCCGTTTTTGCACGTTGGGGACGTCAAAGAAACCTCCGCAAATAGAGGAGTTTCTGTGTCCCGCTCTGCAACTGGTCTTTGATCACTTCGAACATAGCGGTGCCAGCATAGCGGCAAGATGCCGCCTCTGCAAAGCGGGAAATGGTCAGTGGTACAACATCCAGTAGCCCCGCACAAAATAGACCACCCCCAGCGTCCCCAGCACCGAACCAATGTACCACAGCGGCTTTTTCTTCATCAGGGCGGAGAGGGCGGATAGCATGATGGCCACTTGCAGATACGGGATGGCTACCCCAAACATCACCCCGTTGGCCTGGCAGCGGGTCCGGGTTTCCTCTTCCTTGCGGGCGTCCTTTTCAATCTCGGCCTTTTCGGCTTTGTAGCGGCTGACTTCCTTCTGATACTCCTCAATCTTGGCCTGGTAATGCTCCGCCTGCGGGCCGGTGGCCGCCAGGGCCTGGGCCTTGAAATTCTCCGCCTGAAGCCGGTAGGTGTGTTCCTTGATGCTCTTGGCCTGGTAAAAGGCCCACATATCAGAGGCCTTGCTTTGCGCCAGCACTGCCTTGGTGGATAGCCCGCCCCCGCGAAAAGTGGACAGGGTCGCCGCCGCGGAAAACACCACGGTTGTGACCGCCAGCCAATTCAGCCAACTCTCTTTCTTTTCCACCGGTTTTGTCTCTGCCATAGATGGCTGGGTTAGATATACTGTCCGGCCTTGGTTTCAAGCAAAATGTGGTGGTTCGCTATTCCCCACAGTTGACGCCCCGAATGCTCAGGGGCATCATAGCCTCAGACCGATTGCGGGCGTTCGTGGTTGGAGCGTCCCCGGTCCTTGGCATCATGTTTTGGCACATAACACATCGCAGCTCCTGGCTGCCCATTGTCCTGTTGGCTGCCCTGCGCATCGGGGCCGCCGAGCCTGCTCCGGTGCGCTCAGATTACTTGGAATTGCTCAATGGTGATGCCTTGCGCGGTGTTTTGCTGGGAGTGGATGGCTTGGAAGGGGCGCAATGGCGGCATCCGGCCGCTGAAAACCCCTTCACCGTGCGTTTCACAGGTCTGTCACGGGTAAGGTTTGCCCCGCCGAACACTCTGCCGGAAAGCCATCCGGCCAATTGCCAGGTGACGTTGAATAACGAGGATATGTTGAGCGGCGACCTGGTTGGCTTGGAGGGTGACCGATTGGAATTCTCGACTTGGTTTGCGGGTAAGCTCTCCATTCCCCGCACTTCCCTGCACAGCCTGGTGCCCACCTCCACCTCCCTGAAGGTGATCTACGAGGGTCCCACCAGCCAGGAGGGTTGGGTCTCCCGGCAGAACCCGGGCGTCATCCGTGCGCCGGGTGCGGCCCAGCCTGGAGAAGTCTGGCGGTTTGCCGATAATTCCTTCTACTCCTCCATGTTTGGTTTCATCGGCCGCGATTTCAAACTGCCCGCCGTTTCCAACCTGGAATTCGATCTCGCCTGGCGCGGTTTCCTTTCCTTCGCCTTTGTTTTTCACAGCGATACCCTCCAGGGCTACGGTGGCAACGCCTATGTGTTGCAGTTCAATTACCGGAATGTGTTCCTCTATCGTCGCACGCAGATCGCCGCCATGACCACGATTGGCCAGGCGGAGCTGCCGGACCTTACCAGCCGCTCAGGAATGCGCGTCTCCCTGCGCACGAACAAAGAGCAAAAAACGTTTGCCCTCTATATCGATGGGCAATTGATCCGGCAATGGGTGGACCCCCAGGCCTTTGTCAGCCAAGGCAACGGCATTGTCTTGATGCAGCATGGCCAAAACCCGGTCCGGTTCAGTCGGTTTCGCATTTCCGAATGGGATGGTCGTTTGGCGGAACCCTCGCTGTCGGACACCAATCAGGTGAATGACGTCGTGCATCTGGCCAACAACGACAAGGTGGATGGCCGGGTGAAAAACATCCGGGACGGAAAAATCACCCTCACCACCTCGTTCAGTGATCTTGAAATCCCCATCAACCGGGTGACCCAGGTCACGTTTGCCCCGGTGAAGCCATCAAAAGATGCCACCTCGGAGCGGGAAGTGCGTCTGTTTTTTCGCGAGTATGGGTCGATCACCCTGAATCTGGATCGGTGGACCGATCAGCAGGTCACCGGCACCAGCCCCAACTACGGCCGCTTGAAGCTGGCTTCCGACGCCTTTTCCCAGTTGTATTTCAATCCGGCAATCACCCGTCGAGCACCCGTGGAGGAGCTGCAGAACAACGGACTGCCGGTGGAGTGATCGGGATCACCCCGCTTGGTCGGCCCGAGGCGGCTTTCTGCCATCAAATCACCCGTGGTTTATTCACGCCGCAGCCGATAGAACCGGAGGCCCTCAGGCGATGTGATCAGCCATGGCTGTGTCAGGTTGGTTGAGATGATTCGCTGTTCGGGTTGCCAGCTTCCGGGTGAATTGTCGGGCGAGCGCAGGAGTTGGTTGGTGCTGGGCGGCGTGCTGTGTAGCAGCAGTTCTACCATGCCATTGGTCGCCAGACGCGCTTCGAGCAGCGGCTCACGCTCCACCACCGCAACCCGTCCCGGCTCGCCGGTTGCCGAAAATGCTTCCGTGCCGTCCGGCTTGCCTCCGGCAACCTGCTTGATGTCCAGTGGCAGAAAGGCGGATGGCTGCCCACCCAACAATGTGAAGCAGAGATCGGCTGGCACCTTCGGGCCTTGTAATGCCTGGCCGGGTAGGGGATGGATGCGGGCAACGAGCTGGCTTGTGCTGAGCGCCTGCATAGTCGCTGTTCCCACCTCTGCGGCCACGGGGTTTAAGGCGAAGTTGGTCATGCGCCCGGCAGGAACCTCCACCGTGAAGGTCAGGCTCGTCAGACTCAGGCCCGTGATAAGTTTTATCGGCAAACAAACGCGATCGCCCGGTTGGGCCACGGCGTAGCCCAGCCCGACTTGGAGGCAATCTGCCACGCGGATGACAAATTGTTGGGTGTCACTCTGCAATCCGCAGCCATCATCGCTCACCCGCACGGTGACCACGAACTGCCGACCACCGTCAGCGCAGGTTGGCCGCCATTTCACCACGCCGCTTTTATCCACCCTCATGCCGATGGGTGCACCCGGCTCCAAGCTGAATAAAAGCGTCTGGCTGGCATCATCATGGTGGACGTGATTGGTGATGCGCATGAAACTGCCGACATACGCCAGTTGATCCGCCACCGGGTCAAGTACGGGGGCCTGATTCGTTGGCAGAGAGAGTGTGACGTCAGGGCTGGTAGGCCAGGGTTGCGTGTTGCCCACCTGGTCCCGGGCTACGCTGGCGAACGTGTAGGTGCGGCCGCACTCGCCCCGGAAAAGCGCGGTGGTGTTGGTGGTGGGACCCAGCCAAAGCTGCCACGGGCCGCCATCCACCGCCGCATAAACGATGTAATCGGCCACGCCGGCACCGCCATCATTGTCGCTGCCTGCCCAGCGCAGGCGGAACGTGTCGGACCGGGCGGTTGCTTCGGACTCGACCGTGCTGGCGGGTGGCGTGGCATCAATGGTGTTGATGACCGGTGGAGTCAGAATGGCTGGATTGACATCGAATACAATGGCAGCGTGGTTGGTGATCAGCATGGCGTTGGCCAGGTTGGTCCGGGCGCGGATCAGGTAGCTCACATAGCCCTCGCCAACCTGATTGGTGGTGTTGGGCGGTAGGAAACCGGCGAATGGGTCATCCGGCAGGTCGCCGGTGATCGGGTTGATGGATTTGATCTCCCATGTGATCACGCCGGTCTCCGCATTCAACCAGGCGCGGCCATGGACCGGGTTGGGATCGGTGGTCACGTTGGTAACGAACGTGAAATTCACCCGCCCGCGTGGGATCAGGATGTCCACGTTGTTGAAGCCTACGGCTGTAAGCTCCAAAGTGCTCGGATCCAGTTCTGGCGGCAACAGATTGGTGACGACCACGATCTGCGCGGGAGCGCTCGAAGTGGCGGTGTTCTCGAAATGGATGGTGTATTGGATCAACTCACCGGGCAGGACATAGCGCTCCGGGCCGAAGCCCGTGGCGACCATATCGTTCGGATCCACACTGCTGACGAAATGAGCGTGGGCGTTGTCGCCCGGACTGCCGCAGTTCGCCCCGACGCAGGGCTGTTGGGTGTCGCAGGGGGGATTCTTGCAGGGGGTGCTGCAATCGCAATGAGCCAGGGCTGGGCCGATTTGGTTATAGGCATCCCTCCATGCCGTGTGCGTGTCCCAGTAGGTGTCCTTGAATTGAGCGTAGGCTCTCCAACTTTCAGCGTAATCTATTGCTCCCCTGGCTGATGCACTCACCACGTTGAGCACTCCCACCACTAGCTCGAGGGTCTCGCTGACGTTCGAGGGAATGGCCTCAACCCCCATATAGCCCAACGCATCGTTAGCGGTGCCGACCAATCCGTTAACGGTATCGATAAGTTCGGCGGCTTGGATCATAAAATCAGCAACATCTGCTGCGTGCCAATTTGTGACCGCGCTGTAAGTGCTTTCGATCGTGCCAATCAACCCAACTCCGCCCAAGGCCACGCCGGGCAGGGCCATCAGTTTGGACTTGCGGTCCAGATCGTCGATCACCGCCTGTAGTTTTACCTGCGCTTTGCCAATATCCTTATTCGCTTTGTCCAGATTCTTAATGGCATTCCGGGTAAACTCTTTTGTCCAAGGGTCGGTCAAGGTCTGGAGTTGGGCTTCCAATTTGGAAGCCTGCGTCGCCTTCTGGGCCGAAAGCGCGCTGAGTCCCTTAAGTTCCTGTTCCGCCTTTTTTTGCAGGGCCGGTATCTTGGCCGACGCTTTGGCCAGCGAGACGGCCAACTGCGCGAGTCTTATGCCAAACATGCCCAGGTTGCCACTGTCGGTGAACACGCCTCCCTCCCAACGCTGATGCCAGGCGTCAAATTTTTCCGGGGTGAACTGAGTGTACTTGTTGTAAATGGCCAGCCACTTCTTGGCTTCGGGACATTTGCTGATGCAATTGGTCAACCCTTCCAGCACCGGGCCAACATTGGGCAACGGGGTGGGTTCGCCTAGTAATTTGGCCAGGAGATCCCCAACCTTCAATCCCCACTCACTCTGGACGATTGAACTATCAGCAA
>CAIYYI010000340.1 GCA_903930345.1 uncultured Verrucomicrobiota bacterium
CCGGGGAACCGCTCCTTCCAGCGTTGCGCCTTCGTGATGTCCACGTCCGCCACGGCGGCCAGCTTCACAAACTCGTGGTGCGTGATGATCTCCAGGTCGCTCCCGGCCATCCCGGACCCGCCGGCGCTCGCATGGATCACCGTTTCGCTGGGCGGGGCGGAAATCAGGTGGCGGGTGAAAAACGGGGCCGTGGCCAAAGCCACGCCCATGCCGGACAGAAACCGGCGGCGGTTCAATTTACCGGGGTAGTGCATGGGTGTTTATCTACCCCCAGTTGGCGTTTCGTGCAAACCTTCTGTTGCGGTTTCTGCATGGGCCAGTCCATGCCGTCCAAATATCCCCCTCCGGGCTGGGGTGATTCCTCTCAGCCCAGCACCCGCCTGGCCTCCTCCATGAGCGGGTGTGCAAAGGCGCTGGCATAGGCGTTGAGCGTGGCGGCTTTGAGCTGCAACTGTCGCCCGGTTTTATTCCAATCCGAAACAGCGGAAAATACCTCTTCCAGAATTTCTTTCGCTTTCTGAGGTCTGAGTCCAAAGCGGGGTGCGGCTGCCAGCGCCAGTGCGATGCTTGACTCATCCGATTCCTCCATGATGGCGGTCTTGCTGATGCGGACGCGGTCAATTTCCGGTGTCGGATTGATGTCATAGGCGGGAGAGAGCGACCAATGTCCGGGTTCGTGCATCAGGAAACCGTGGTTGCGCAGATGGTCATCATGGTTGCTTGCCAGCAGCGAAAAGACGAGGCGGCGCCATAGTTCGCACAGGTCCCCTGTAACGTTGTGGCCAAATTGGCGGATGCCATCGGCAAGCTGCGTGTAGGATCCGGGTTCTCCGTGGGGCTGCCCCAGCAGGCTGCCTGCGGAAATGAAGGGGATGCGGTGGTTGTCCAACCGATCAAAGCGGGTGATGACCGCCACGCTTTGACGACCGACCGGCACGAGCCGGTGGTCAGCCACCTGGATGCCCGCTTTGGTAGCCAGTGTGAGGGCCAGAATCTCGCCTGCGGCGATGTCCCGTGTGTCATCCGGCTTGGGGAACTTCGCGATGGCGAGTCGTTTGTCAGGCAGGCTTACGGCTGATTTTGGACGGGCGCCGCCGAGCGGTGAACCGGCCCCCAGCAGAAAACGCAAGTCTTGGGCGGTTTCTGTCTCGCTGTGGATCGCCTCGGTCGCGCGCAGCAAGGCATTGAGCTGCAGCAACGGCGGGAGCTTTCCGCTGGTTGTGGCGAGAAACGGAGTGTGGGCATCCGACCGGAAACGCAAGGCCCCTATCCTTGTGGCGTCCTCCAGTGCCAGCACATAGTCAAGATCCCGATACGGCTTTTGTGCCAGCACGCGTTTGCGCACCGCGCGTTCCACCAAAATCCGGCCCCAGCGATCCGGTCCGCAATCCTGAATGGCTCCGAAAAGCCCTCCGCCATGATGCACGCCCCGCTGCAACGGCAGGGCGGTGGGATCAATGGCGAAGGAGCCCGTGCGCTGCAGCCATTCCGAAGCGTATTCAAACGCCACCGACGGCCCTCGATCCGCCACGTGGATTCGCCCCACCAGATGGGTTTGCCCCCTCCAATCAATGTGAACTTCCAAACTCATGGGTCTCGAAAAAACATCAATGGTGTCGGTTGTTCTGGCGTCGGCGGATGCGTTGTGGCAACCGCTGTTCATCCAGACCCAGGGCAACCTCATCGCTTCCCGGCGCTGCCAGATTGGAAAGGCGGTCGTGAAAGGTCAGCACAAACGCCGCCGTTGCCAGGGTGCCGACCGCCACCGTTGGATCGCCCCGTTCAAGCCGCCAAAGCGTGTCCCGGCTGACGAAAAGCCGCTCCGCCATCTCCCGTGTGGAGATCCCGCGCTTGCGCCGTGCCAGAGCCAGGTCACGTCCCAGTTTGCGCAGCGCATGGGTGGCGGGCAGCGGCAGTGGACTGTTTGCGTGCATGACGTTAGTGTCATCTAAATCAGACGATATGTCAATAACTGACCGTTATGGCAGACACAATAGTCCGCCAGACCTCCTTCGCAGCGTCCCACCAAGTCCCGGATCCCCATTCGTGAAAATTCGTCAAGTCGTGGTTGGAAATCAGGACAAAAGCAGCAGTTTGAACCGCAGATAAGACCGGATAAACGCGGATAAACCAGCCGCCCAGGCCAAGACCATGGCGACTCAAACCACCCTCTTGGGGTTCCCATTTTACAGGTCCCCATTCGCGTGAATTGGTGAATTCGCGGTTGAAAAAAACAAAAAAAAGCGCTGGATCGGGGGATCCAGCGCCTGGGTGAAAACCAAACAGTTTACTTCCCGCCCGGAGCGGCTCCCGGGGCTTCAATCCCCAGCAGCTCCACGTCAAAAATCAGGGTGGCGTTCGGGCCGATCTTGCCGCCCGCGCCACGGGCGCCATAGGCCAGCTTGCCCGGGATGTACAGCGTCCACTTGTCGCCCACCTTCATCAGCTTCAGCGCCTCGGTCCAGCCCGGGATCACACCGCCCACCGGGAAGGTGATCGGTTCGCCGCGCTGCACGGAGCTGTCAAACACCGTGCCATCCAGCAGCGTACCGTGGTAATGGACCTTGACGGTGTCGGTATCCGTCGGGCTCTTGCCCGTGCCGGACTTGGTCACCTTGTACTGCAAACCGGTGGCGGTGGTTTTGACCCCCTCCTTTTTGCCATTGGCGGCCATGAACTCATCGCCCGCCTTCTGGTTCTTCTCGCCCTCTTCCTTGGCGCGACCCTGGGCTTTGCCCATCATCTCCGTGCGGAACTTGTTCATGGTCTCGGACATCTGTTCCTCGGTCAGCTCCGTTTTTCCAGCGAGGGAATCCGCCATGCCCTTGGCCAGGGTGGTGGTGTCCACCTCGATCTGCTGCTTCTTGAAATTCGAGCCGATGTCGGCGCCGATGCAATAGCTGATGCGCTGCTTCGCGTCATCAAGGTTGAGTTTGTCTGCCGCCTGGGTGGCGCTGAGGCACAGGGCCGAGGCGAGGGCTGTGATGAGATATGACTTCATTATGCTTTAGTGTCGCGCTGGTTTGAGACGCGAGGGCACAAGGTACGAGGCTGTTTGGTCAAGGTCAATCCGACTTTTGAAAATAAACGGGTGGGGCAGGGGATGGGGATGGCACCGCCCTGGTCTGTGTTGGTTGTTTGGATTATAAAACACTGTTGCATAGTGTTTTACGATAATAATAGCGATTGTGTCTTGGAGTGTGGCAGCTTACCTCCGCTTTCGCCGGATGCGACCCCCTTTGAGTATCCTCAACTCTTCCCTTGCCATTGGACAACCGAAAAAAACGGCTCGTCCCCATGCCCGTGTACCGCCAAATCCCCGTCATCTCCTGGGCCCACGCCGGGTCGGACGACTTCAGCTACGGCGACCTCGACGGCCAGATCGACGAAACCATCCCGGGGCCACCCGCGACCCCAACGCCTTCGCCCTCATCCTGGAGGGGGATTCCATGGAGCCGCGCTTCCCCGCCGGCTGCCGCATCATCGCCGAGCCCAACAGCGAGGCCCGCAACGGCAACCTCGTCGTCGCGCGGCTGGCAGCGACCGGCGGCGTCATCTTCAAGAAATTCCGGCGCACCGGCAAAGACGGCTGCGTGATCCGGCTGGAGAGCATCAACCCGGACTACAGCCCCCTGGAATACCCCGTGCAGGCTTTCCGCTGGATCTACCCCGTCGTCGAAATCCACGAACGCCTCCACCGCTGACCATCAAGGTGGCAGCAAGGTGGCCGTCCCGGTCCGTTGGGAATTGATCGTGCCAGCGAACTCCCGGGCGGACGCCGCATCTGGGAAACAGCGTTGCGTGCGGATGCCTTGGGGGTGCAAATCGCTAGGCACAACCACCCGCCACCGTGGTTTGCCGTTTTTGGTTACAGGCCGGGCTTTGATGGTACGCATGGCACACAACACCACACAATATAAAGCCCATTCAAGCGCAAATTGCCCCATTCAGGCCTACAATGGGGCAGGGGGATGGAGGGTCAAAAAACGCAAAAAACCCTCAGAAAACTTGCATTTCCTGAGGGTTTTCGGCTTTGAAAAAATGGTGCGCGGTACAGGACTCGAACCTGTGACCCCTACCGTGTAGAGGTAATGCTCTACCAACTGAGCTAACCGCGCGCTTTGACGGGGCAAATCTACCCCGCACGGGCCAAACATTAAGGGTTACAGGGCTGGGTGGCAAGTGATTTTCCAGGCCTTGCAAGGCAAAGTGGTGCCGACGGAACCCGGAAAAGGCAGTCCGTCCTCAAAAGCACAGGGATTGCGTGTGCAAACTGCCGGGATTTTGCAGTTGAAAGATTTGGCCGGTGAGTTGATGGTTACCGAATTGATGGTGTTGGGGTTGGATGTGCGTATGAACTTCACTCAACCACCCACGGATCCGACGATGAATCTCAGCCAGGCGCTCGAAGCCCTGGGGTTGGTCCCTCCTGTCTCCCGGGAGGGTTGCCTCAGTGCTTTTGACCAGTGCCGCCAGCAATTGCAGGCGGGCACGGAGGCGGCGGTGCGTCCAGTCCAGATCATGCGTCTCAAGGCCAGGCTGCAAAAACTGGAACTGGCGCGTGATCGGGTGCTGTCCTCCTTGGTGGACGCTCCTGCTCCTGCTGCGGCACCCGCCGCCGCTGTGGCAGCGGTCGATGCCTCGGCGCTACGGCGTCTCCGTTTGCCGGCGGGTTTGGTATTGGAGCGGGCCCCGGTTCCCTTGGCGCAATCCGTTGCGGTGCCGCCAGTGGAACGGGCTGCGGCCGCAGCCTGCTCCCGATCACCTCGCATGGGCGGGGTTCCCACCGGGTTGGGGGCCGGGAATCGCCAAACCGAGGCCGTGCAGGCCGAGGTGCGCCGACTGACCGAACAGCGCGACCATCTGGCCACGGAGGCTCGCAGTCAGGAGAATCAGCTCGCGCAAATCCGTCAGGAACTGGCCGGATTGGAAGAGGCGCGCCAGACGGTGGGGAAAACGCGCCCGGGCAGCTCCCCCGTAGCGTCCCATTTCGGGGACCGGGGACAGCAACGGCGCTGGGCTTTGCTGGGGCTGGCCGCCGTGGTGACCGTTTCCCTCGCCGGGCTGTATCATGTCCAATCCCGGCGCCAGTTGCTGGACAATTTGCAATCCACCCAGGAAACGCTGAGCCGGCTAAGCCGCGAAAACCAGGATTTGCAGCGCCAGTTGCAGCGGTTGCACGAGGAGGAGACGGCCCGCACCAGGCTGCCCGCCCGTTCCGGTTTTGAGGCTTCCGCCCAAACCAACAATCTCGTCGCCTATGCCGCATTGATTCACCTGTGCGAGAACGAGGGGCAATGGACGGAGTGGTCCCGTTGGACGCAACAGTTGGAGACCGCCCTGAAGTCACCTGGCACCAATCTGGTGGAGGCGTACAAGAGTTCGTTTTTTGACCAGACCGAGCAGGCCGAAAAGGGGCAGGTGTTCAGCCAGATGCTGCTGGGCACCCTGAACCGGTATGGGCTGGGTTGCTCCACCAATTACACGGAGGCCTTCTATTGGTACCGCCGGGTGGTGGGCAACACGGATCTGGTGCCGCAATACCACCTGGGTCTGCTTTACCGCGAGGGCAACGGCGTCAATCAGGATGCCGAGGAGGCCTATTACTGGTTCTGCAACGCGGCGGAGCGCAAGCACGTGGGGGCGGAGTTGCAGTTGGGGGAGATGCATGAGCAGGGCCTGGGGGCCACCGCCGATGTTGAGGCCGCCTTGCGCTGGTACCGCGCCGCCGCCGCGCAGGGCAATCCGGAGGCGCAATTCCGCGCCGGCCGGCTTCTCCAGCAGGGGGCGGCGGCCATCCGTGATGAGGCGGAGGGTTTTGACTGGTTCCGGCGGGCGGCGGCCAGCGGGCATGCCGAGGCGCAGTTCAATCTCAGCCAGTGCTACCAGCACGGGCTGGGGGTGGCCCCCGATGAGTTTGAGGCGGCCGCCTGGTGCGGGCAAGCCGCTAAGTCGGGCTGGCGGCCGGCGCAGTATCAATTGGGCCTGCTGACCGCGCACGGTACCGCCGTGCCCCGGAACGAGGCGGAGGCGCTGCAATGGTTTTTAAAGGCGGCCAGGCAGGGCTGCCCGGATTCCCAATACCAGTTGGGCCTTGCCTATACCCGGGGGGTGGGCACGGAAACGAATGATGTCGAGGCGGTTCGCTGGTTGCGCAGCGCGGCGGAGCAGGGCCACGCCGCAGCGATCTGCTGTCTGGGAACCCTGTGCGATGAGGGCCGGGGTGTCGAGCGCGATGAGGCTGAAGCCATGCGGTGGTATCGCAAAGCCGCAGACTTGGGCAACCCCAACGCCCTGTTCACCCTTGGCTCCCGTTATGACGAGGGCCGCGCCGTGGAACAGAACGATGCCGAGGCTTTCAAATGGTACAAGCTGGCCGCCGAACGCGGGCACGTGAACGCCATGTGTTCGCTGGGGTTCATGTACGACTCTGGCCGCGGGGTGGAGGAAAGCGATGCCGAGGCCATCCAGTGGTACCGCCGCGCCGCCAAAGGTGGGTTTTCAGTGGCCCAAAACAACTTGGGCACCATGTATGAAAATGGCGAGGGGGTGCCCAAGGATCCCGTGCTGGCCTACGCCTGGTACGCCCTGGCGGCGGAGAATGCCCTGGACCGGGCCCGCGAAAATCAGGCGCGTGTTGCGGGCGTGCTGGCCCCGGACCAGCTTGAGCAGGCGGTGCTGCGCAAGGCGCAGTTGGCGAAGGAGCTCAGCGGGCAGTGAGATCCCCTCGGGATCACAACCCCACGACCCGCGGCGTGCGGCCCGCCTGGGCCACGGTCTCCCACGTCAGCCGTTGGTCCCACGGGGCGGTGGACCGGGTGTCAAACAGCAACAGCCACCCTTCGCGGGCACCCAGCGTGTCCATGTAGGCCCCCAGTTGGGAGGGGTTATTGCTCCCCCTCATCCATGGGCTCCTGGATTTCGGCCTCGGTTTTCCGGATCTGCTCCACATTGAACTGGATCTGGCTGAAGGCCGACGTCTTGAGTCTGATGGCACCAAAATTGGGATTGCTGCCGGTGACCTCCTGCGGCGTCCATTTCTCCAACTGCAAGGTGACGCTGCCGCGCTCGGCAAAAATCGCCCGGATGTCGCCGGGTTTCTTTTCCGCCTCCGCCGATTTATCGGCGGAAAAATCAATGCCCTGCAGGCGGTCAATGGGGATGGTCATGTTGGCGAAGGCGGTGTTGAAAATCATTTTGCCATCCTTGATCTCCTCCAGCACGCCCGAAATCTTGTCCCGGTTGAGCAATTCCACCGCGTCCTCTTTGGATTTCACAGGGGCCGAGCCGACGGTGTCCATTTTTCCATCCCACTCGGTGACCTTCACATTGCCCACCTTGATGGGATTGACCCCCTGGTTGTAGAAGAGCACGCCGGTGCCCAGACCGGCAAACTCGGCGGCGTCTTTCCACTGCTTGACCAGGGCGCCATCCAGCACGAGCGCGATGGTGCGCTGCTCCTTGTTGACGAAGATATCGAGATGGGTCTTGTTTTGGCGGGTGAGGTTGGGCACCTCGGCCTGGCCGAGATTGCTGGAACCGCCGTTGCGGCGCACCCGTTGCAGATAGACGTAGCCCGAGTTCATTTGCAGCATGTAGGTGTTGTTGCCGTACTCTTCAAACCCGTCCGTGTAGATGTTCAGCAGGAATTGCAACTGGCCGCGCCAGGAGAGGTCCAATTCCAGGTGTGCCTGGCCCGGCAGCTTCACGTCCCGCCCGATGGAACCCGGCCGACTGGCTGAGAAAGCGCCGTCCGCGTATTTCCAGGCCGCGCGATTGCCGCGCGAGGTCCACCCTTCCATGCTGGTGGGGCCTTCAAAAACCACGCCCAACCCCTGCTTGATGAAGCGCACAGAGGCCACCATTTTCCGCTGCAAACTCAGCGTTCCCGCGTACCAGGTTTCCAGCAGGACGGTGTTGGTGTTCACCCCCGCCAGCACCCCGGCCAGTTCATCCCCGTTGGTCAGGCGGGCCACGCACAGGCCGTTCTGGTTGGTCGGACTGCTCCGCTTCGTCTGGACCAGGGTGACGCGTTGGATGTTGGTCATCGAGAACACGATGTCGGTCGCTGTTTCCGGGCTTTTCCAGCGCAGGCCCTTGGACGGCTCAATGCCCACCAGATTGCCGTGCAGGGTATCGCCGTTGGCGAACCGGATCCCATCCAGGACCGGGGCCGCCGGTGCGGTTTCCTTTTTCTCATCCTCGGCGTCCGCCGGTTTCACGGCGGCCCGGCGGATTGCCGCCGGAGCAACGACCGGTCCACCCCCCTCGATCACCAGTTCGGCCCGGGCGGTTCCGGTGAGCGTTCCCAAGACGCACGCTGCGGCCAGCACCAGCAGCCTTGGGCGGGATCCGATGAGCGGGCGGGGGAGAGTCTTCATGGCATTCCTTTATCGTTCGTAGATGGGGAGAAACCGATAGTTAAGCGCCAGGGACAGCAGGCAGGAGGACGTGGTGAAAGTGGCGCCGAACTGGCCTTCCCAAGCGCCGTTGGGGCCCTGGCTCAGGGCCAGGTTCTTGACGTTGACCCGGTTCCATTCCCGCCATGCTTTGGGCGAGGCGTGAAAGAAGGCCTGGGAGGCATAATAAAGGTAGTAGTGGTAATAGCTCTGGTCCTGGGGTGCGCTCACCAGAAATTTGAAACCGGCCTGGAAGGGCGGACTGGCCTTTTGCTTGGCCAGCGCCCAAACGAGGCAGCCGATGGCGGTGCGCGGGGCGTTGCCGCCATCCTGGCCCACATAGCCGATGCCCCCTTCCGGACTCTGGCACTGGGAGTAGAAACGCAGCGCTTTCTTGATGGCTTCCTCCGGGATCGCCAGACCGGCGTTGCGGGCGGCAAACAGGGCCACCAGTTGGGCACCGCTCACGGTGGTGTCCGCATCGCTGGATTCCGGGGAGTAACGCCAGCCGCCCATCGGGTTGCGGGCCTGCGAGTTCAGGATGAGCTGCACGGCCTTGTGCAGGGCCGGCCCCAGGCGGGCATCCTGCACCGCGCCGTAGGACTCCGCCAGGGCCAGCGTGGCAAAACCGTGGTTGTACATGGTGTTGCCAATGTAGCCGGTTTGTTCGTTCTGCTGGCTGAGGATGAAGCCGAGGCCGAGCTTGATGGCACCGGAGTAGGGCCCGGTGTTGGGATCCTCTCCGTGGGCCAGCAGCGCCACCGTGGCCAGCCCCACCACTCCGGGTTGCTGACCGTAGGAATCCGGCCAACTGCCGCGCGGCGTCTGGGTTTTGACCAGGAAATCGAGTCCCTTGCGGTACAGTCGGTCGATCTCGGGTGGGATGGCGTCAATCTGCTCCTCGAAGATAGTCTGGGCCGGGCAGTGGAGCGCGACCGCCAGCGCCAGCAGGGTGACCACCCGGGCCGGGAACCGGCGCCAGTCGCGGGACAGACAGGAGGGGAGGAGGTTCATGGGTTGGCCTGTTCGATGGCTTTGAAGTAATTCTGCAACGCCTCCTTGTATTCGGAGGGCAGGGCGCGGGTCTTGGTGCCGCTCACCCGCTCGTTGGTGCGTTCACTGCCGGGTTTGCCCCGGGCATCGCCGCCGGCTGTCAGGTTGCGCTGGCCGGTGCCGCCGCCGTTGGGGTTGCCGCCGGGCTTCATCCCCTGGCGCATGGCCATCATCTGCTGCATGGCGGCCGCGCCGGGGTTCTGTTTCTGGCTGGATTGCAGCAGGGTCATCAGGGCGTCATCAATCAGGTTCACCGCGTCGGTTTGCGCGCTGGTGGTCAGTTCGCCGGTGTCCGGTTTGGTCAACTGGGTGGCAGCGTCGCCCATGGCTTTGCCGGCCTGCACCAGCCGCTGCCGGACTTTCTTGAACACCGGGTGCGGGGCCAGGGCATCCAGATCCTCGCGCACGTCGGTTTGCCGACGGGACAGGCGCTGGGCGTCCACCGGATAATTGCGCCGCTTGGTCTTCTGTTCCTCTAGCAGCACGGTCTGTTCCCCCAGATTCTCCTCGCTGTCGCGCACCCGCACCAGGGCGAGCATTTTTTCCAGGGCCTCCTCGTCGGTTTCCTTGTTGCCACCCTCCTGGCTCTCCCCGCTGCTGCTTTCGGGTTTCCGGCTTTCCAGTTTCTCCGCCCAGCCTTCGAGGCGCTTGCTCCAGGCGGCAGTCTGGTTGAGCGCCTGCGCGGCGACGTTTTCAGCGATCAGTTCGGCGATGGCCGCGATCTCGTCTCCGGCCTGCGACTCTTTCATTTCCCTGGCCACCTCGCCGTGCTTCTCGTCGCTGGTGCGCTGGTTGAAACGCTCGATCTCGTCCTGGAGCTTGCGGGTGTCCTTGCCGGCCTTGCCCTGTTCGGTGGACAGCCCGGTGAGGTTCCTCACCACCTCGGGGGGCAGGGTTTCCTTGCGCAGGCCGATGGTCAGGGGTAGGTTTTTTTGCAGGCTGCCGCCGATCTCCCGCTCCGTGGCGGCCACCCGGCGCAGTCGTAAGGCCAGGCCGCGCGCCTGCAAATCATCCAGGTTCTTGGTCATTTTCTTCTGCAACTCCTGCAGCCCTTCGAGGGCCTTCTGCTCTTTTTTGAGTCCGGCCTTGGATTTTTCCGAGCGCTGCGATTGGTTCTGGCTCTGGGAGGACTGCTGCAGATCCTGGCTGGCCGGCGACATCTCCTGCTCGGAAATCTCCTGCATTTTGCCGACGTTTTCAGCCCATTGCTTGAGGGCCTGCTCGGGGATGGCCTGGTTGCGGGAGGCTTCTTTCAACGTCTTCAGACCCTCCTGGGCCAGTCGTTCCAGTTGCCGGGCGAAATCCTTTTGCTCCGCCGCCTGTTCGGCCAGGCGCTTGGTGGTCTCCTCGGTCATCATCTTTTCGGCGTTTTGCTCGCTGGTCTGCCTGGTTTCGCCCACCAGGTTTTCCTGCTTGCGCGTCAGCTCCTCAATCGCCGCCCGCAGCCGCTCAAACTGTTCCTGGATCAGCTTGGCGTGCTCCTCCTTGCTCAGGATGAAGATGCGGTGGATGGGGGATTCCGACGGCTTGCGGTTGGGCAGGTAATCCACCGCGAGGGCGCGCAGGTTGACAATGGTGCCGGCTGGAAACTCCATCAGCTCGGGCGAAAAACCATACTTGGCCTCCAGTTTTTTGGTTTGGGGTCCGCCGGCCTGCACGGGTCTGACCTCCTGGCGCACCTCCTCGCTGGTGCTTTTGGGCAGCAGGTAATCCATGACCACCGAGGTCTCCTTCACGCCAAAGTCGTCCCCGGCCAGGAGCTTGATGGACAGGACTTCATCCTCCAGCACCGCCACCTGGCGGGGTTGTTCCGGCAGCTCGATGGAGGGCGGGTTGTCCTTGAGCGCGGTGAGGGTGAGGGGAAAGGGTGGGCGGGCTTCCAATCCCAGCGTGTCTTTCCAGGCGAAAGCCAGGCGCTGGTCCCGGTTCAAAACGAGCGCCGGGGTTTGGAAAGAGGCGCCGCTGACGGTCAGGGGGGTGGTGTTGTCCGCCTGCAGGGTGGCCTCGGCCAGCGGCCGGGTGACCTCGCCGACGAAACTGAGCCGGCTGCCTTCCACGGCGCTCAGCCGACCGTTGCGCACCTCC
>CAIYYI010000341.1 GCA_903930345.1 uncultured Verrucomicrobiota bacterium
GACAACCATCGCACCAGCATGAACCGTTCCGCTCGCAATGGGGGCAGGGAAAATGAACCCACCCGGAGACTCCCACGCAATCCGGGGGGGCGGCAATTTGTCAGGCGGCAATTTGTCCGTTGCCAAGCAAACCGGGGGACCGCATGCTGCCGGGGTGAATTTTCGCACCAAGTTATTGACCCGCGACCAGGTGCCGATTTGGCGGGAGCGGATGCGCCAGGAAGGACGGCGGGTGGTGGCCACCAACGGCTGTTTTGACATCCTCCACTTTGGCCACGCCAATTACCTGGAGGCCGCCCGCAACCAGGGGAACGAGCTGCTGGTGGGGGTGAACTCGGACGCCTCGGTGCGCAAGCTCAAAGGCCCCACCCGGCCGATCAACCAGGAAATCAGCCGGGCTTCCGTGCTGGCCGCCCTGGAGAGCGTTTCGGCGGTTTACATTTTCCCGGAGCTGGAGGCGCTGGAATTTCTACGCCTGACCCGGCCCGATGTCTATGTGAAGGGCGGCGATTACACCATTGAAACGATCAACCAGCCAGAACGCCGCCTGGTGGAATCCCTGGGGGGGAAGGTCGTGGTCTTGGGCGGAGTGCCCGGCTATTCCACCACCGGGATCATTGAGAAGATGAAGAGCCCGGCTTGAGGGTCGGCTTGCGGTCCGCCGCCGGCCGGGAGACTCCGACCAGGTAGTTCGTCTTCTGAAAGTCCTTGCGGTTGGCGGCAAAGGAGGCGTCCAGCTTCAATTCCACCCGGCTGAGATCAATCATCTCCCACCGGGTGAACTGCCAGAAGCCGTTGCGACGACCGTTGTGCTCCACCAGCAGCAGCAGGTGGTGTGCGTCCTCAGCGATTTTATTGAGTTCCCGGTGCGGGGTGTAAGTGAAGGTTTCCGTCCCGGTGCTGATGGATTTGGTGGAGCGCAGTTTGACATCCAAGTAAACCACCCGGCCGCCGTATTGATCCCGCAAACAGAGGGCGGGATAGCCGGTTTTCAGCGTCCGTCCGGCCACCGTGGCTGGCACAGCGCACTGAAAACCTTTCACCTTGCCGAGCGCCTCCAACAGTGTTTTCTCAAACAGCGGGGTGACGCCATTGACCCGATCCTCATCCCCCACCGGCGTGTCGGCCGCATTCATGCGGACCAGCACGTCATCCAAGGACTGGCCGAGCTTGCCCAGCAAGGCCTGATCCACCAGTGCCTGTCGGTCCAGGGGAATCACTTTCCGGCCCGTTGCGGCATGAATGACTTGGGCAAAGGGCAAATTGCGCGTGCGGGTCTCCTGTTCCACGATCCCCGTGACGAGGCGCCCCACAGCCGGATCCAAGTCCGCCGCTGACACTCTGGCACCCAGCACCAAGGCCCAGGCCATGCCCAGCCAAAACATCTTCATGATAGGCAATCAAACTAGTCAGACACGGAATGGCTGGCAAGCAAAAGGGGAACCACAAAAAGGAAATGCCGACCACGAAGGGCCGGCATTCCCGTGTTAAACTGGGGGGAAGGCGCTTACGCCTCCACAATCATGTCCGCCACCGTGCGTCCGGCCGGGATGAAGGGCATCACATGCTCCGTGTAGGGCACGACAATATCCAGCACGTACGGTTCCTTGGCGTCCAGCATCCGCTGAATGGCGGCGCGCAGATCCTTGCGGAACATCACGCGTTCGCACTTCACGTGGAAGGCGTTGCAGACGGCCACATAATCAGGGTAGATCGCCTGGCGGTTGTTGGGATCACCCAAGTAGGTATGGCCGCGGTTGCTGTTATAGAACCGGTCTTCCCACTGCATCACCATGCCCAGGTGCTGATTGTTCATGATCATCACCTTGGCGTTGATGCGCTCAATGCGCGCCGTCGCCAACTCTTGGATGTTCATGAGGAAGGAGCCATCACCGTCGATATCCACGACCTCCTTGTCCGGGCAGGCCACTTTGGCGCCGAGGGCGGCCGGGTAGCCGTAACCCATGGCCCCCAGGCCGGCGCTGGTGAGCAACTGGCGCGGGAACTGGCAGCGATAATATTGGGCGGCCCACATCTGGTGCTGGCCCACCCCGGTGGTGATGATGGCTTTGCCCTGAGAGACCTCATACAGGACATCAATCGCCATCTGGGTCAGAATCACCTCGTTTTCCAAGCCCTTGAGATGATCCTTCATGTGCTGGGAAATCATCACCTCCTCCGTGACCTTGTAACCGAAGGGGGCGCGCTGTTTCCATTCCGCCACCTGCTTGTGCCAGGCCTCATAGCGCCTGGCCACCGGGCGGGTCTTCAGCAACGCATTGAGGCGTTCAAGCGCGTACTTGATGTCGCTGATGATCGGGAACTGGACCTTGCGGTTCTTCTGATGCTCCGAGGCGTCAATGTCAATGTGGACGATGACGCCGTGCTCGCAGAACTTATCCACCTTGCCTGTCACACGATCGTCAAAGCGCACCCCAAAAGCCAGCAGCACATCCGCCCCGTCCTTGAGCTTGATCAGCGGCTCCGTGGGGTTTTTGCGCGGCACATACTCGCCGTTGACGGCCCAGTTGCCAAAGGCAGACCCGTGCATGCCCAGCCACCGGAGGGAGAGCGGGGATTCCTCCGGGTACACCCCGCAGCCCATGATGGTGGTCGTGACCGGGATTTTGAGCGCGTCCGCGAACTTGCGGAGGGCGTCAGACGCCCCGGCGCTGATGATGCCGCCGCCGCAGTAGAGCACCGGCCGCTCGCACTTGTCGAGCAAGTCCAGGATATTCAGCAACTGTGCATCGGTGGCCTTCTGCTCCGGCTGGTAGCCGGGCAGCTCCACCGTGGTGGGCCAGACCGGCACCGCCGTGTTTTGCTGCACGTTTTTGGGAATATCGACCAGGACCGGCCCCGGCCGCCCGGATGTGGCCACATAAAAGGCCTCCTTGACGATGCGGGGGATTTCATCAATGCAGGTGACCAGATAGCTGTGCTTCACCACCGGCAGAGTCATGCCGAAAATGTCGGTCTCCTGGAAGGCGCCCTTGCCGATCATCGCCTGCGGCACCTGGCCGGTGATGGCGATGAGGGGGATGGAATCCATGTAGGCATCCGCGATGGCCGTGACGAGATTGGTGGCCCCCGGACCGCTGGTGGCCATGCACACGCCCGGCTTGCCGCTGGCGCGGGCGTAGCCCTCGGCGGCAAAGCCGCCCCCCTGCTCATGCCGGGGGAGGATGGTCCGGATTTTCTTGGAGCGGGTCAGGGCCTGGTGGATTTCCATGCTGGCGCCGCCGGGGTAGGCGAAGATGGTGTCCACCCCCTCACGCTCCAGCGCCGCCACCAGAATGGCACTGCCCGTCATGGGCAGATCGGCCGGGGCGGCCTTGGCGATCGCTTTTTTTGCGGTTTTCGTTTTGCTCATAGGTTTGTTTGCTTGGCGACCGATCACGACCGCAGGCAATTAAAAAACCCACGACCGTTGCCAGCCGTGGGTTTTTGTCTGAAACTTGCTTCAAGCTCGACAATCACCTGCGGCGGCGCCGCTAACGACGACGACTACCAGCAGATTGAATTGTCGAACGATTCCGTTCATTTCACGGGAATATAACCGCCTCTCCGCCCCCGGGTCAAGCCTCTTTCGCGACCCTGAAACCAAAAAAAACGACCCGTGGTTTGGCAAGGGGTGGGAAGTGGTTCATCATGGTTTTGACGGTTCAACTGATCAGCAGCAATCGCGGCGGCTGACCTGGAACAGGAGCCGGAGCGCGATGAATGCACGGAGGGACCGGACTGCCGGGGTATTCCACGGCGATGCGCCAGAGATTGCCCTGGCCAAAGGAAAACAACTGCGCCTGCGGAATGGGAGCGTAGTGCAGGTCGAAGTAGTGCTCATTCAGATAGTCGAGGAAGGCGCTGTCATCTTTCCCTCCGAAAAGCTTGAGCAGTTCGGCGCGAGTCTCGGGAATATCCACGCGCCGAATCGCCTCATCGTTGCGCAAGCCCTCGCTCGCAGGCCCGTGATAGGTGCACAGATACGTGTCAGCTTCCACCGTGGCACTGTCGGCGTGGAAGGAGCAAACATCCGTGCATACGGGACCGGGATTCTCGTGGCGCAGGTAACCGTTGATGCAGTCGAGGACGGGGTCAAGGCCGTGCTCCCGAAGCAACCTTTGATCTTCGAGCAGAATGTTGATGGCCATCCTGCCCGCAGCACTGACAGCGAGCCCCCTGAGTTGGGCTTCGTCCAGAGTGGTTATCCCTTCGCCGACGGCAAGATGTTCCGCCACTTCCCTGAAATCACCCGGGAGTGTGCGCGGCCAGCAGAGCGCGTTGACGCCGCCGTCAAAACGGGTTCTGACCAGTTCCTCAAAACTGTCCACCACCTTGATGCGGTGGTATCCGGAAGGCAGAATCATGCGGGGTGGTGCGGGCGGCGGCGAGCTGCATTCCCAAAGCCACCAGGCCAGCGGGGGGGCATGCCGCCCTTGGCAAGGGCGAGAATCCGGGCGAGGTCTGGTTGCGTCATTTTATTGGTACCTTCAACACCACAAGAGCTTAGGACAAAACTACCAAGGGGCCCCTGCCCTTGGCCAGAAAAAAGGACGGCGGGAAAATCCCGGAGCAGGGTCAAAGTTGAAAAATGGTCAAAAACGTTACACGACGGCATCAAGGCACGAATTCACACGACGTTGATTACCCCCAAAGCTGCTTGCACTTGCGCCCCCCTGTTCCTACCCTGTCGCCCATGTCGCGACTGCCGTTTGAAATTTTTCTGGCGCTGCGGTATTTCCGGCCCAAGGGGACCTATGTCTCCGTCATGACCCTGATTGCGGCCGTCGGCGTGATGCTGGCGGTGGGGATGCTGATCATTGTCATCGCGGTGATGACCGGTTTTGACCACGATTTGCGCGAACGGATCCTGGGATTCAACGCCCACCTGAAGGTGTTCGCGCAGGGCACCACGCTGCACAACTCGGAGCAGGTGCGCAAGGTGGTGGCCGCGCATCCCGACGTCCGGGGTGCGGCCCCCTTCGTGTTCGGCCAGGTGCTGGTGGAAACCCAGCCCGCCACCGGCAACGCCACCGTGGGTGCGCCCTGGGTGCGGGGGATCGATCCCCAGAACGAGAGCACCGTGACCGTGCTGCCCAAGAGCGTGGTGGCCGGCAAGTTCAACCTGGAGGGCCGCAGCCTGCTGGTGGGCCGGGAATTTGCCCATAACATGGGCCTCTATGTGGGGGATCGCCTGGCGGTGTACTCCCCGCGCAACATCCAGGAGATGCGGCAGGCGCGGGGTAAAACCAACGAGGTGGCCATCCTGCCGGATGATTACGTGATCAACGGCATCTTCGATGTGGGGCACTATGAATACAACGCCACTGTCATCGTCACCTCCCTGGACAACGCCCAGGATTTGTATGATCTGGACAACTCGGTGCACGGCCTCATGGTGATGGTGAAGGATCCCTTCCAGGTGGACCGCATCCGCACCGAGCTGGAAGCCCGCCTCGGCAAAGGCTACAAGATCACCCTCTGGACGGAGGAAAACTCCGGCATCCTGAACGCCCTCATGGTGGAGAAGCAGGCCATGTTCGTGGTGCTGTTTGTCATCATGGTGGTGGCCGCCTTCGGGATCATGAGCACGCTGATCGCCTTTGTCTTCCAGAAAACCCGGGATGTGGGGATCCTGAAAACCTTGGGAGCCACCCGCCTGCAGATCGCCGCCCTGTTCGTGGGACAAAGCGCGCTGGTCGGCCTGGTGGGGGTTTCCGCCGGCTTGGTCTTCGGCCGCACCCTGCTGGCCTGGCGCAACGAGTTTCTGGACGTGATGAACCGGCTCACGGGCTTTGAACTGTTCCCCGCCGCCATATACACCTTTGACCGCCTGCCCGCCATGGTGTTGCCGCTGGATGTGACCATCATCTGTGGCAGCGCCTTCCTGCTCTGCATCCTGGCGGGCGTGCTGCCCGCCTGGAAGGCGGCATCCCTGCATCCCGTGGAGGCCCTGCGCCATGAATAACACCCCGGAACCGACCGCCACGCCCCTGCTGGAGGCGCGCGATCTGCACAAGGTTTACCACCTGAATTCCCGCCGGCTGGAAGTCTTGCGCGGCATCAGCCTGTCCGTTTCCCGCGGCGGATTCCTCGCCATCCGGGGCGCCTCCGGCGCGGGCAAAAGCACCCTGCTCCATCTGCTGGCGGGCCTGGATCACCCGGACCAAGGCGAGGTTTTGTTTGACGGCCAGCGCATCACCGGCATGCCCAATGCCTTCCTGTCCCGCTGGCGCAATGAAAAGGTGGGGTTTGTCTTCCAAGCCTACCATCTGCTGCCTGAATTGACCGCGCTGGAAAACGTCTGCGTGCCGGCCCGGATCGCCCGGCGCCCCCTGGCCGCCGCCGCCCACGCCGCCCGCGAACTGCTGACCCAGGTGGGCCTGGGCGAGCGAATGGACCACCTCCCCAGCGAGCTTTCCGGCGGGGAACAGCAGCGGGTGGCCATTGCCCGGGCGCTGGTCAACGACCCGGCCATCATCCTGGCGGACGAACCAACGGGTAACCTGGACTCTCAAACCGGCGGCGAAATCATTGATTTGCTCTTCGACCTGCGTGTCCGTAAAGGTCTGGCCTTGATCATCGCCACGCATGATGGCCGGGTGGCCCACCGGGCACCGCAGGTGCTGCATCTGGTGGATGGCCAAATCCTGGATCCCGGCCCGGTGATCGCCCGCGAGCTTGAAGATTGATCCCCCCAACCACCCCGCCCCGGTGCTGCTGGCCCGCCACGCGATGGCCACCCGCTTTGAGATCGTATTGCATGGGGCGCGGCCTGCCGCCCTGCGGGCGGCCGGGGAGGAAGCCCTGGATGAGATCGAACGCTGGGAGCAACGGCTGAGCTGCCACCGCCCGGACAGTGAGATTGCCGCGCTCAACGCCCATGGCTATCCGGGGCCCGTGCGTCTCAGCCCACCGGTGTTCCGACTCCTGCAATGGGCCCACCGGCTGGGGGAGGAGACGAAGGGCGCGTTTGACATCACCGTGGGACCGTTGATGCAGGCCTGGGGATTCAAGGACGGCAACGGGCACCGCCCACCGCCGCAAGCCTTGGCGGCGGCCCGGCAGCAGGTTGGCCAGCAGTGGCTCTCTCTGGAGGAGGCTTCTTTCTCGGCCCGCTTCCAACGGCCGGGGCTGCAATTGGATCTGGGGGCCATGGGCAAGGGTTACGCCATTGAGCAAGCCGCCCGGGTTCTGCGCGAGGCCGGGATTACCCAGGCGTTGCTCCATGGCGGCACGAGCACCGTAACCGCCCTGGGCGCACCGCCCGGAGGGGCGGCGTGGCCGGTGTCCATCGAACTGCCCCGGGCCTGGCAACCGGCTGGGCTAGGTTCCCTGGCTGTGGTCCACCTGCGGGATGCAAGCCTCTCGGTTTCCGCGATCTGGGGGAAATGCTTCCACGAGGGGGAAAGCCTGCGCGGGCACGTCCTTGATCCGGGCAGCGGGGAGCCGGTCAGCGGCCCTCTGCTGGCAGCGATCACCGCCCCCTCCGCCACCGAAACCGACGCTTTTTCCACCGCCCTTCTGGTGGCGGGAGAGCAGGGCCTGGGGCACATCACCGGGCTGCGGCCCGGGCAACGCGGATTGGTCGTCCAGCACAACCCGGCCGAGGGGACGGTGGCAGCCTTCAGCCAGGGGATCGAACTGCGGTGGTCAGCCGGGCGTAAACCCGCTCATTAATACCGCACCTTGTCCGCCTTGGTGCGCCACTCCTCAAAGGCGGCCAGCGCCTCCGGCAACAGCATCCTGACCATGCTCAAACGCCGCTGTTCAGGGGCGCGCGCCAGCTCCCCGTACAATTCCTCGTCGATGAATCCGATGCCTGCTGCATCGTGGCGGGTGTTCGCGTAATAGACCGTCTGGATGCCCGCCCAATAAATGGCGGAGAGACACATGGGGCATGGCTCGCAACTGGTGTATATGACCCCGTCCGGCAGGGAAAAGGACTGGCGCACCTGACAGGCCTGGCGGATGGCCACAATCTCGGCATGCGCGGTGGGGTCATGCGTGGCCAGCACACGGTTGCAGCCCTGGCCGATGATCTCGCCACCCGCCACCACCAAGGCTCCAAAAGGCCCCCCCTGTCCCTGGCGCATGCCTTCCTGGGAAAGTTCAACCGCGCGTTGTAGAAATTGCCCGCTGGTCATAGTCGCTCATCGTGGTTTATGAGCTGAGGATAACCCACCGGAGCCATTCTGGCCATTGTTTTCCGGGTGGCAGGAATGGCGTGGGCTGGGGCGATCCTGTTGGGCCACCGGGTTCTGGTTTTCCCGCTTCCTGGCCTGGCGCACCTCCCGAATCCTCGCAGGGTGCCGCGCGCGGATTTCCAGCCTTGAATCGCAGCCGCTCCCGCGTAAGCTCGACCGATGTTGATCGCCACCCAGAAAACGAATTCAATCCGGGAAATCGCCGGTCGGCTGCATCTGCTGCCATTGATTTGTGCGCTCCTGCTGGCCGGCACACTCGGGGCGCAAACCACCAACGCCCCGAAGTCGGCACCCAACCTTGACCCCGTGCGGTTTGAACGGGACATCAACCGGTACCTCGCCAGCGACCGGACCAATCCGCCCCCGCAAAAAGCCATCCTGTTCATCGGCAGCAGCATCTTTCGCCTCTGGGAGAAGCTGCCCGAGCAAATGGCTCCCCTGCCCGTCTTCAACCGCGCCTTCGGCGGCTCCGTGACGACGGACGTGCTGCACTACATGGACAAGCTCGTGCTGCCCTACGAGCCACGCATCATCGTCTATTACTGCGGCAGCAACGACATCAACGCCGGCCGGAAGGCGGAGGAGGTTTGTGACGGGTTCCGCCAGTTCGTCGGGCGGGTCCACGCCCAACTGCCAGAGACACGCATCTTCTACGTCTCCATCAATCGCGTGCCGCAAAAACAGGACCGGTGGGAGGTGGTGGACACCGCCAACCAACTGGCCCGCGAGTACTGCACCCGAAACCGCAGGCTGGCCTACATCGACGTCAACCCGACACTGTTTGGGGCGGATGGACAGCCGCGCCTGGAGCTGTACCAGACGGACCGGCTCCACTTCAAAGCACCGGCCTACAAGGGCTTTGCCGCAATCATCAAACCGGTGATCGCCGAGGCGTGGGGCAACAAATAGACCACCCCACGTTCCATAACTGCCGGAAGGGTCCGGCACCATTTTCAGTGGAATTTTATTGGCGCCAGCCACGGACACACCTTACAAAGGAACGAACAACTCACACCCATGAAAGCAAAAACCAAGACCGCCGCCGCAAAAAGCAGTGCCACCCTGTTCCAATTGGAAATCACACTGTTGAACATGCCTTCCCCGGTTTGGCGACGGCTGCAAGTGCCGGGCAATGCCAATCTCGGCTGGCTGCATGCCGTCATCCAGGTGGCGATGGGCTGGACCAACAGCCATTTGCACCAATTCGTCGTCGGGGAACGTTATTATTCGGACACCAACAACCACTACGCCGAGTTTGAGAGTGATCCGGAAATACTTGAGGCAAGCAAATTCACCCTGGAGAAACTCCTCCCGCTCCCCCAGGCCCAACTGATGTACATTTATGACTTCGGCGACACTTGGGAACACCTGATCAGCGTCGAGAAGCATCTGCCTGCGGATGCCGCCAAGGCAGGCACTGCGCTTTGTCTGGACGGAGCCTGCGCCTGTCCGCCGGAAGATTGCGGGGGGCCATCCGGCTATGAGGAACTGCTGAAGGTGCTCAAGAACCGGAGGCACCCCGAACACAAATCGATGAAAGAATGGCTGGGGCGTCCCTTTGACGCCAAAGCCTTTGACATCGCCGAAACCAACAAGTGGCTGAGCCAGCTCAAATGGCCCAAGGTGACTGAAGGGCATTTGCGCAAAGTGCTTATGGCCCGGGACGACTACCACGAATAGAAACCGGATGCCGGGGGATACCCGGCCCACACCGGGGCAAACTGCAGGCGGGTTCGCGTTAGGAAACGTGCCCGTCGGCCACCGGCTCACAGCTTGCGACCGACAATGGAACGGAAGGGAATGGGCCCGATAAAGCGGCTATCGTGGGCCGAAAACCGGTTGTCGCCCATCACGAAAAAGTGGCCCGGCGGAACCGTGACGGTAACATCCGGGGCGGTTTGATCCGGGGCGGGGGCAAAGGCGATCTCGTAGGATGCGGAGCCGATCTGCTCGCGAAAAAGCGTCCGGCCACCCGCCTCGCGAAGGCGCTGCCGCCGCACGGTCTGACCGCTGATGTTGAGGATTTCCCCGGCGGCGACGACCGTCTCGCCCGGCAGGCCGACCACGCGCCAGATGCAATGCATGGGCTGACCGTCCTCCTCGACCACAAAGACCACGATATCGCCGCGCCTGACACTGGCGGGACCGGAGTACGGGTGGCGCAGGGTGAGGAGTTTACTGCCCGCAGGCAGGCCCGGATCCATGCCATTCTGCGGGATCACATAGTACCCGATCCAAAACGTCTTGAGGGCAAGCAGCACCAGGCCAAGGGCAATGCAGCCCCAGACGAGATAATTCAACACTTTGGACTTGGCCGCCGGTGGCGAGGCTGAAATTGACATCCCCCTGAAATACCAAAGCCATCCCGGACATGCAACCACCAGGCCAAGGAATTTGGCGGGCACGGCCTATCAGCCACCAGGGTCACCGGCCGGGCTGAAACACGGCACCAGTTCTGCCCGGGTTTTGAGCTGAAGCCGCAAAAAACCATTTCCGGATTCGCACCGAGATATGGAGCACGCGGATTCGTGTCAGGAAGAATGATGCCCCATGACTAGAAAACCGCGCACTGTGAAATTCAGGCAAAGCCACACATAGGCTATCATGGGCAAGGATAGGAACATAAACGTGCTCGAGACGGCCCAGCGGGGCATGGTCCGCACCTCAAGATACAGCAAGGTGCCAAAAGCAAATAACAGATAGACAAGGACCGCCCACCCATTGCCGTGGACAAACCTGATTCCAGCCATATTTCGGAGCAAGCCCTCCCCCCAATTCCACTCGCAGGGAAGATCATGGAATAGCTGCACCTTCATAACCGCAATGGAATGCCCCACCACGCAAACGACCAGAATCAAGGCCAACAGACCCACTGCTGCGCCGTGTCGATTGATCCATTTGAGGCTCTGATAAGCAGTCACCTCCATATCAACACCAGAGCTGCAATTTGGTTTCCCTCCAGGAGCCTGTCTGCCCACCAGCCGCCGCGAGATATTACCTGATCATGAGCGTTTTCCTTTGAACCTGCCAACCAAAGTGGCACCGACATAAACTGCGATAGCGATAACCGAACCGATCACACCCATACCGCCTGCAACAGCAAACCACAAATACGGGCTGCCAATCGAATCATAGGTCTCGCCGACCTCAAACGCAACAGACTCCTCCCCGTAGGTGAGCACGCCGAAAGCGATGAAGAATGCGACTGCCAAAGTGAAGAGCATCCCCGCACTCCGGAGTGCCCACTTCGTCACGGTCGCTGTTGGGGGAAGAGCCATGCGGGCACAAACGATTATGATCACTAAATTAGCGGAACGCCGTTTTATTGATCAGGAAGAAGATCCCCGGCTTTGGTCATACTTTGATCTCCCCGCTCAGCCATCCGCTCATCAACCTTGTGGCGGAGTCGGCCTTCCAAACGTATGCCCCGCTGACCGGGTAAAATGCGAATACACCTCTCTGACCTCGTAGCAACCCAAACTCGATGCCGTCCACACCCGGCCCACCAATGCAAAGCCAACCTCGCTCTGTATCATGGTGGTATTCATGTCGCGGGCGAATAGTCCAGTTGTACTCGGCTGGAGAATAGAACCCCTCTACTGGAGCATCACACTCAAATCCTGGCGGCATTGCGTTCATATGCCCAAACGAACCTGCCCACGTAGCGTGTGAAGTGCAGCCAATGCGGGATGACCAAGTTCACTGGATCGCCTGTTAGCCAGCATAAATATTCAGGAGGAATGTTGTCCAAATTTCTTTATAAATCAATCCGTAAGCGGCGGCAAAGCCACTGATGAAGACAACAAAAACAAATTGCGAACCAATCCGGCCGTGCGCCTTTTTCGAAAGCAGTTGAGCGGCAAACGACACACATAAGAATACGCCAGTCCAGATCAGCCAATCTGCCAGCAACCCGAAATAACCTGGCCCGTAGTTGAAGTCTCCAAATCCTCGGTAGCCCCGAAACGGACTCTTCCCCTGGACTACAAAGAACGGAATGGGATATCCCCATTGCCATCGCATCCCTCCTCCCATCGTAAACCACCAGCCACCAGGAAGCACTGCGAAGACCAGTGCACACAGTGGCGTCAAAAGCCAGAAACCCAAAGGCAATGTTCTGGCTGCAGTTCCCGCCTTGCTCCAAATACCATTCATGCGGCTAAAACCCACGGCTAGAGCGGATACTCATGGCGAGGGAATCGTTTCCCCCTTCAACTGCGCCACTTGCTGGTCAGGATCGTAGGTGCCGTAGAAGGGGACGTTGGCATCCAGCCAGAGGTAAAGGGTCCGGCGGGCGGCGTCGGACAGGCCGATGTCCCGGTGGTTGGCGTCGTCCAGGATGCGGGTGAGCGGGCTGGCATCCGCGCCCAACCGGCCGGGATGGGTAGCCACCTGGGAGATGCTGGCGTCGCCCCACTCATACCAGCGCACGTGCTTTTTCAGGCTTTTATAGGACTCGCTGAAATGCCCCGCCGGGCGGCCGGTGAGCAGCAGCGGGCTGCGGCCAGGGCCCGGGGAGCCATCGTGGCAGCGGACGCAGTCGCGGTCCAACACCGGCTGCACCAGCCGGGCGTAGCTGAAGGGACGGCTGCCCGGGGGGCCGGCCTGCAGGCGGCTGGCAGGCCGCCGGGTGGCCAGCAGCGGACGCGGGGCGGCGGCGGCCCCGGTCGGCTCGTGGCAGCCAACGCAGGCGCGCCGCTCCCCCGGCTGCACGTAGGCCGCGCTGCGCATGCCCTGCACGGCGCGGCCCTGGTCATCCACCGCCTGGAAATAGAGGGGCTGGCGCGCGGGGACGCGGAAGTAGGCCGAGCCGTCGCTTTCCACCGGCACCGAGCCGAGCAGCAGGCGGGCGTTCTCGGCATTGGCATGGCCGATGCGCGGCTCGTTGGCGGTGTGGTTGCCGGTTTTGCCGAGCAGCTGGAAGACGCGCAGGCTGGTGACCCGGCGGTCCGCCGGGAACGGCATGAGGCTGTGGCGGACGTCGGCCAGAATAAACTCCCCCTCCTCCCCCAGGTCATCGGCGGCGGCAGAAGCCACCTGCGGCCGGGGGGCGGGCGGCCCCAGCAGCAAGGGGTACATGCTGGAGATTTCAGGATCCCGGTAGAGCAGCTCCAGGTTCCCGGCCCGGTCAAAGTAGTAGAGCCCGGTGCGGGTGTCGCGCCCCTCGCCGCTGCTCATGCCCGGCAGGGAATCAAAGCTGAAGGCCACCAGCAGGGCCTGCTCTGACAGCGGGTGCGGGCTGTGGAAATAGCTCTTCGGCCAGCCATCGGCCTCGGCGAAGCAGACCTCCGGCGTCAGCCGCTCCAGGCTCTCCAGCCGGTCCTCGCCGCTTGCGGCATCGAGGGCCGCCCGGGTGGGGTCCAGCAGCACGAGCGATCCCCCCACATCGGCGTGGTGCGCCCCGGCGACGAACAGGATTTTCGACGAGCCGGGAATGGCCCGGGGCTGGTAGCAGGCGTTGACGCGCATGGTGTAGTTGCCGAAGAGGCTGGCGGCCCCGGTGCCATCGGGGTTGCACGTCCAGAGGCCGTGGAAATTGGCGGCGGAGCGGTCCACGTAATCCCAGCGGACATAGACAATGCGCCCGTCATTCAGCACGGAGGGGTGCCACTCCGCCGTCTCGTGGGGGGAGAGCAGGCGGATATCGCTGCCATCGGCCGCCATGCGGTGGAGGGTGTAGGAGGCGGTGGGCTCCCAGGCGTTGTTGCAGCGGGCAAAGCCGCCCCGCCGGGTGGACATGAAAGCGATGCCGCCATCCGGCAGCGGGCACGGATCAAAGTCGTCCTCGCACCCGGCCGTGAGCCGCTGGAGCTGGCCCGCCGCCAGATCCAGGGCGTAGAGGTTGAAGCCGCGCCGGTCCGGGGAGCGGTAGTCCGGCTTGACCGGCGCGCGTTCGGCGAAGGCGAAGTAAGCCTTGCGACCATCCACCCCCAGGGCGAGCGTGGTGAAGTTACCCTGGCTCAGGCGGCTCTGGATCAGGTCGGTGACCGCGAAGGACTGCCCCGGATTTTCCAGCCGGTAAACGCCGCCGCCGCCCGCCACCTTCCCGTAGTCGTAGAAGTAAGCCATGTACTCGTGGAGCATCTGGCAGATGAACCGGTTGCGCTTCATGAAGAGCACGGGGCGATCCGCGGGCAGGTGCCGGGCCAGGGCCTGCTGGCGGATTTCCCAGCGGAGACGGAGGTAAAGAGCCTGGCGTCCGGCCGCGTCCAGGCCGGCCAGGGCGTTCCCCTGCCCGGCCAGCTGATCCGGGATGACAACCGCCCCCGAGGCCCGGGCGCGCTCCACCAAGGCGCGGAGGGCATCAGGGCTATCAACGGTGCGGCCGAGGCGTTTTTCCTGGCGGGCCCAATCTGCCTCGATGGCCAGGCGATATTCGGGCGAGAGCCCAGCGGCGAACCCGGGCGCCAGCAGGCCAAGGAGCCCCAGGACCAGCAGCAGAGGGCACCGCCAGCGGCGAAAAATCTGAACGAACGGGGTCATGCAGCCGAGCTTACGCCGCGCCCGGAACGCTGCAAAGCTCAAAAAACCCCGATGGCCGCTCCACCAGGGAGCCACCATCGGGGCGATGAGTGATTATACCGGGACTCGCGAAGGAAGCGCTCAGGCAAACATCGGATACTCGGGCTTGTACATCATGCTGGCAATGTAGGCCGGCAGGTTCTTCGGTCGCGGGATGGCGGCGAGCTTCAGCCGGTAGGCCTCTTCCGCCACCGCGACGGCGATGTGGGCCGAAACCTCCTGAATGCGCTTGAGCGAGGGATAGATCCGGCCCTGTTTCAGGTCGTTCTTATCCACCTGACAGGCCAGCGCCCGGGCCGCCACCAGGAACATCGACTGGGTGACGTGGCGCGCCTCCACCGCCGCCACACCCAGGCCGACGCCCGGGAAGATGTACGCGTTGTTGCCCTGGCCCGGGACAAAGGTCTGCCCCTTGTGGACCACCGGCCCAAACGGACTGCCGCTGGCGAAGATCGCCTGTCCGTCCGACCAAGTATAAGCATCACTGGCCGTACACTCGGCCTTGGAGGTGGGATTGGAGAGCGCGAAGATCACCGGCCGCTTGTTGATGCGCGCCATGGCCTCGACCACCGGCTTCGTGAAGCTGGAGGGCATGCCGGAGACGCCGATCAGGGCGGTGGGCTTGAGCGCCTCCACGGCGGCGAGCAAATCCGTGCAGGCCGGATGCTCGTGCGCGAAGGGAAGCTTTTGCTCGGTCAGGTTGTCCCGGCCACGGACAATCAGCCCCTTGGAGTCCATGAACCAGCATTGGTGCCGGGCCACCTCGCGGTCCACACCCTCGACCGCCAGAGCCTCGACGAACAGCTCGGCGATGCCGATGCCGGCCTCGCCCGCGCCCAGGAAAAGCAGGCGCTGTTTCTGGATGGTGGAGCCGATCATGCCCATGACGGAGAACAACCCGGCAGCCGCCACAGCGGCAGTGCCCTGGATGTCATCGTTGAAGCAGCAGACTTTATCCTGGTACTTCTCCAGGAGACGGAAGGCGTTCTGGTTACCGAAATCCTCAAACTGGATGAGGGCTTTGGGGAAAACCTCCTGCACCGCCTGCACAAATTCCTCGATGAGTTCGTCGTACCGCTCCCCGCGCAGCCGGGGCTCGCGCAGGCCCGTGTAGAGCGAGTCGCGCAGGAGGGTCTCATTGTTGGTGCCGACATCAATGGTGATCGGCAGGCAGACCTGGGGATGAATGCCGGCACAGGCGGTGTAAAGCGCCAGCTTGCCGATCGGAATCCCCATGCCCTGGGCACCCAGATCCCCGAGGCCGAGGATGCGTTCGCCATCGGTCACCACAATCATGCGGACGTTCTTCTCCTGCCAGTTGCGGAGGATCTTCTTCACGCGGCCCCGGTCGCGGGAGGAGATGTAGATGCCGCGGGGGCGGCTGAAGATGGAGCCGTATTCCTGGCAGGCGCGGCCCACCGTGGGGGTGTAGATGATGGGCATCATCTCCTCGATGTGATCCATCACCACCTTGTAGAAGAGCGTCTCATTGCGGTCCTGCAGGCCCATCATATGGATGTAGCGCTCCAGGTCGTTGGGCTTTTTGTTGAAGTTGGACAGGATGCGCAGCACCTGCTCGTCCGGCGTGTAAACGCGCGGGGGCAACAGCCCCTGGAGGCTCAGGGCCTCGCGCTCCGCCAGGGTGAAGGCGGCGCCTTTGTTGTAGATGGGGTTTTGAAGACAACTCACCCCTTTGGGCAGGGGGTTGGGCAGAGGCTGCAAAGGTGAATAAACAGCTTTTTCGCCGCTTGCCGACGGCTTTTTAATGGTCTTTTTCATGTAAAAGGAGCGACTGACTTAACAGTCCTAATTAAGTTTGGCAAGCACGGCAATGCAAACTGATGTAGTTTTCCCGCCCTCCCCCCGCCTTGGCTTGACTCCGCCCGCCTCCCCAAGCGAGTCTGCCCGTATGAAGCCATCCCTGACCCTCTGCCTCTGGCTGGGCCTGGCAGGCCTGCTCCCGGCGGCCTCCCCGGTCCTGCGGGTGCTGCGGGACCTGCCCCCCGGCCTGAACCGCCTGGCCAATCCGGGTTTCGAGGGGACCAACGCCGGCCGGCCGACGGCCTGGGGGGCAGCCCCGCAAGGCTTGCGGCTGGAAGACCGGGCCGGACGCGCCGGCACCCGCGCCCTGGCCTGCACGGTCACCAACAGCCGCCACTGGCAGGGGGCCAGCCAGACGATCTCGCTCCAGCAGACCCAGGCGGTACCGATCCTGGTGCGGGGCTGGAGCCGGGCCGAGGAGGTCAGCGGCAGCCCGGACAGCGGCTATGCCCTCTATGTGGATCTCACCTACCAGGACGGCACCCCGCTCTGGGGCCAGGTGGTGCCTTTCCGCTGCGGCACCCATGACTGGGAACGGCGGGAACTCACCCTTCTGCCCTCCCAGCCGGTGAAATCTCTCACCCTGCACTGCCTTCTGCGACAACACACCGGCCGGGCCTGGTTTGATGACCTGGCCGTGGAGGAGTTAACCGCGGGCGAAGTCCTCCGGTTCCAAGGCACTCCCGTCTCCGTGGTGCCAGTGCCCCGATCCCCTGCCCGGGTTCTGCCCTCCCAACAGGTGGCTGGACCGTTAAAGTTAACTCTGGTCGAAGACCGGATCACCGCTCTGGAAGTCAGCGGCCGGGCGCTGGGAGTCGGCCGCCAAGGCGGCTTCATGGCGCGGGATGTCGCCGCCAACTCGGATGTGTTTGCCTTCCAGGCGGGCGCCTGCCCCGATCTGGGCCTGGCCTTGGAGCACCGACTCCAGCCAGTGGCCCTTCCCGGGGGCGGCGGCTTCCGCGTGGAGGGGACCATCACCGACACCCGGCGGCGCGACCGGGCCATCACCCTTTATTTCGCGCTCCCGGTGGACGCAACCGGCTGGCAATGGGGGGATGACATCCAGCGCGGCCGCCCGATCACCGGCCAGCAGGAATATTTCAACGGCGTCAGCATGGGCAGCGGCGCCACCGGCACGCTCAGCCAGTATCCGCTGGCCGCCATCCATGACCACACCGTGGGGCTCGCCCTGGGACTCGACATGGCGCGGCCCGCCCAATACCGGCTGGTCTATCATGCGGGCACGCGGCAGCTCCTGATCGCCTACGACCTCGGGCTGGTGCCGGAAGCCAACTCGCGGGCGGAATTCGCCTTTGTCTTCTTCACCTTCCCGCCCGCCTGGGGCTTCCGCGCGGCGTGGGCGGAGTATATGGACCTGTTTCCCGATCACTTCCAGGTGCGGGTGAAAGAACAGGGGCTCTGGATGCCTTTCACCGACGTGAGCCGGGTCCAGGGGGCGGAAGACTTCCAGTTCAAGTTTCATGAGGGCAACAACAATGTGCCGTTCGACGACACCTGGGGGATCCTCAGCTTCCGCTACACCGAGCCGATGACCTGGTGGATGAAGATGGATAAGTCGATGCCCCGCACCCACGCGGCCGCAGTGGCCGAGCGCAACCGGCTGGCGGCCGGCCCCCGGAACTCCGACCAGCGGATGGCCGCCGCCACCCTGACTGCCGCCATGCTGGACGAAGCCGGGCAGCCGGCACTGAGCTTCCGGGACACCCCGTGGTGCAACGGCGCGGTCTGGAGCCTTAACCCCAACCCCCGCCTGCCCGCCAGCAATGGCCTGAACGGGGCCACGGTGCATTGGAACGACACGCTGAAGGAGCAGCTTTACGGCCCCGGCGCCAAGGGGACGCTGGACGGGGAATACCTTGATTCCCTGGAAGGCTACGTGACCACCGACCTGAACTTCAACCGGGAGCACTTCAAGCACACGACGGTGCCGCTCACCTTCGCCACCGAAACCGGCCAGCCCGCCCTCCACAAAGGCCTGGCGGTAGCCGAGTTCACCCGCTGGTTCTGCGATGACGTCCACCGGCTGGGCAAGCTCACCTTCGCCAACAGCGTGCCGCACCGCTTCACCTTCCTCTGCCCGTGGCTGGATATCCTGGGGACGGAAACCGACTGGGTGCGGCAGGGCCGATACCATCCGCCGCCCGACGCGCAGCTCTGCCTCTGGCGAACGCTGTCCGGGCAGAAGCCCTATCTGCTGCTGATGAACACTGACTACGACGTATTCACCCCGCCGCTGGTGGAACAGTATTTCCAGCGCAGCCTGGCGCTGGGGTTCTGGCCCGGGATGTTCAGCCACAACGCGGCCGACAACCCCTATTGGCAGAACCCCAAATGGTATAACCGCGACCGGCCCCTCTTTAAACAGTACCTGCCGCTCATCAAGCGCGTGACCGAGGCCGGGTGGCAGCCGGTGACCGCTGCCCGCGCGGATGTTCCCGAACTGGCCTTGGAACGTTTCGGCCCCGGCCCCGACAGCATGGGCTATCTGACCCTCTGGAATCCCGCCATGCATGAAATCACCGCCCGCATCCGAACCGAAGCCCCCCTACCCCACGGCAGCGCGCGCGAGCTAATCACACAAAAAGCCGTCCCCCGGAAGCCAGGCGGCTTGGAAGTCACCGTGCCAGCACAATCCGTGAGGCTGCTGGAGCTGCGCGGATCATGAAACTGTCCACCACATGAAGAACCTGCTCGCCAAACAGACCGTCGCACACTACGGTGGGTTCCAGGTCACAATTACCAGTCGCGCATGGTGAACACCCGGCAACCTGACGATGAGAGGCGGCTACCGGAACTCAGCTCCGTGAGTGCCTCGCCTGCATCTGTGCCCGGGTCTCCCCTGAACAAAACCAACGGGGCGGATGATGTCCGTCCTCCCACCGCTCTGCGGGTGCCACGGATTCCGGATTTTCCGGAGGTTGGCCAGCGGTTGTCAGGAATGATGGGTCCGGAGGCGGAAGCCAGCCTGATCACCCGCTGCCGCCACGGCGAAGCCGAGGCGTGGAGCGAGTTGTTCGCTCAGCATTACGCCCCGACTTCCCGGTTCATCTTCCAACTCAGCCCCGTGTTCTCCCTGGAGGACACGGAGGAAACCTGCCAGGAAACCTTCCTGGCGGTGATCAAGCACCTGAATCAGTTCGCGGGCCAAAGCCGGCTGCAAACCTGGATCTTCCGCATTGCGACGAACAAAGTCCGCGATTTCGTGGAGAAACAGCAGGCGGCCAAGCGCGGCAGTGGGCAGGTCCCGCTCTCGTTGGACGCCGAGGATCCGGACACCGACCTCCCCCTGAACCCGGCCAGCCCACTGCCCGGCCCTGACTTGCAGCTCATGCGCACCGAGCATTACGCCCTGGTGGGGCGGGCGGTGGCCCAACTAAATCAGCCATGCCGCGAAGTGGTTGAGCTGCGCTACTTTGGCGACCTGAGCTACGAGGAAATCTCCGCTGAGCTGGCTTTGAACCCCAAAACCGTCAGCTCACGCCTCAGCAAATGCCTGGGACGCCTAGGTGAGATTTTGCAAAAACTATTTTCCGAGGAGAATTCTCACTCATCCTCCGTCCAATGAAGGGAGCTATGCCGGATAACGGACCCGACAAAATCGAGCAACTGCTGCGCCAGTACGCGAAACAGCGACGGGCACAGGGGGGCGATTTTGCCCTGCACCCGGCCACCCGGGAACTACTGCTGGGCGAGGCAAAGCGCCACCATAGACAGCGACCGGAAGCGACCCTGTCCGCCTGGCTTCTCTGGTGGCCCCGGCTGGCTTTTTCGCTCGGCCTCAGCGTGGTGCTCGGACTCATTATCTGGCAGTTTGTCCGGACCGATCCCACCCTGCAACCGCAATCCATGAGCATGGTACAGAATGCCCCCCAACCAAGCCCAGCACGCCTGGCCCCCGCCGCAAAAGACGGTCTGGCGGACAAGCGACAAGCTCTCCCTCCCACCACCGCCCCGGTGGAAGCCCTGGCGTTCAAGGCCGACGCCCCTGCCCCGGCGGTGGTATCAGCACCTGCGGCCAAAGCCATGATTGAAACCCGGTTCAGCACCGGAGGAAAGCGCTTGGAAGAGGCTCGCCCAGCCGCAGCCAAAGCCAAGCTGGCGGAAGTCCAGCCAGCCACTCCGCCCCCAGCCCCCATGGCTACGGCCCCCATCCGTCCCCAAGAATTGGCAAAAGACATCAGCCGCAAGTCAGTTGCGGACGAACTGGAAGTCAAATTCGAGAAGACCGCCCGAAGCCCTGCTCCAACGGCATATTCCCGGGAAATCACCGGCACCGAAGCCGGCCTACCCGCACCCGCCCTGGCCGCCCGCGCGGAGACCCCCACGGCGACCGCGGCCCGGCGCACCGCGGCATTTCTGGTGCTGGAGCACTTTGCCCTTGCGGTCTCGAACCAGACGGTGCGTGTGGTTGATGCGGATGGCTCAGTTTACCTGGGCCGTCTGGTGGTTGCCGCAGGGAAACCGGCCGGGGTGACCGCCAACCTGGCTCCCAAACGTCTGCGCAGCATCCAGACCGCCATGCGCGACCAGGATGCGGTGGGCACCAGACAAGACGGCTCAGCCCAACCTGACGCGCCTGGCGCAAGCCCGCCGGGCACCTCAGCAACTTGGGAATTCAACGTGACGGGCACCAATCGCACCACCAAACAACGGGTGCAATTGGCCGGCACGCTGCCCAGTCTGCCCCTGACAAACACCCTGCTTTCCCTGCGCGCCACGAACCAGGTGGAACGTCTCGGGGGAGCGCTCCCCACCACCACAGCAACCGCCCCCGAGGGGTTGGCCTTCCAGGCCATCGGCGCTGCGGGGGCTCTGGCCTCTCCGGCGGCGTCCGCCTCGGGACCTGCCGCACCCGTGTTCCTACGCGGACAGGTGACCATCAACGGCCAGCCAGCCCGCCCACTGCACGCAGTGCAGGCACCCCGGTAAGCTGGAACAAACTTCAAACTGATTGACCCGCTGACGCCTGCGTCCCCGCGAAATCTGAACGGGCGTTTTTTAAGAGTGGCCAGCCCGGTGGGTATCCATTATGGTGGCCGACAAATCTGGTTGCATGAATAACCCCATGAGAGTGATCGCCCGCCTGGAGTGGGAACGGAAATTGCGCGCTGAAGGCATCCATGTGCTGGCGGGCGTGGATGAGGCCGGGCGCGGGCCGCTGGCTGGGCCGGTGGTCGCCGCCGCAGTTGTTTTGCCCGCCATCTGGGTCGAACAGGGCCTTCCGCTGGAGCTGGAGGAATTGAATGACTCCAAGCAATTGACCGCCGGACAGCGCGAACTTTTTTTCAGCCTGCTGACCTGCAACCCGGAGGTGAAGCATGCCCTGGCTGTCGTGGATGCCGAAACCATTGACCGCATCAACATCCTCCAGGCCACCCATAAGGCCATGAACGCCGCCTTGGCCGCCTTGCAACCGGCGCCGGACCATGTGCTGGTGGATGGGTTGAGGGTCAAATCCCTGGCCTTTCAACAGACCCCGCTGGTGAAGGGGGACGCCCTCAGCTACTCCATCGCGGCGGCCAGCGTGCTGGCAAAGGTCACCCGTGATCGCCTGATGCTTGAGTATGATCGGAAATGGCCGCAGTACGGGTTTGCCGAGCACAAGGGCTACGGCACCCCCACCCACCTGGCCAACCTCAGCCGGCACGGCCCCTGCCCCATCCATCGCAAGTCCTTCGCCCCATTGCGCCCCACCCAGGGCGAATTGTTCGCGCTATGAGCCTGTGGCGGCGGATCACGGATTGGTGGCGCGGGCGACGCCAGCCCCGGCATCTGGAGATCGGACAGCGCGGCGAAGCACTGGCCCGGCGCCACCTGGAAAAGCAGGGACTGAAATTTCTGCTCGCCAACTACCAGGCCCGCCGGGGGGAAATTGACCTGGTCATGCGCTGCGAGGATTGCCTGGTGTTCGTGGAAGTGAAAACGCGCGCAGCCGGCGGCTGGACACGGCCCGCCGCCGCCGTCAACCGCCGCAAGCGGCAGATCCTTTCCCGCACCGCCCTCCATTACGTCCGCTCGCTGAGGAATCCCTATGTCAAAATCCGGTTCGACATTGTGGAAGTCCTGTTGAACAAGGACAACACCGTTGAAATCCGGCACCTTCCGAACACCTTCAACCTTTCTCCGCCCTACCAGTTTGGGTAGGAGCGGGCGAAGCCGGCGCCGGAACACCGGCGGGGCTATTTGACCAGCACCACGTCCTGCTCACCCCCGCCTTTGGTGGCTGGCCTGGCCGGCGGGGCTGCTTTTTCCGGGGTCGGCGCCTCCAGGCGGGTCAAGCCCGCCGCATCGCCTGCGGCGGCGTCATCGGCCTTGTGGAACTTCACGCTCACAATCTTGGAGACGCCCTGCTCCTGCATGGTCACGCCGTAGAGCACATCGGCCATGCTGATGGTGCGCTTGTTGTGGGTGATGATCACAAACTGCGAATGGACCAGGAACCGCTGCAAAATCTTCACAAACCGGTTGATGTTCGATTCGTCCAGGGGCGCGTCCAACTCATCCAGCACGCAGAACGGACTGGGCTTGACCTGGTAAATTGAAAACAGCAGGGCCACGGCCGTCATCGTCTGCTCACCGCCGGAGAGCAGGGTGATGCTCTGCAACTGCTTGCCGGGGGGGCGCGCCATGATCTCGATGCCGGACTCCAGCACATCCCCCTCGTCGCTGAGCTTCAGGTCCGCTTTGCCGCCGCCGAAGATCTCCACGAACATGGACTGGAAATTCTCGCGGATCTTGTTGAACGTGTCGGTGAACATCTCCCGGGTCTGGGTGTTGATCCGGTTCAGCACCTCCAGCAATTGGGTCTTGGCCTGCACCAGGTCGTCATGCTGCTTGCTCAGGAAATCGAACCGCTGCTCGGTCTCCTCGTATTCCTCAATGGCCACCAGATTCACCGGGCCCATCTCGTCCAACCGCGCCTGCAAAGTCGTCACCTGCTCGGTCACGGCCTGCCAGTCCGTGGCCAGCCCGCGGGCGGCCATTTCGTCCGGCGTCAGGGTCTCCACTTTGCTCGGCCCCTCATCGGCCATGGTGATGGTGATGCACTCGCCCCGCACGTTGTCCAGGCTCACCTGGTATTTCTGGGTGATGCGCTCGCGCAGGTTCTGCACGGCCATCGCCTTCTGGGCCAGCTCGACATCCACCGAGCCGCGCTGCTGCTGCAGAACGGTCAGGCGGGAACGCATGCCGCGCAGCGATTCCTCGCGCGCCCCCACATTGACTTCGTGTGTTTCCTTCAGGCCGACCAGTTGGGCGGTCTGGGCGCTGACCTGCTCGCGCTCGAGCTGAATGCGCACGATGATGCGCCGGGCCTCCTCCATCTCCGCCACCAACTGCTCCTTGCGGGTCACAAACGTGGCCAGCTCATTGCGGCGCTGGAAGGCGAGGGTGGAAAGCTCCCGGATGCGCAGTTCCAAGGGGGCTTTCTGCCGGCCAAAGGAGACGGACATCTGCTCCTCAGTGGCCAGGGACACTTTGGTTTCCGTAAGGGCGGCATTGGCGGCCTCGCGCTGGGAGCGCAACCCCTCGAGGGCGGCGGTGACCTCCGCCACCTGGGCCTGGGAGGATTGCTCCCGGCCATCCAGCTCCGCCACCTGCGCCGCCAGGGCGTTTTGTTTTTGCAGCCCCTCCTGCTCAAACGCGGCAAGGCTCTGGATCTCATAGACCACGGCCTCAATCTTCTGGTTCAGGCTGCGCTGGGAGTTCTGCAATGCCCGGTACTCACCTTCCCGGGTGGCGATGGCCACCTCCTGCGCCCGCAGCTCCGTTTGCTCCATCTGCAAGCTGGCCTGAACGGCAGTCTGCTCACTCTGCAAAGCGCCCTTGCTGCGGCTGGCCTCATTGATCTGCTCTTGCAGGACGGCCAGTTGCTGCTGCAGCTCCAAAATCTGGTTCTTGCGGCCGAGGATTGATGAGGGGGCCTTGCCCTGGCCGTTGGGATTCATCGCCCCGCCGGTGTAAATGCCGTGCCGGTTCAAGATTTCCCCCTGGGCGGTGATGTAGTCAAACCCGCGCCCGCCATTCTGCTGGGCGGCGGTGGCGCTGGCCAGATCGGCGATGATGCGGGTGCGGCCCAGCAGCTGGTTCAGCAGGGGCTGCACCGAGGGATCGGCCTCAATGACCCGCAGCATGGACTCGCCATGCCCCGGATCGGGCAGCGCATCGTCGGCCTCCGCCCGGCCGGTCAGGGCCAGGGCCGCAATGCTCGCGCGGCCTTTGCGCCCGGCGCTCAGGTCGCTCAGAATCAGTTGGGCCGCCTCGGGCTGGCGGGTGAGCACCACTTGCAGGTAATGGCCCAGGGCCGTCTCCACGGCCGTCACATGCAGATCCGGCACGCGGATGAAATCCGCCAGCGACCCGAGCACATCGCGCGACTGCTTGAGCGCGGCCTGCGCGCCGGCACTAAAGCCCTCGTGGGACTCCTCCAGCTGCTCCAGCACATTGAGGCGGGATTTGCGCTCCGCCTGCTGGCGCACCAGGACATCCAACTGCTGCGCGGACTGCCCGAGTTCCTGATGGATCTCCCGCATCCGCTGCTGGCGCTCCTCCAGAGTGCCGCGCCGCACCTGGACGCTGACCTTGTCCGCCTCCACATTGGCCGCAAATTCCAGCAGCCGCAGCTCCAACCGCTGCCGTTCCTCCTCAAGCTGGATTTTCTCGGACGAAAGCTTCTCCAGCCGGATGGTGTTACCCTGCTTTTGCAGCTCCAGGGCGTTGATCTCGTTGCGCACCCGGGAGAGCTGTTGCAGGGCGGCAAAGGCCTCGGCCTGCGCCCGGCGCAACTGCTCCTGATGCTGCTGCAAGCCAGCCTCCATGCCCTGCACCGTCTGCTGCCGTTCTGCCAGCGTGGTGCGCTGCTGCTCCAGGGTGACCTGCGACATTTCCAGCCGCTCAGTCACGGCCACCAGCTCGGATTCGGCGATCTGGCGGCGCTCCTCCGACTGGGCGATCTCCGAGAGGGCCCGGTCATTCTGCTGCTCAAGCTCCTGCAGCCGCTCCTGGTTGAAGGCCACGCGGCTTTCATTGCGGTCAATCTGCCCCTTCAGCTCAATCCCCTTCTGCTGGGTCGCACTGATCCCCTGCTCCATTTCCGAGAGGCGCTGGCGCAGCAGCAGCAGTTCATCCTCATGCCGCAGAACATCCGCCGAGCACTGTTCCATCTCGGTGCGCAGCTTTTCCGCCGTGGCGGTGCGCTCATTGATCTCCGCCTGGAGCACGTCAAACTGGTGGCGGGCGAGCTGGGTTTCCAGGTGCTGCAACTCCTGGATGATCTGCTTGTAACGGCGCGCCTTGCCCGCCTGCCGTTGCAGGGAACCGATCTGGCGCTTGACCTCCCGGATCAGGTCCGCCACACGCAACAGGTTCTGTTCCGTGTATTCCAGCTTGCGGAGCGCTTCCTTCTTCTGCGACTTGAACTTGGTGATGCCCGCCGCCTCCTCAAAAACCAGCCGCCGATCCTCCGGCTTGCTCGACAAAATCTGAGTGATGTTGCCCTGGGCCATGATGCTGTAGCTGGTGCGCCCCACCCCGGTGCCCATGAACAATTGCTGAATGTCCTTCAGGCGGCAGGATACCTTGTTGATGAAATACTCGCTGCCCCCATCCCGAAACACCCGGCGCGTGACAGTCACCTCATTGAAAACCACCTCCACCCCCGCCGCCTTCAACTGATCCTCATCCACCCCGCCAATCGTCAGGGAAACCTCGGCCATGCCCATCGGTTTGCGGCTGTCCGCCCCGTTGAAGATGACATCGGCCATCTCACCACCCCGCAGGGCTTTGGCGGATTGTTCACCCAGCACCCAGCGGATCGCATCGGAAACATTCGACTTGCCGCACCCGTTGGGCCCCACAATCGCCGTCACCCCCGGTTGGAAATTCAACGAGGTCTTATCCGCAAACGACTTAAACCCTAAAACCGTCAGGTTTTTCAGATACATGGTGTGAATACCCTAATCCAAGGCGAGCCACGTGTAAAGCGGAAACCACAACAGATTGTGGTACCTACACAGCCACCATACTACAGGAAGGGTACTTCAGCGAAACTCGAACCGTTCAGTTGACCAGAAAAAACGCTGCGTTCAAGTGCAAAGGCAAAGAACTTATTCACAATCCTCAACGCGTTCAATTCCAGTTGCTTCGCCGCCGGGAGTTTGCCAATACTATCCCCCGTGCCCTCACTGCTTCGTCTGTCACCGGTGGCCGTTGGACGGCAGCCGGGGGAAGCGGAGATGTCCTTGGCGGCAACCATTGCAACCAGCAGTCAGAGAAAAGGATCGCATGGCAATTTATCAGGAAGAGCGGCTCCGGGAACTCTCCCGGAAGTTTCAGATTTACGGGCAGATCCTGCACGCTGAACCGTGCAAGATCGGGCACATCAACGAAACCTACACCGTCACCTACAACCAGGGGGGCGTGCTCGTCCGGTACATCCATCAGCGCATCAACGTCAACGTCTTCAAGAACCCGGACGCCGTGATGCGCAACGTTATGCGGGTAACCACCCACATCCGCCACAAGCTTGAGGAGCAGGAGGTGAAGGATCTCACCCGGCGCGTCCTGACCGTGGTCCCCACCCGTGATGGCAGCCTTTACTACCGTAACGCCAAGGATGAGTGCTGGCGCACGTTCGTCTTTGTGGAACGTGCCCAGACCCATGAGGCGGTGCAGACGACCCAGCAGGCTTTCCAGGCAGGCAAGGCCTTCGGCAATTTCCAATACCTCCTGAGCGACCTGGCCGGCGACCGCCTGGTGGAAACCATCCCGGATTTCCATCACACCCGCAAACGCTTTGAAACGCTTAAGAAAGCGGTCCAGGAGGACCGCTGCAACCGGGCCCGCATCGCCCGGGCTGAAATCGACTTCGCCCTGGCACACGAACCCATCGTGGACGTGCTGCTGAAAGCCCACGCTGCGGGCAGGATTCCTGAGCGCATCACCCACAATGACACCAAATTCAACAACGTGATGCTCGATGTGGAGACCGGCGAGGAGATGTGCGTGGTGGACCTCGACACCGTGATGCCGGGACTGGTGCTCTATGATTTCGGCGACATGGTCCGCACGACCACCAGCCCCACGATGGAAGACGAGCTGGACCTGGAAAAGGTGCAGATGGGCATGCCCATGTTCAAAGCCCTCGCCCGTGGTTACATGGAAACCGCCAGCCGCTTTTTGATCCCCGCCGAGCGTTCCTTCCTGGCTTTCTCCGGCAAACTGATCACCTTCACCATCGGCATCCGGTTCCTGACGGATTTTCTGGTGGGTGACACGTACTTCCGGGTACACCGTCCCAACCACAACCTGGACCGGTGCCGCACGCAGTTCAAGCTGGTGGAATCCATTGAGCGGCAGGAGGACAAGATGCAGAAGTTTGTGGACGGCCTGGCCTGAGGTCGGGCGGCCCTCAACGGTTGGCAGGCGTCTGGTTGGTCTCAGAATAGGCGGGATTGGGTGTGGGCAGCAGCGCTCCCACCGTTTGCCGCCAGGCCGCCAGGCGCGCCTGCAAACGGGCGGCCTCAGCCGGAAATTGCCCGGCCAGATCGTGGGCCTCGCCCGGGTCGGCACCCAGCCGGTAGAGTTCCAAGGGGTGCCCCCCGAAACGCTCCACCAGGTTCCAAGCCCCTTCGCGCACGGCCCCACCGGGAAAACCGCCTTGGTTGCCGTAATGCGGGTAATGCCAGAATAACGCCCGCTCCGGTCCCGACCCGCCCCGGAAGATTGGCAACAGATTGATGCCATCGGCGTGGCTGCCGGGGGGAGACGGGCAACCCGCCGCCGCCAGCAGCGTGGGAAACAGGTCCGGGCTGATGACCGGCGTGGCACAGGTGGAACCAGGCGGGACCACACCGGGCCAGCGGACGAGGAAAGGTTCCCGGATGCCCCCCTCGTAAAGCCACCCCTTTCCGGCCCGAAACGGGAGGTTGGAGGTGGGATGCCCTTCGGAAGTGGATAGTCCGCCGTTATCCGAGGTGAAAATCACCAGGGTTCGGTCCGCCAGCCCCTGGTCCGCCAGTCCGCGCAGGATTTTGCCAACCGCCTGGTCCAGCGCCTCCACCATGCCCCCGTAAACCGCATGGTTTTGCACCCGGCGCACCTGCCGCTCCCCCTCCCGTCCCCAGGCGGAGGCGTTGGTCTTCACGGTCAGCGCCTTGGCCTCATATTTCTTCTTCAAATCCGCGCGCGCCATCAGCGGAGTGTGGACATCGTAAAACGGCACCCAGGCCAGGAA
>CAIYYI010000342.1 GCA_903930345.1 uncultured Verrucomicrobiota bacterium
AATGTTCTGGACGACAGCCAGGGTTCCCTCTGGCTGAGCGGCGGGCGGGGCATTTGCCGGGTGCTTAAAGCCGATTTGAACGCGCTGGCGGGAGGCAAAAAACAAGCCCTCAACGTGATGACCCTGGGCTATCGCGATGGGTTGCGCACCGTGTCCCTCGTCGCCGGCACCCAGCCCAATGCTGGCATCGATGAATCGGGCCGGCTCCTGTTTTGCTCCTTGAAGGGATTGATCGTGGTCAGCCCCGGCGCCCAGACGGTCAATCACCGGGTTCCACCGGTCTTCATCGAAAAGGTACTGATCAACAAGCAGAAAAAGCCTGTCGACCAGCCGGCCGACCTTCCGCCCGGCTCCGGCGAAGTTGAAATCCATTATACCGCATTGAGTTACGTGGCTCCAGAGAAGTTGCGGTTCAAATACCAGCTCGAAGGGAAGGACACGGCCTGGGTGGATGCCGGGCAGCGTCGCTTTGCCTACTACGCAAGCCTGCCGCCGGGCTCCTACCAGTTCCGCGTCATCGGCTGCAACAATGATGGCGTCTGGAACCAGACGGGAGCGACTTATACGTTCCACATCCGGCCGCATTTCTACCAGACGAAGTGGTTCCCCGTCCTGCTGCTGGTGCTGTTAACCGGCCTGGCCGCGGGAGGGTACCAGCTCCGGATCCACCGGCTCCGGGCGCACGAACGGGAGTTGCAACGGCGTGTGGACGAAGCGATGGCCCGGGTGAAAATATTGAGCGGGCTGCTGCCCATCTGCAGCAGCTGCAAGAAAATCCGTGATGACAAGGGCTACTGGAACCAGATTGAGAGCTACCTTGGGCGCTATTCCGAAATCGAGTTCACCCACGGAGTTTGCCCGGATTGTTTGAAACGCCTCTACCCCGAGTTCTCGGACGAGGTGCTGGATGAGATGAAAGCGGAGGAGGAAAGAAAACAGTCCAAGCCGGATCCGTCATAGAGGTAAGAATCATTGAGTCGCAGGGGACGCAGGTGGCAAGGACCGGCCGACGGCGGCGCATTATATCGATAAACGCAGGGAGGCTATCTTTTCAAATCAGCGTATCGAATGTCTGACCCCGCTCACGATTATTCAGGTAACTATTTGACAGGATTTATTGCCCGGTCTTGCCATGCTCACGGAGGGGGATTTAGGGTGTTGACCATGAACAGTGAAGCAAGCGCATAGTGCCCTACCCGCAGCGCGGCTAGTCCGGCGGGAGGGAGCACGATGTCAAATGCAACCAAAACTGCTATCAGCTCATGCCATCTATCAGCAGCATCCGACCGCTCCAAGTCCGCGCATCGATGCCAGTCCTCGCCGTGCTGGCGGTTCTGCTTGCCCTTGCCGCCCCCCCGGCGCAAGCCGCTACAAGGTATTGGGACGGTGGGAGCGTTGACATCGCGACCGACGGTGATAGTGGCAGCGACGGCGGCAGCGGCACATGGGACACCACCCTCAAGAATTGGGATCAAGGGAGTGGTCTGGCTCATGTGGCATGGGTAAATGGCGGCAATACGGCCGAAATCAACGGCGCGTCGCAAACCCTCACGCTCGGCGCGAATATCATCCTTGGCGGGATTGTTCAGAAGTCGGGTGGAACCTCCGTCGTCATAGCGGGCGGCAGCGGTCCCTACACGCTCACCTTGAACATTACCGGAGCCAACACCTTCCTCGCTGCCGCCAACGACACCACCGGAAGAAACTTGACCGTGAACGCCGTGATTGCCGGGTCAGCCACCAAAAATCTCGTCCTGGCCGGCCCATCCACCTCCGACACGGGCACCATCAATCTGGGGGGCGCCAACACCTTCAGCGGCACCACCACCTTCAGCGCGGGCGCCACGGGCGGCGCCATTGTTTATCTCAAGAACCGGCTCGCGTTCCAGAACAGCACCGTGACCCTGAGCTCGGACGCCAATCTGATCTTCGACAACAGCGTTTCCGCGAATGCCTTCACCTTCGGCGGCCTGGCTGCCAGCAGCGCCGGCACCGGCTTCAACCTTGCCCTGCGGAACGACGCCAGCACTTCCATCGCTTTGACCGTGGGCGGCAACCATAGCAGCACCACGTATAAGGGTGTGCTCAGCGGGAGCGGTTCGGTGATCAAGACGGGCAGCGGCACCCTCATTCTCGCCGGAGCAAACACCTACACCGGCAACACCACGGTGAGCAACGGCACCTTGCAAGTGGACGGCAGCACCGCCAGTCCAACCACGGTCAACAGCGGAGCAACTCTGGCCGGAAACGGGCTGGTGAATGCGGCCGTCACGGTGGGCGCTGGTGGCTCGGTCGCGCCCGGTGCCGGCAACCTCACCGTTTCCAACCTCACCTTCAGCGGCAGCGGTAACCTCAATGTAGGCACCCTATCCGGCTTCACCAGCGTGGCCGCCCTCAAGGTGAACCACGCCCTGACCGTCAGCGGCGGAGCGGGGGCGGTGACACTTAACCTGCCGACGGCGCTGGGGTTCAATGGCACTTACCACTTGATTCAATTTGGCAGCGGCCTGGCGAATGCCAACGGCTTCAAGCCTGGCACTGTTCCCACGCTCGCCTGGAATCAGACCGGCGAATTGCAGGTCAACGGAAACTATCTGGACTATGTGATCACCGCCGCCGGCGACACGACACCGCCAACCTTGGCGAACACCCTTCCGGCCAACAATGCCACGAACGTGTTAGCCGACGACGCCCTCGTGGCGACCTTTGACGAGACGGTCGTGGCCGGCACCGGCAACATCGAGTTGCGCCGGAGCAGCGACGCCAGTTTGGTGCAATCTTTTGACGTGACTTCGTCTCCCCAGCTTGCGTTCAGCACCGCGCAGTTGATCATCCAGCCGACCAACGTCCTGCCCACGGGCCAGAGCTATTATGTGCTGATTCCCGCTGGCGCGATCAAGGACACTTCCGGCAACAACTTCGCCGGCCTAACCGACGCCACGGACTGGAAGTTCACCGTGCCTGTTCCGGCGGTGTTCTACACCGATACCGGCAGCCCGACGAATCCGCCGTGGAGCCAAATTTTACCCGCGCTGAACGTGGATTCCCCTGATCCCGGCCCGGTGTATGGGTCGCTGATCCGGGTCAACAATCCCGCCGTCGAGGTCGGGCTCTACGGCAATCGTCCGATTTCGGCTGGCTCGCTGAGAATCCATGTCGCCTGCAACACGTCCACGACGGATTTCGCGAGTTTCACCCGGTGGTTTCAGACCGATGGAAACACGCATGTCCTTCGGGTGTTTGTGGACGATGAGAATACCGCCACCACGCGGACCGGCACCTCCTCGCACACCGAGGCGTTCATGGGCGGCGGCTGGAATTTCACCGATAACATGACCTACGAATGGACCGCCCATTACACGATAGCCCGCCTCCGGCAGGGGTATGCCTGCTTCCAACTTAAGAACACCGACAATGACTGGGCGGTTTCGCTCGGTATGAACAGCGACGGTTCGCTGACCGTGAACAATCGAGCCGGCACCGACAAGATCATCACCAATCCCGATGGCAGCCGGAAGAATTTCAACGGGGGCGGCTTCGATGTCCGCGTGCTCGATGACGGCCTGAATTACAAGCTGTGGGTTGATGGTGTTTTGTACGCCTCCAGCAGTTACTCCCGCCCCACCGGAACGACCACCTTCCGCTGGGGCATGTATTTCGGCGGCAACAACCTCAATCCCCCGGCCGATTACAACCTCATCCTGGTCAGCGGCGCGCAGGTGAAATCCTGGGCGGGTAATCTGGCCACTGCCACCACCACCATCACTAAAGCCAACAACACCACGAGTCTGGACAACGGGGCAAGCTGGGTGGGCGGCGTGGACCCGGGGCTTTACAGCCAGGCGGTCTGGGACAGCACAGTGGCCGCCGCGAACTCGACCACGCTCGCCAGCTATCAGCAATGGGCGGGTCTTAAAATCGTGAATCCCGGCGGAACCGTCACTCTCAATGGCAGCGCGATCCTCGGCCTCGATGACGCGGGCGTGGATATGACCGCAGCCACGCAGAATCTAACTGTTAACTGTCCGGTGCAGTTGACGGCTTCAAGCACTTGGGATGTCGCTCCCGGGCGCACGGCGACATTCAATGGCATCATCAGCGGCTTTCCGGGCCTCACGGTGAATGGCGGCGGAATCGTGCAGTTGGAGGCCGCGAACACCTACCGCGGCGATACGACTCTCAGCGCCGGCACGCTGGTGGCAAACGACAACTCGGCGCTGGGCGCCGGACGGCTGATGTTCAATGGCGGATCCTTGTCCAACAGCGCGAGCTGCACCCTGGGAAATGATGTGAATTTGAGTATGAATGCCTCCGTCGGTGTCGGCGCGGCGCAAACGCTGACCTTGAATGGTTCCATCGCCGGCACTGGCTCGCTGACCAAGAACGGCGCGGGCACGCTCACTCTGTCCGGCGCGAATACCTACCCAGGCGCCACCATTGTCAATGCCGGCACGCTGGCCCTCGGCAATCCCTCAGCCCTGCGCACCACCACCGGCCTGTCGCTCGCTGACGGGACCGTGCTGCAGCCCAACCTGGATGGCATGGTCATCAGCGCGCCCATCACGGTGGCCAGCAGCGGAGCCACGGCCACCATCAGCGCGCCTATAAACGCTCCGGGCGCGGGAGTTGTCTCCACGCTCACGCTCAACAGCGTGCTGGCCGGGAGCGGCAATGTCACCTTTTCCAGCAGCGTCAATCAAAACGCCTGGTCCACGGTCTATCTGGGCGGCCAAAGCACCTATGCGGGCAGCAGCACGCTTGATACCGCTGGCACCACGGCCACCCAAATCATCCTCAAGCTCGGTGTCAATAACGCCCTGCCCACGAATACGGTCTTGACGATCGACGGCCAGACTGGCGCGGGCTCTGGCCGGTTTGCCGAGCTCAATCTGAACGGATTCAACCAGGCCCTCGCGGGCCTGACGAATGTCGCGAGAAGTCTCCGAATTCAACGCATCGTCAATAGCGATGTGTCCGGCCCGGCGACGCTGACAATCAACAATGGCAGCAACTACACGTTCTCAGGCAACCTCGGCAGCAGCACTGCCAATGGCTCGGTTTCCGCGTCGACGATGCCCGGATCAAGCAACGGAAACAACTTCGGTCTGCTCAAGCAAGGCACCGGGATCCTCAATCTCACCGGCGCCAATAGCTACACCGGTAACACCGCACTGAATGGCGGAACCCTGCAGATTCGGTTGCCTTATCTGGCGACCAATTCCACCGTCAGTGTCGCGGCGGGCGCCGTGTTGCGGCTGGACTTCACGGCGACGAACACGGTGGCGGGTTTCATGACGAACGGCGTCGCTTTGGCTCCGGGAGTTTACAACACCGGCAACGCGGCTCCCTTCATCGCCGGCTCGGGCAGTTTGAAGGTGGTCAGCACCGCCCCCCCGCCGCAGCCGACCATTGCGCCAGTGACAGTGTCCGGAACGAACCTAGTGGTTCCGGTGCGAACGGTATCGGGGGCCAATTATGTGCTGCAATCGGCGACGAATCTGACGCCCACGATCAACTGGAAGAACGAGTCCACCAATGCTGGCACGGGCGGTAATTTGATTCTCACTGTTCCGATTCAACCGGCCCAGCCGATGAAATTCCTGCGGTTCTGGGCGTATTGACTAACCGCAGCGGGGCCAGTCCGGCGGGAGGGAGTGAGATGGCGAAAACCATTTCCTTGAAGGGGGCACTTCACAGAGCAAACACCGGAGCACGGTTGAGCGGTTTAACAAATCAGGGGGCAGAAAGTTTGGATTCAAGGCTCTCGGCAGCAACGGCGTGGAAGTGTTTGAGATTAAGCGTGTAAATCCGGTCTGGATTTGCCTTTTCCGCGCTCTTGAGCAACACGGCGTCGTAAACTGTGCCTCCCTGAATTCCTGCCACCGCCGCCGCTCGAATCAGCGCAGCGTAGTCGCTCCCAGCAAGGCTATAGGTTTTGAAATATTTTATGGTTTAAGCCCTGTTCTCATCAGTCCCCCGGCCGCATGTCGTCCATTTTCATCCCGCTCTCCTTCAATGAGGCTCTGGACCATCCCTGCAGTTAAGACGGCATCGCCTGCGGTGGAGAAAACGAGCGCCTTTCCCTGCCGCACAAAACGTGCTTTTTCTTTGTTCGGAGTGAGAGTCACAGCCATACCATGGATACCAACCCGCAAAATATCGCCCGGCCTGATGCCAAGCTCCAGGCGAACGTCTTTGGGCAAAACAACCCGCCCAGCCCTGTCGATGGGAACCTTAACGCTTATAAAATGGCTTTTCCA
>CAIYYI010000343.1 GCA_903930345.1 uncultured Verrucomicrobiota bacterium
CGCCGTCGCGCCAGAAGTGGGGCATCTCGGGGCGATATGCCCCTGCTATGAAGCCGAATCGGTCAACAAAAAAAAGAGGTCCTGCGACGCGTTGAGGTAACGAGTCGTTGCGGTTTCAGGCGCGAAGCGCCATTTCTTAAGTTCCCCCCGAACGCCTGCCGCGGCGAGCGGTGCGGGGTTTGGGGGCGCATAGCCCCCATCAAATTGGTCCGTGCATTTCAAGGCTGACACATGCGCCGGGGACGTTCTCCGCCAGAACGCGCGGCCTCTCAGGGCCTGCGGTCCAACCTGCTATCCAAGCGCCCGTCAAAGCGGGGCGGGTTAAGATGACTTATGCGGAATGAGCGGCGGAGACGAACGGTCCAATCTACCGGACGGTCTGCTCGCGCAGACCAAGGGGCACTACGGACGCGTGCCGTCCCCGCCGCAAAGTGTCCTACGGCAAAATATGTTCAGGCCTTGGCTGCTGGCATCAGTTGGAGTCCGAGCTTCTGGGCCGAGCACTGCCCGGTCTCAACACGCCACAGATCAATGGCCAAGCGCCGCGCTACGGCTACGGCCGCGCGCTTTCGCGTGCGGGGCCCTTTGGCTGCGAGGAGCTTTTTGATCGGAGGGTAATCCGGCTGCCACACCTCCAGGCGCCAGACTGCTTCCACCAAATGGTGGCGGATTCGCGGGTTCCCGTGCTTGGTAATGGCCCCCTGCCTGCGCCGTTCTCCCGAAGAGTATTCGCTCGGACAGAGGCCTGTGTAGCTGGCGACTTGGCGACGGTTTTTGAAGCGGTTCCAGTCCAGGATCTCGGCCCCGAGCAGGGATGCCGTCAGGCTTCCCAGCCCTTTGGGCAATGCCTTGCCCGCGCTCTGGAGGGAGACCTTTTTCTCCAGCGCGACAACCTCTTTCTCGAAACTCACCGCCTTCTGCTGCCAGAGTGTGATTTGCTCGTGCAGCCAGGGGGGAAGCTTCGGGGCGAACTCTATCCAGCACGCGGGCTTCCACCAACCGCTGGGAGCTCGCACTCCCTGCGCAAGCATCATTCCGTGGCCCCTCACGACGCAGCGGTTGCGCTCTTTGAGCGCCGCCCCGCGCTGGCGCACAACGCATCGGCGTTGTTCCTGCTCCTCGCTGGGAACCCTTACCACGGCGAAGACTTTCCTGTTGCCCCGCAGGTAGCGATCCAGCCGATCCACAAGCTGCCGCGCGTCTCGCTTATCGGTCTTCACCCGCTGGTTTCCCTCGTCCCAGCGCTGCGGGGCCACCACGATGTTGCTCACTCCCATCGCTTCCAGGATGCGGTGCAGCCCGTATCCGCACGGGCCCGCCTCGTAACAACTGAAAACTTTCCTTTCTCCCTCCGCCTGCTCCCGGATCCACTTCAGTGCTTTCTCCCAACTCATCTTCTGCGCCGGTTGCGGCCCGAGCCCTTCCTCCTGCCGACACACCGTGATTTGCGCGGCGTGCACGTCCAGCCCCAGTTTGATCGTTGTCGTTTCTTCCTTGGCTTTCGCCAAAGAACTGTCTTTGGTTTTCTCGTTAGTGTTCATTGCCGCCGACAGGATGGCACCTCGCGTGCATCCTGTCGGCTACATGTCATCTACCGCCCACCAGTTGTTTGTGGAGAGTTCATCGACGGTGAACAGTTTGCATTTTTGCGTTGGATCCATGAGTAAATGACCTTTTATCAGAAACCAGGGTTACTGCGTAGCGAGGGTCAAGCGAGCCGCAGCTTTTGCCGCGATCCTGCTGAAGATGGGTGCAGCGACGAGTCCGCCATAGTTGAGTTCTGGATCGACTCCCGCCTGATCA
>CAIYYI010000344.1 GCA_903930345.1 uncultured Verrucomicrobiota bacterium
CCCCCCAAATCCCATGCTCCTTGCGGCCACGCGGCCCTTCCAAAGCGCAGATGTAGCAGAAACGCAGTTGGCACCCGGACTGCGGGCCTTGGAAGATCAGGCGCTGGCGGGCTGCGTCATGATCCGTCCGATACCAGCGCAGCAAAGCCGCACGGCAACGATGGAAGGCAGGGATTTACGGTACAACCCCTCCCATCGCCTCACCGTCCACACCACTCGTTTCACCGGTGATTTCGCAGGCTCACATCAAAACGCGAACTCGGAGGCCTCAGGTTCTCAAACCGCGAGACTTGCACTCGTAGTGTTCGATCATGTCCTCCTCCCGGGGCTCATCACTGTCAGTCAAAACCAACAGCGTCACGACCGAGTCGTATTCATCGAAGTGCCAGCTCTCCTCGGTCACCTCCAACCGCCGCTCGTACCAGTTTTCCGTGATCCACGCATCTGGCTCCACCACCGACGGTCCGGACTTGCCGCCACGCTCGGTCAGATAACGCGCCAGAGACCCCTCGTGTAACAGCATCCCTTTTTCAAACCGCAAGCCGGACCGATTGCCATTCTGCTTTGCCCACTCAACCTTCCCGTTGGTCGAGAGCACGAGCGCACACTCGTGCCGGCTTAGCTCCACGAATTTCATGCCGGTGGCCGTCAGAGAGGTGTTAAACGTGTTCGCCAACCCGCTCACGGTCTGCAAGCAAGGCGTAGCGTCTGCAGCAAGCGGCCGGAAGAGGAACGTGGGCATCAGCAACTCCGAGGCGAAGATGTTGGCCTCGACCTCGGTCGGGCTACCTTTGTAATCCCGCATCTGCTCGGCCGTGCATACGAAGACTTGGGACTCCTTCTCATGCAAGAACCAGTGGCCCAGCTCATGCCCGATCGCAAATCGCCGGCGCCCATCCTCGCGAATCCCGGCTTTGGTGCGGATTATCCCCCGGTTACCCTTGCGAACCAGCCGGGCGAGACAACCAGTCAGGTTGGCCTCAAGGCACAGGACGCCCCGGTCCATGGCGATGTCCTCCACTGGCGTTGGGCCTGGCGCATCAAGGCAGTAGTCCTGGGTCAGCCTCCAGGCCGCGCCCTCAGCTCGCATTCTATTTATCGTTCTTGCCATCTTCCGGGTCCATTTCCAAGAGCATCAAATCCTCTTCCAGGATCTGCATGTCCTCCGGGGTGGCAGACTCATACTCGCGGGCGTAGAAGAGCGCCTGTTCAGGGTGGTGCTGTCGAATACGCTCGATCATGCCGCGCACCCGCTCCCGGAGTTCCTCGACAGCTGCGGACCCTGCCGCCAACGCCTGCCGGGCTTTCCCGCTAGCATGAATCCTCCGCTCCATTGCGAGTTCGAGTTGCCGGCGCACCTTTGCCTTCTTCAGGATCGCGTTGAACCGCTTCTGCGGCCCGGCCATATCAACCTTGTTATCCTTGAGGTATTGGGCCAGTTGGGCGCTGTCCATTGCGTCCACATCGGCGCCGTCCTCCCGAAGAATCGAGGCGAGGCGCTCCAGCCGAGTAAATGCGTATTTCGGATCTGGAGTGTTCATTTGGC
>CAIYYI010000345.1 GCA_903930345.1 uncultured Verrucomicrobiota bacterium
CGTTCGGCATGCAGGCGGGTCAGTGGTCGCGTCGGCTCCAACAAGTGGATCATCATGCTCAGATTGATCTGGCCAAAGATGCCCATGGTCAGTTCGTCTGCGGTGAACGAGGCAGCCAGTTCGCCGCGCGTCTGCGCCTTGGCGATCAGATCCTGGATGAATTCAAAGCTGCGCCTGCCCTTGTCCCGTGAGCGCAACCCGGCGGGAAGCTCGCCCTCGGCGGCGAAGAAAGAGGTGAAAGTGATGCGCATCAACTCCCGGTTGGTGGAATAAAACTCAAAAAGTCCGGCCGTCAAATTGACCAGCAAAGACTCAATGGAACCGCCGCCAACCGTGGCCTCGCGCATCAGGCGGTAACGCTCCTCGAAACCATGATCAACCAAGGCCTTGAACAACCCCTCTTTGCTGCCGAAATAGTAGTAAAGGGTCGGTTTGGTGACTTTCGCCGCATCCACAATGTCCTGAACCGAGGCACCGGCATAGCCGCGATCCGCAAAAATTTGCACGGCTGCCCGGAGCACCAGATTGCGGGTGGGATTTTCGTTGCTGTTCATCAGTGCTACTGAACGGTAGGTATTTGCCACCTCATTGTCAATCCTTTACCCGTTCCACTGAAAGCCGACTGTTCCGATAGCCATAGGTGAAGTAAAGCACCAGCCCGATCGCCATCCACACCAGCAGTCGTTCCCAGGTTTTCCACGGAAGAGCCGCCATCAGAACCATGGCGGTGATGGCTCCCATGGGGGCGACAAACCATACCGCCGGGGTGCGGAAACGCGGCTTGAGTTCCGGGTGGCGGATGCGCAAGGCCAGAATGCCGACGCACACGATCACAAATGCCAGCAGGGTGCCGATGGAACAGAGGCTGCCGGCCTCGCGCACGGTGAATACCGCCGAGAAAAAAGCCACAAACACACCCGTGGAAATCGTGGTCAGCCAGGGGGTGCGGAAACGCGGATGGACGTGGTGGATGAACGCGGGCAGAAGCCCGTCCCGCGACATCGCCCAGAACACCCGTGACTGGCCGAACATCATGACCAGGATGACCGAGGAAAGCCCGGCGATGGCCCCCAGCTTGATGAGGAGGGACATCCATTTCATCCCGGCCATATCGGCAGCCTTCGCGATGGGATCCGGGACATCCAATTGCTGGTAAGGCACCACCCCGGTGGCGATGGCTGAGACCAGGATGTACAGAATGGTGCAAAGGAAGAGGGAGCCGATGATGCCGATGGGCATGTCCCTTTGCGGATTGCGCGCCTCCTGAGCGGCAGTGCTCACCGCATCAAACCCGATATAGGCGAAGAAGACCACCCCGGCGCCCGCCAGCACGCCTGAAAAGCCAAACTGGCCCCACTGGCCCGTGTTTGCGGGGATAAAGGGGTGCCAATTGGCGGTGTTCACGGCGGAAATCGCCCCCACGATGAACAGCACCACCACCGCCAGTTTGATGATCACAATGACGTTGTTGAATTGGGCTGATTCCTTGACCCCAACCACTAGCAGGGTGGTGACCAGGCCGACAATGATGACCGCCGGCAAATTGAACAGGGCTTTGACTTGGGTGCCATCCGCCAGGGTCACCAATTGCCCGTGGGCAACGCAGAGTTCGGGGGGGAGATGGATGCCCACACTGTTGAGGAAAGAAACCATGTAACCGGACCACCCGATGGCCACGGTGATGGCACCCACCGCATACTCCAGGACCAGATCCCAGCCAATGATCCAGGCGAAAATCTCGCCCAGAGTGGCGTAACCGTAGGTGTAGGCGCTGCCTGACATTGGCACCAGCGAGGCAAACTCGCTGTAGCATAGCGCGGCAAAAACCGAGGCCAGGCCGGCCAGAACGAAAGAGAGCACCACGGCGGGCCCTGCGTTTTGGGCCGCCACGGTGCCGGTGAGGACGAATATGCCGGTGCCCACGATGGCACCCACCCCCAGCATGGTGAGGTTGACCGGGCCGAGCACCCGGTTCAGGCGTTTGTCCTGATCCGCCTCAGCCTGCAAATCGGCCACGGTTCTCCGGCGAAATACATTCATGCGGGGTTGGGCTTAAGGATTCACCAGTTCGCCCACCACCAGGATTTCCCCGGCGTACCAGTTGAGGGGGGCGAAGCGTTCCGGACGGTCGATTTTCTCATTCCGCTGGGACAGGATTTTGGCCTTGTCCAGCGGTTCGGCGAGCAGTTCCACCTTTACGGTATGGACGCCATTGGGAAGGTTGGAGGCCAGTTCGGTCTTGGCCAGCCGGTGGTAGGTGCAGTAGGAATCAAACCGGGCGCGCTTGACCGGTTTTTGGTCGTCCACGGTGACTTGGACCTGGCCGCCATCCGGTCCGACTAGGTCGTAGATGGCCGCGCTGGTGCCTTTGAATTTGAAAGTGACCGACTGGCCGGGCTGGCTGGCCAGCCAAAGCTGGGGCAGGCGGTTGGCGAAGCTTTTGGCCACCTTGTTCGTGGCGGGGTCCAGCTTCTGCCAGCCCGGGCTGAATTCGGCCTTGGCCAGGGGCACCATCCGGGCGGCTTCCCAGTTGTCCGCCACCAGCGGTTGGCCCAGCCGATGCGGTCCGGGTTGGCCGCTGACGCGGATCTTCTCCATGCCGCGCACCACGGCCTCCAGGTAAACCTGGTGCCCGGTCTCCGGGTAGGGATGAACCGAATCCGGGCTGAACAGGATCTTGCCGGCCAAGGCCTGCTTCTCCGCATCGGTTTTGGGTTGGTCGCCCTTGAAGATTAGCTGGCCGGCCTTCTCCAGGCGGGCGACCTCCAACCCCATGTGGATGGTGGGGATCTGGTAATGCTCGGCCAGTTTTTCCATGGCACTGGCGGCGCGGGGATAAAAACCACCCTGGAGTTCGGCCAACATCCCGCCGGCCAGAGTGTACACAAAGGCGATATCGCACTCCGGGTTGGCGCGCCAGATTTGCCGCACAATGCCCTCCATGCAGCGGTAGATCTGCTCCGGTGAGGACCCCCCGTCATTGACGGCAAACTCGACCAACACGAGGTGCGGTTGCTGGTCCAGGACATCGCGCTGGAGGCGGAACACACCGAGGTCCGAGCCCGTGCCGCCAATCGCGGCGTTGATCTGGCTGATTTTGGCCTGGGGGTACTGGCCCTGGAACCACTTCAGGGTTTTGGGACGCCAACCCTCCTGGGCGGTGATGCTGCCGCCGAAGTAGGCGATGCGGGTTTCCTGGCCGGCCTTGAGCCGGGCGAAAAAGTTGGGCAGGCCACCCCGGGCATGGCTTTCCTCGGCGGGGGCCTTCGGTTTGGCCAACTCATCGGGCAGGGGGGCGGCATTGGCATTCAGGGCACCGGACAGGCACAGGGCGAGCAGCGCCCCGGCGGTTTGCAGAAGGTGTTTCATGGTGGATGATTACTTCAGATAGGCGTCAATGTTGTCCCGGGTGAGAAGTTGAAAGGGGAGGTAAACGGACTTTTCAAAGGGCTGCTGGCGGATGATTTTCACCGCTGTCTCCACCGCGCTGGCCCCCTGGCCCCGGGCATCCTGAAACACGGTGGCGTCCAGCCGGCCGGCCTTCACCGCCTGGCGGGCGTCGGCGATGGCATCAACGCTCACCACCACGACCTTTTCCTTGAGTTTGGCCTGCTCCAGCGCGAGCAGGGCCCCCATGCCCATCTCGTCGTTCTGGGCAAACACCCCCTGGATTTTGGCCCCGTGCGCCTGGATCCAATTTTCCATCAGGTTCATGGCCTTGGCGCGGTCCCACTCAGCGGTCTGGTGGGTGAGCAGTTTGATGCCGGGCGTGCGGGCGAGCACCTCGCGCGCCCCGGCGTCACGTTTCAATTGCGCCGCCTGGCCCATGAAGCCATGCATCATGGCGATCTGGCCCTGGCCACCCAACCGCTTCGCCAGGTACTCCATGGCCAGCCGGGCGGATTCCTCATCCCGTGAGCCGACGAAGGCGGTCGGCTCGGACTTGGTCTCCGAGTTGACATTGATGATCGGGATGCCGGCCGCACGGGCCTTGTCCACGGCGGGGGAGGAGGCTTCCACCTCGCACGGATTCAGGATGATGGCGTCCACGCGCTGCGCGATGAAGCTTTCCACCTGCTGCACCTGCTTTTCGGCGCTGCGCTGCGCATCATTGACGATCAGCCTCACCCCCAGCTCGTCCGCCTTGGCCGCCATCGCCTGGTTGACCATGACGATGAACTCGGAGGAAAGGTTCATGAGGGAAACGCCGATGACCAGCGGCTTGGGCTTTCCATCGCCGCCCGGTCCGCAGCCGCCCAACAGCAGAGCCGCCAGGGTGAAAGCCGCGAGCGCGGGCCAGGCTGACTTTTTTCGGTTCACAAATCGCATAGGTGTGCGCGCCCATCACAGCGCATCCGGGCACTGATGAAAAGTCAAAAGCGTTGCGGCGCGGGTTTTCACTCCCGGGGCGTGCGTTTGTCCAGCCAGACGGCGCCGACGATGATCAGTCCCTTGATGATCTGCTGGTAATAGGAGGAGACATTGAGCAGATCCAGCCCGTTGTTGATGACCCCCATCAGCAACGCACCCAGGAGGGTGCCGCCGATGGTGCCCACCCCACCGGTGAGGCTGGTGCCCCCGATGACCACCGCCGCGATGGCATCCAGCTCAAAGGCGATGCCCGCATTGGGCTGGCCGGTGGTGACGCGGGAGGCCTGCAGGACGCCAGCCAGCCCCGCCAGCGTGCCACAGACCAGGTATGCCGCCCCGCGCACCCGGTCCACATTGATGCCCGCCGCCCGCGCGGCCAGCGCGTTGCCGCCCACCGCGTACAGGTGCCGACCCGGCCGTGTCCGGGTGAGCACCACCCAGGAAAGGGCCGCCACGGCTGCCAGCATCAGCACGGGCACCGGAAGCCCCAGCAGGCTGCCACTGGCAATGCGGGCGAATTCCGGGCTCAGGTTCGACACCGGTTTGCCTTCGCTGACGACGAGCGCCAATCCGCGCGCGGCGGTCATCATGCCCAAGGTGGCGATGAAGGGGGCCACGCCACCGCGGGTGACGAGGGTGCCATTCACCACCCCGCACAGCAGGCCGGCCAACATGCCCAACGCCACCGGGACGGGCAGCGGATAATCGCCCGGGTGGGCGAAGTGGGCGGCGACCACCCCGGAGAGCGCCAGCACGGAGCCGAGCGAGAGATCCACGCCCCCGCTGAGGAGCACATAGGTCACGCCAACGGCCAGGATCCCGTTGATGGCGATCTGGCGGATGATGATCACCCAGTTTTGCCAGGTGAGGAAGGCCGGATTCAGCGCCGCCAACAGTCCGCAGATGAGCAGCAAGGCCAGCACCAGCCCAAAGCGGCGCAGCCAGTCCCGCACGTTGAGGCGCTGTCTGGCCGGGTTCGTTTCAGCATTCATATCGGTTGATAGGGTTTGCCGGGCATCGCCAGGCGCATGATCGCTTCAGCGGTGGCCTGATCCCCCCGCAGTTCGCCTGCCAACTCCCCCTGGCGCAGGACCAGGATGCGGTCGCACAGGTGGAGCAGCTCCGGCATTTCAGAGGAGGCCAGCAGCAGGCTTTTGCCGGCTTCCGCCAACCGCCGGATCAGCGCGTAGATTTCCGCCTTGGCGCCGACGTCGATGCCCCGGGTGGGCTCATCCAGCAGCACCACGGCGGGCTCGGTGAGCAGCGCCTTGGCCAACACCACCTTTTGCTGGTTGCCGCCGCTCAGTTTCTCCACGCCCAGCTCCCGGCTGGGGGTTTTGATGCCGAAGGTCCGGATCTGCTCGTCCGCCAGCCGGTTTTCCTGAGACCGGTCCAACCAGCCGTGCGTGCAGCAGCGGGAGAGGCCGTTCAAAGTCAGGTTTTCACGGACGGAAAGCGGCAGCACCAGGCCGGAGCGCTTGCGGTCCTCCGTCACCAGCGCGAGGCCATTGGCGATGGCCTGGGCCGGGCAGTGGGGCGGCACCCGCACGCCATTCACCCGCACCTCCCCGGTGCTGGCGGGCTCCAGCCCGGCCAGGCTGTTCAGCAATTCCGTCCGTCCGGCCCCCATCAGCCCGGCCAGCCCCACAATCTCGCCCGGAGCCACTGTGAGGCTGATATCGCGGAGCCGGCCCGGCAGGGAGAGGTTCTGGACACGAAGGGCCGGCTGGGTCGTGGCGGGCCGAGCCGGACGCCGCCAGCGCTCCTGGGTGATTTCACGCCCGACCATGAGCCGGATCAACTCCCGATCATCCAGTCCGGCGGCGGGCGCGGTGCGCACCAGCCCGCCATCCCGCAGCACGGTGATGGTGGTCGCCAGACGCCGCACCTCCTCCAGCTTGTGCGAGACATACAGGATGGCCACGCCGCTTTGCTGCAAATCCCGCACCAGCCGCAACAGGGTGTCCACCTCCCGCTGGCTGAGGGCCGAGGTGGGCTCATCCATGATCAGCAGCCCGGCCCGGTGGGCCAGCGCCTTGGCGATTTCCACCAATTGCATTTCCGCAACCCCCAGACGGCCCATGGGGGCATTTGCCGGGATGGTGGAGCCGAGCCGGTTGAGCAGCTCCCGGGCGTCGGCGAGCTGACGGCGGCGGTCGATCCACCCCGGCAGACCGCAGGTGGGCTCCTGGCCCATGAAGATGTTCTCAGCCACGGACAACGCCGGGAAGGGGAGCAGTTCCTGATGAATCATGGCGATGCCCTGCCGCAGGGCGTCGTGCGGGTTGCGAAAGCGCACCTCGTCACCCCGGAGCCGCAGGCGGCCCGTGTCCGAAGTCAGCAGGCCGCTGAAGATCTTCATCAGGGTGGATTTGCCCGCGCCATTTTCCCCCATGAGGGCATGGATTTGGCCAGGCTGGATCTCCAGATTGATTCCCGTCAGCACCGGGACGCCGCCAAAAGACTTGCCGACATCCCGGGCTGCCAGGAAAGGGCGGGAGATGTTGGCTGGGGGACTCAAGGCTTGTGGGTGGCCCGGATGGCCAGGGTTATGCACAAATGGTTCATGCCGAATAGTCTCGCAAAAATGATGTCCAATTCAAGCGCGCGGTGCGCGAATTCGCGGCTAAAAAGATCCCCGGACTACCGAAAACCGAAATCTCCGAGCCCCTTCGATGCTTGCCCGCGTTATCTGTGGTTCTCAAATCCACCGCACAGAACGAGTTAAATATTAGACTGTTTTTGACCGATGTCTGACCGCCTGGAACTGACCACGGAGGCTGGGATGGCACCTTTTGGCACCCGGTTCTGTGGCGGCGCATGGAAAACCGAAAAAATGCTGAACTCTGAAGGCTGAATGCTGAGGGCGGAACTGGGGACGGAAGACGGGGACGGCTCGGCGGGAGCCTCTCCCCACCAAAGACCACTGACAATGGACCAATGACTCGGGAATGGCCCATCCGAACGCGGAGCTCCGAAGTCGGAACTGGGACTTGACCCAAGGGGAGGGGCGACAGGGGAGGGCGAAGGGCGGCGGCCGGGATGAGATCGCCCGGAGAACCAACGACTGACATTAATGCTGTATTCATAACTATTGATACAATCGCAAATATCCTGCTGCTTCGCAAGCCGGACAGGTGTGTTTTTGTTGTATGATACAATTCTAAGATGGGAGATTGAAGAAGGGAGATGGGAGATAGGGGGACGGCCCATACAAATGCGGATTGTGGATTGCGGAATGCGGATTTGACGGAAGTGGGACGGCTCAGCGGGAGCCCCACCAGGTTTTGGATTTCCATCCTGCCTGGGCAAACTGTCTCCCGGATCTGCGGTGCGGCCCGGCACGGAAAGATGTCAAAGAACGAACCAATGCGGCTACGGTAGAGGGGTTGGTTTTCATCGCGGTTTTCAGGTTTTGAGCTGTTGTTGTCAGGACGACTTTTTCGGGTGCTGAAGGGCATTTCAAATCGGTCCAAATCGGACCATAAAAACTTTTTTTCGCGGACCGGTTTGAAAGTGGTTTTTTCGGCATCAAATTCATGGTTAGCTGGTTACGTCGAAATTCAAATCGGACTGTTTTTGAGTTCAAATCGGACCCGGTCCGATTTGAATATGTAGGAATTGAAGCACTAGATGGAGATGGGATATGGAAGATGTTATATGGGAGACATGCTGAAACGCTGACAATCTGACATGCTGAAATCCAGGGCAAATGCATAACGCGGATTGCAGAACCGGGAAATTTGTTTGACCACGAAATACCTTCAAATAGGGGCTGGGGGAGATGACTGAGGGATTTTTCACGCGGAGGCGCGGAGAGGAAACCGGGGTGGATTGCACACGAAGGCACGATGCCACGAAGAAGGGGCGGGCCATTTGAGATTTCAGATTGGAGATGGGAGATGGCATCGGGACCGGGGCGACCGGGCGGTGCTGTGACACGGGGACGCCGGGTGAGGCCTCCCGGACGACACACCCCGGACGGTTCCGGGGGAGCGGGCGGCGCAGTGACTGGCGGGTTCATGGCCAGGGGCGGTTCATTCATAAGCTGCCTTTCCAGTTTCATATTTTTACACGACTGACCGTAGCACAGGTTTTGGGGCGAAAGCGCACGGGCGAAAAACGGTTGCGGGAATCTGCGGGAGTTTGCGCGTCGTTGCGGGAGTCCGCGGGTCGAAACAGGGTGTTTTTGATGCAGAAATAATTTGACGGCGGTTGGTAGCTTGACCGGGCAAAAGCTGAAACGCTGACAAACTGAAATTGAAGACACTGCGGATTGCGGAAGGGACCAGGAGCACGGACTACTGACCACGGACTACGGACCCGGGAAAACGGGGAATGCGGACAAAGCAGAAAGCAAATATCTGAAAAGCTGAAAAACGACTGCTGGCCACTGACTTGGACAAAACAGAAATATTGAAAGCAGAAATCCAAACTGAAAACAAAAACGTCTCACGCGGAGATGTGGAGGCGAGGAGAGGCTGGGGACCGGGAGCAAGAACTTGAAGAGGGGAGATTTCCTCAACCTCCGCGTCGAACTTCGGCAGTTCGGCGGCGTTCAGGCTGAGCTTGGAAATCCGCCTCTCGTAATAGATCGGCATCCCGCAGAGCAGGACGACGGCGCGCTGGATGACCACGGGGACATGGTCAGGCGACGCGCTGGTAGAGGTATTTTTGGAAGGTGGTGAAGATGGTCCGGATCTGGTCGGGCTGGCCGAGGTCGGCGATGGCGTCGGCGATGGCGTTGTGGTACTTGAGGCGGAGTAAAGGGGTGAGCTTTTCCTGGTCGAGCTCCTCGACGCCGACGGTGACGTAATGGGAGAGAACGAAGTCCAGAAAGACCTGCTGCTTGGCGCTGAACCGGGTGTTGATGTACACACGGGCGTTGGCCGCACGCACTTCCCGGGTGACCGGTGGCATGGCGTAGGCCACATAGGCCAGGACGTCAAACAGGTCGCTTTGCTCAGCCTCGATGATTTTCTGCATCTCAGCCAGTTGCTCGTGGCCGAAGCCATGCTCGGCCAGGCCCTGCAATAGCCGGGTGCGGGTGTCCGGCACACTCCAGAGGGCGCGGAGTTCGGCTTCATCCTTGAAAAAGTCGGGCAGGCGGCCGAACAGGAGTTCCATGAACTGCTGGGCGGACATGGGGGTGCCGTCGGGATGCCAAAAGGTGGTGCACATCATGTGCTGGATGGCGCGCTCCTTGCCGTCCGCCAGGTTTACTTTGGCCTTCCGCCGCCGGGGATTGGGGTCCGCCTCTTCATGCAGGGGATCGACGGGGACGGCGGGTGGAGCGGGATAGCCGGGGCTGAGGGCTGTCTCCGGTCCGATGGGCTCACCGTCCCACTCCGGATCCTGGAAATGGTGGTGGGCCGAAACGAAGTCGTAGATGGTGAAGTAGTCTTTGCCATCAAAGAGGCGGGTGCCGCGACCGATGATCTGCTTGAACTCGATCATGGAATTGATC
>CAIYYI010000346.1 GCA_903930345.1 uncultured Verrucomicrobiota bacterium
GGGACCCTCTCCTTTGCCGAGTGCGCCCGTCGTCTCAACCGGTTGCCCGCGCCCGAGGTGGTGTTTGTGCGGGGGAACCACGAGCATGTCAACTGGCGAGAATTCCAAGCGGCCTGGGATGGGAGTCATCGCAAGCTGTGCATGTTGAATGGCAGTGCGGCCATCCAGGGGCCGATGGTGATCCTTGGTTTCCCGTGTCTGCTGGGGTATTCGGGCGAGGTCTTTGAGCGCGTGCCCTTTGATGCCGAACGCTGGATCAGCCCCATTGCCCGGCAATTCGGGAACGCCATCCAGACTCTATGGCTGATGCACGAACCGCCCCGGGGTACGCCGTTGAGCGAGCCGCACGGAGCAATTGCCGGCAACCGGGAATGGACCAGCGCCATTGAGCGTTTTCAGCCCGGGATAGTGGTCTTCGGTCATGATCATGAGACGCCCTTGCGCCGTGAGCAGTGGTATTATCGGCTGTGGGGCAAAACGCTGTGCGTCAATGTCGGGCAGTGGCTCCCGGGCCCCTTGCGGTACTGCATGATGAAATTTTCCTTCGAGCAGGCCGAGCCCTCCCTGGCCACCCACGCGGAGGTCACGGCTTACCCGGCGGGGGAGACGGTGCAAGTCTCCTACGCCAAGGCTGTGTCATGAACTGGCGCGGCTGCTGGGCTGCGCTCAGGGGTGCACCACGCTGACGACGCGACGCTCCGGCGTCAGGTACTTGCGGGCGGCGGCGATGATCTGCTCCGGGGTGACCGCCTCAAAGGCGGCATCCTCCTGGTCCGAACGGGTGAAACCCAGCCCGTACAGCTCATCCAGCGCCATGCTCATGGCCTGGTTGCCGATATCCTGGCGGGAAATCTTGCGCTGGCCCACGATTTTCGCCTTGGCCCGCTTCAATTCCACGTCGCTCAGCCCGCTCTCCCGCAGAAGCTCCACCTCCCGCATCAATTCTGCCTCGCACACCGCCACCTTATCCGGTTCGGTGCCCACGTAAAAGGCGAAATAGCCCGGCACCAGGCCCATCATGTGCTGCGCGCCGACATAGTAGGCCAGGCCCATTTCATCGCGGATGCGGGTGAAAAGCCGGGAGCCCATGTCGCTGCACGATTCCTGGATCAATTCCAAGGCGTAACGGTCCGGTTCGAACAGGGTGGTGCCCAGAAAACCGCAGACCATGACCCCTTGTTCCTTGGGCAGTTTCTCGCTGACCCTGAGCACTCCGGGAGGCATCAATCCCACTGCGGGCGCTGGCAGTTTCAACGTGCCGGGCCAGACGCCCAACCGGGATGCCACCGCCTGTTCAACCTCGGCGGGGTCCACATCCCCGCAGATGGACAGGACACAATTGGTTGGCACCGCCAGTTCCGCGTGGGCCTGCCGCAAATCCGCCTGGGTGAGTGCGCGCACGGATTCTTCCGTGCCGCTGATGTCCAGGCCGTAACCGGCCGGGCCGAACAGCTTGTTGCGCATCATCCGGCCGCAATTCTGCAGCAGATGATCCTTCTGGGCGCGGATGCCTGCCAGTTGCACCTCCCGCTCACGTTCCAGCTCGGGTGCCGGGAACGCCGGGTTGCGCAGCACATCCGCCAGCAAATCAAAGCCGGTTGAAAAATCTTCGTTCAGCACCTCCATGCTGACGCCAAAGCTGTTGTTGGCGCTGTAGGAATCAATGCCGCCTCCGAGGGATTCAATCGTGGATGCGATCCCCTCGGCTGTGCGCGTCAGGGTGCCTTTCATCAGCATGCGCGACATGAGGAGGGTGATCCCGTTGTTGGCTGGCGTTTCGGCCAGCACCCCGCCGCGAAAGACCGCCCGGAACTCGACAAAAGGCAGGCGGCGATCCGACTTGATGATGAGACGCAGGCCGTTCGGCAGCACCGTCATACGGGCGGCCAGTGCCGTCGTCAATTCAGCGGCGCTGACGCTCGGACGCAGGGAACCCTGGGGGAGCAATGCGTAAAGCGTTTGGTTCTCCGGGGTCAGGTAGGTGCGGGCCACCCGCTGCACCTGCTCCGGGGTGACCTGCCGGACGGCGGCCAGGTAGCGGGCGGAAAAATTGAGATCGCCAGTGGAAAGCCAGCTACCACCCAGATCCTGGGCCTGTCCCGCCATGGTTTTACGTGCGGAAAGGGTGCCGGTGGTGAACTGGCGCACCGCCTTGGCGATTTCTGCCGGAGTGGTCAGTTCGCATTTCAGACGCTCCACCTCGGCCAGGATCGCTTGGCTGGCCGCCTCGCATTTCTGGCCATCCACCATGGCGCTGCTCCCCAGGAGTCCGGGGTTGCCGGGGCTGTAGGTCCAGGCATCCACTGAATGCACCACGCCCTGGGCCTCGCGCACTTGTTGGTAAAGGCGGGAGCTGCGGCCCGAACCCAGAATGGTGGCGAGCACATCCAGCACCGGAACATCCGGGTGACGCACATCTGGAATATGCCAACTGATGTGCAGGTGCCCCAACTCAATGGCGGCCTCCTCCCGGACCTCCCGGCGCGCCATCTGGCGCGGCTCCACCGGCAGCACCATCGGCGCCAGCGGACGCATCTTGGCGCCGGCGAAACCGGCGTTGATCCGGGCCTCGACCTCCGCCGGGGAAATATCGCCGACCACCACGAAAAACAGGTTGTTGGGAACGTAGCGTTCCCGGTAATAGGCCAGCACATCCTCCCGCTTGATCTCATTGAAGACATCGGCGTACCCGATGATCGGAAACCGGCAGGGGCTTTGGGTGTAGGCGGTCTCGAACAGGCGGCGGCCGGAGCGCTGGCCGGGATCGTCCTGGCCCATGGCCATCTCGCGCCGGATGACATCCAGCTCCTTCACCAGCTCCGCCTCGGGCAGGGTGGCGTTCTGTGTGATGTCGCACAGGATGTCCAGGGCGCATTGGGTGCCGGTGCTGGGCACGTCGATGTAATAGACGGTACGGTCAAAGCTGGTGTAGGCGTTCATGTGCCCGCCCGCGTCCTGCACCTCCTGATCGATTTTGCCGGGGGCGCGCGTGGTGGTGCCCTTGAAGAGCATGTGCTCCAGCACGTGCGAAAGGCCGGCCCCCAGCCATCGGCCCTCGTGGATGCTGCCGGCCTTGCACCAGGCCTGGGCCGAAACCACCGGCGCGCTGTGGTCCTCGCGCATGATCAGCGTCAGGCCGCACGCAAGCTGGGACACCACCACCCCCGGCGGCATGTCCGCCGGGGTGGTGGTGGAGAATTCGGATAAAGTGTGATTCATTGAAAAAGCAGGGTGCCACCGAGGTTAGACCACATCCTTGCGGGGTTGCCGGGCCA
>CAIYYI010000347.1 GCA_903930345.1 uncultured Verrucomicrobiota bacterium
GGGATCGGACGTCCCACGCGGTTCGGCAGGAGCCTCACCCCACCGGGTTTTGGTTTTCCATCCTGCGGGAGTATCCGGGGCGGGGGGAGGGGATGGCTCAGGCGGGTTTTGCCCGTCGTACGGTAGAATGCACCCATCCAATTGCTGTTCAATTGGATGGGTGGATTGTTTTCAGAAAACAAATCCTTGTAACCTGGCTTCACAGGGCGGCGTCTAATCAGGTTACCGGCCAGAAATGATCAACCGGCTACGGGTAGTAACAAAAAAAGTTAACAAACATAATCAACTGACTGATATGAAGAAACTGATTTTAACCATCGCCGCCCTCGCTTGTGCCGTCGGTGTCTATGCCGCTCCCGACCAGGCTGCTCCTGGCCAGGGCAAGAAGCGCGTGATGACCCAGGAACAGAAGGATCTCCAGGCCGCCATGGTCAAGAAGTATGACGCCAATGGCGACGGCAAGATCGACAAGGATGAGCGCGCCAAGATCAGCGCCGAGGACAAGGCAGCCATGGCCAAGGCTGGCATCATGGGCGGCGGCAAGAAGAAGCAGCAATAAGACTTTTCCTCCCCGGCTCACGGACCCTTGAACAAAGGCTGTGCGCCGGTGAGGGTGTTTTGATCCCACGGCGGTACCCCATCCGGGTGCCGCCGTTTTTTCATATCAGGTTGGCCACCAACTGTTTTTAAGAATGGGCGGCGTGGGCCGCCAGCGTCCGCGCCCAAAACCGGTCGGGGTGGCCATTGCCGCCGTGCTGGATTTCGTTGAGGAGATGGTTGAAAACCGGCCCGGCAGTGGTTAGAGTGGCGGTGTGAATTGCACACCAATCCATCCTGCGGCCCCCGGGCGTTGCGTCCGGCGGGCGGCTCCTTTCACCCAAACCCTTGCCTGCGCCGGTCTGACTTTGGCGGCGACGCTCCTGGCGGTTAACGCCCCGGCGGCGACGCCGGAACCGGTGCAAGTGACCGTGGCGGTCGGCACCCCGGGCGCCCGCCTGAACCCCGCCATGTGGGGCATTTTCTTTGAGGACATCAACTTGGGCGCCGATGGCGGCCTGGCCAGCGAGCTGGTCAAGAACGGCTCGTTTGAATTCACGCAGTTCACCATGGGCTGGGCGTTCAGCGGAGGCGGCAGCCACGCGGTGCGCATGGTCAAACCCCTGCACCCCAACAATCCGAATTATCTGGAGGTCACCACCGACCCGACCCGCCCGCCGAAGCTCGCCAACGAGGGCCATCGCGGCATGGGCGTGCGCAAAGGGGAGACGTACACCTTCTCCGTGTTCGCCCGCGCGGCGGCGGAGGTGCCGGTCACCCTGCAAATTACCGTGCTTGGCCAGGGCGGCCAGGTGCTGGGCAAGGCCACCCTGGGGCGGTTCACCGGGGAATGGCTGAGGCACTCCGTGCCGGTCCGCATCAACGCCACCGAGGCCAAGGCGCGCCTGCTGGTGACCGTGGAGGGCGGCGGGAAACTGGACCTGGACATGGTGAGCCTGCAGCCGGTGAAGACCTGGAAGAACCGTCCGCAGGGCCTGCGCGCCGATCTGGTGCAGATGCTGGCCGACCTGCAGCCCGGGTTCATGCGTTTCCCGGGCGGCTGCATCGTGGAAGGCCACGTGCTGGCCAACCGGTACCAGTGGAAAACCACCATCGGCAACCCGGAGGAGCGCAAGCTGATCATCAACCGCTGGAATGACGAGTTCAAACACCGCCCCGCCCCCGATTACTTCCAGTCCTTCGCCGTGGGTTTCCTGGAGTATTTCCAGGTGTGCGAGGACATGGGCGCGGAACCGCTGCCGATCATCAACTGCGGCATGGCCTGCCAGTTCAACTCGAACGAGCTGGCGCCGCTGGACAAGCTGGATCCCTATTTGCAGGACATGCTGGACCTGATCGAGTTCGCCAACGGGGACGCCAGCACCCCGTGGGGCGCGCGCCGCGTGGCCCTGGGCCACCCGGCCCCCTTCCGTCTCAAGCTGCTGGGGGTGGGCAACGAGCAATGGGGGCCGCAGTATATCGAGCGCCTGGCCCGGCTGGCCCCGGTGCTCAAGGCCAGACACCCGGAAATCCAGCTCATCTCCAGCGCCGGCCCGGACCCGGATGGCGACAAGTTCAATTTCCTCTGGCCCAAGCTGCGCGAGCTGAAGGCCGACCTGGTGGATGAGCATTACTACCGTCCGCCGGCCTGGTTCCTCGACAACACCCGGCGCTACGATGCCTATGACCGCCAAGGCCCCAAGATCTTTGCCGGCGAATACGCCGCCCAAAGCGTGCGCACCGTGAGCCCGGATAACCGCAACAACTGGGAGTGTGCCCTGGCGGAGGCGGCCATGCTGACCGGCTTCGAGCGCAACGGCGACGTGGTGCGCATGTCCTCCTACGCCCCGCTCTTCGGCCATGTGGATGGCTGGCAATGGCGGCCCAACCTGATCTGGTTCGATAACCTCACCGTGTTCGGCACCCCGAACTACTATGTGCAGCAGCTCTTCAGCCGCAACCGGGGGGACGTGATCCTGCCGGTGACCGTGGCGGGCGCACCCACTGCGGCCAACCGGGAACCGCGCTTTTACGCCAGCTCCACCCGCGAGGAGAAGACCTCCGAAATCATCGTGAAGCTGGTCAACGCCACCGCGCAGTCGGTGAGCGCCCGGCTGGATTTGCAGGGCGCGGGCAAACTGGGCGGCAAAGCCACCGCCACCCTGCTGACCACCGCCAAACTGACGGATGAAAACACGCTGGAGGAGCCGCGCAAAGTGGCCCCGGTGACCACCCGGCTCGGCAAAGTGGCGGCCGCCTTCACCCAGGAGTGCCCGGCATATTCCGTGACCGTGCTGCGGGTGCCGCAGGCGAAGTAAAGAAGGGCGCAAAGGCCCCCGACCGCTCCAAATCACCGGGGGATGATGGGCAGCACGATGCAGGAGGCGCGCTCTGTGTCGTGCCACACCGTCTGCCGGGCGGAGGCCAGCTCGGCATCCACGCCGAAATCATGGCCGGTGTTGGGATTGCGGTCGTAGCGCGGGAAATTGCTGCTGGAAATCTCCACCCGGATGCGGTGCCCCGGCTGGAACAGGTTGCTGGTGGCCCACAGGTCGATCTCGTAGCGGCAAACCTGGCCGGGCGTCAGCAGGCTGGGCGCGGCGCCCGGCACCCGAAACCGGGCGCGCTGGACGCCATCGCACAGGTTGTACGCCTTGCCATCCGGATGCACATCCACCAGTTTGGCGGTGAAATCGGTATCCCGGGCGGTGGAGGCGGCGTGCAGGATCACCTTGACCGGCCCGGTGACCTCCATGGCCTGCTCCAGCGGCGCGCAGGTGTACACCAGCACATCGGGCCGGTTCTCCACGGCGCTTTGATCAAAGGGGCCGGCCGGGGCACCCATCAGATTGTTGCCGCCCCGGGTCGGGACCGGATCGGCGGGATCATAGGTGAACTGGTCGGCCGGCTCCTGGCCGGGCGGCTGCGGCTGAAGCTGCCCATCCCCATTCCTGGTCGCCGCCTTGCCTCCGCTGCGGAAGTACCACGGCGTATAACGGGTGCGGGCCAGGGGCCATTCGTGCTCGTTGCGCCAGGTGTTCTCGCCCATGACAAACAGGCGCACCATCGGCCAGTTTTGCACGCCGGTCTCCTGGTTCTTGAGCCAGTACTGGAACCACTCCAGTTGGAGCTTGCCGGTATCCACGCGCGCGGCGGCGCCGAAATCCAGCTCGCCCAGCTTCTGGCCGCCGACCGAGTGCCCCCAGGGGCCGATCAGCACAAACTGGTTGCGCCGCGCCAGCCGGTTGGTGGAGGACTGCCGCACCTGGGCCACATGGTCCAGCGTGGGCTTGGAGAAGATGTCGTACCAGCCGCCGATGTTGAGCACCGGGACATTCACCCGGTCAAAGCGGCCCTGGATGGTGCGCGCCTTCCAATAATCGTCGTAAAGGGGATGCGCCACCCACTCGCGCAGGAACGGCACCCGCCTGGCCCCCTGCTCATCCCAGCGGTTCAGGGGCAGGAATTTGAAGGGGTCCGGCGTCCCGGCCAGGTTGAGGTTCAGCCCGCCCACGCCGGAGCCCCACCCAAAGGAGAGCGCCAGTTGGAACGCGCCGCCGGGGTTGGCGATCTCATGGTAGGCGTCGGTGAACGGCACCACCGGCACCATGCACCGGAGGTATTGGCTGCCGCGCACGGCGGCGGCCCATTGGGTCCAGCCGACGTAGGAGCCGCCGAAGGTGCCGATCTGACCGTCGCACCACGGCTGGCGGCCCGTCCATTCCTGAGTGTCAAAGCCGTCCTCGCCATCATACCGGAAGGGGTCCCATTCCCCCGGGGAGGCCCCGCGTCCCCGGCAATCCTGCACCACCACGGCGAAACCGGCGGCGCAGTACCGGCGCACCTCGCCGGAGAGCTCATTCATCTTGCCGTACGGGGTGCGTTGCAGGAGCACCGGAAATGGCCCGCCTTGCCTGGGCAAAAAGACATTGGCAACGAGCTTTATGCCATCCCGCATCGGAATGGGGACATTGCGTTGGAATTCGAAGGGCAGCTCGGGGGCTGCCGCAGGGGCGGCGGGCAAAGGACAGACCAAGGCCAGCCAGGCCCCGGCCCAGAAAAGCAAAAACGGGCGCATGCCGGGACTGTCGGCGTTGGCCGCTTTTCCCGCAAGCGCAAAGCTGGTGGCGCGGCGGCCGCGCTCACTTGTCCGGCAGGAAATGAAGGAAGACCATTCTTTTCCCGGTTTATTCGTCTGTCCCCATTCGCCAGTCAACATAACCCTCTGGATGAACTTCACAAAACTGAACGCGGATAATAGGGAGGCTGTGGCAAAGGGAATCGGGGTGGGAGATCGGACGTCCCACGCGGCTCGGAAGAATCCTCGTCCCCCCCGGGTTTTGGTTTTCCATCCTGCTGGGGCAGGGAAACGCCCGGATCTTCGGCGTAATACCCGGCGCGGAAAACGTCCGCCAATCCGTTGCCGGTGGGGCGAGGATTCTTCCGAGCCGGTAGGACTCCCCCCTATCCAGAACGCCACCGGTTTGACTGTGACAACCGGACTGGATCAGTTGGTGCTGGAATTCTTCCAGTGATGGCACTGGCACTTGGTTGTTCCATCCTGCGGGAGAATCTGGTGCCGGCCGGAGGTGTGGAGCGCGGATTTTCAATCCGCTTTTTCAGCTTGGTATTGGCGGCACGGGAAGCGGATTACAAATCCGCGCCCCGTTGCGGGGGGGGGCAATGGTTTGCACCCATTGCTTGTCGGCCCATGGCTGGTCCTTGACTGTCACCGCAGGCCACCGGCTTACCCCGTGAACGCGGGCCGGTCGTGATCCAGGTGGCGGCGGGCGGCGGCCTGGAAATCCACCCGGGTGCTCACGCGACGCATGTCGTGCAGAAAGGGTTCCGGATCGGGCAATCCCTGGCCCACGAAGTTGAGGTGCTTCTTGAGCATTTGCAGGTGGCTCCGCTCGTTGAAGCCGGGCTGCCAGAGCGCCTCATACAGCCGTTCCAGGTAGTTGATGAGATCCCGGCCGGTGGGGTGGAACACCGGCACCTCCCGCAGCGCCTGGCGGATCTGGTTGAAGATCCACGGATTGCGAACCGCCCCGCGTCCGATCATAAGCCCCTTGGCCCCGGTCTGACGCCAGACTTTCAGCGCCTGGGCGGCGGAATCAATATCACCGTTGGCCAGCACCGGGTAGGGTAGGGTGGCGGCGGCCTGGGCGATCAGCCCGTAATGCACCCCGGGGCGCAACACCTCCTTCACGGTGCGCCCGTGGACCGCCAGCATATCCAGATCGTGCCGGGCGAACACCGGCAGCAACTGCTCGAACTCGCGCGGGCTGTCGAACCCCACCCGGGTCTTGACGGTGAAGGGGATGGTGATCGCCGCCCGCAGGGCGCCCAGAATGGCATCAATGCGGTCGGGGGTGCGCAGCAGGCCGCCGCCCGCGCATTTGCGGTACACGACGGGGGCGGGGCAGCCCAGGTTCAGGTCCACGGCGGCGACGGGGTGCCGTTGCAGCTCCTGGGCGGAGCGGACGAGGGCGGGGATGTCGTTGCCGATCAACTGCCCGATGACCGGCCGACCGGTGGGGTTCTCGGTGATGGAACGAAGGATGCCCTTGTTGAGGCGGGAGACGGAGTGGACGCGGAAATATTCGGTCACGTAGAGGTCCGCGCCGCCGTAGGCGGTGATGAGCCGCCAGAACGGCAGGTCGGTGATGGCCTGCATGGGGGCCAGCGCCAGAATGGGTGGTCCCGCAAACAGGCTGGCAAATTGCGCGCGCTGATTCACGTGGTGCCCCGCAGGGCGCAGGGAAAATGCCGCAACCGGAGCCGGGATGCAACCACCGTGTGCGGCCGGCGGATCAGATATCCGGCAGGGCGGAGGCTTCGGCCCCGGCCTGGATCTGGCCGTCCACCAGCCGGATGATGCGGTCGGCGCGGGCCGCGAACAGCTCATCGTGAGTGACCATCAGGAAGGCCTTGCCGGTGGTACGGTTCAATTCCCGCATCAGGTCAAAGACCGCCCGTCCGTTGTGGCTGTCGAGGTTGCCGGTGGGCTCATCAGCCAGCACCAGGGCGGGATCGTTGGCCAGGGCGCGGACAATGGCCACCCGCTGCTGCTGGCCGCCGGAGAGCTGGCCGGGCCGGTAGCCCAGGCGGTCGCCCAGCCCCACCTGCTCCAGGAGCTGCCGGATGCGCGGGCGCGCCTCGTCCTCGGCGGCCTCGCCCCGGATGCGGCAGGGCATGAGGGCGTTCTCCAGCACGGTGAATTCCGGGAGGAGGTAGTGGAACTGGAAGATGAAGCCGAGGTAATCACGGCGGAACCGCGCCCGCTCCCGTTCCGCCAGCCGGGAGACATCGCAGCCTGCCAGGCGCAGGGTACCGGAGGTGGGCTGGTCGAGCAGCCCGATGAGATTTAGGAGGGTGGTCTTGCCCGAGCCCGAGCTGCCGACCACCGCCACAAACTCCCCGGCGCGTACCGTCAGGCTGATGCCCGACAGCACGCGGGTGGCCACCGCGCCCGGGTACTCATGGACGAGGTTGGCGAGCTCCACCACCGGGGCTGCAAGGGGATCAGGTGCTGCGGATGACATCGATGGGGTTGACGCGGGCGGCGCGCCAGGCCGGGTAAACGGCGGCGACCAGCCCCACGACGAAAGCGGTGAGCAGGGCGGTGGCCAGCAGCCGCGGGGTGAGGGCCATGGGAAAAACCTCCACCAGGCGCCCGGTGGCGCTGGCGACCGTCTTGATGGTTTTCAGCCAGTTGCTGAGCAGGGTGCCAACGCCGGCGCCGATCAGCCCCCCGGCCAGGGCGAGCAGCGCCCCTTGCAGCGCAAAGATGGCGGTGATCTGCCCGGCGGTTGCGCCCATGGCCTTGAGGATGCCGATCTCCCGCTGGCGGCTCAGCACCGCCATGATCAGGATGCTCGCGATGCCCAGCCCGGCGGCCAGGATGGTGCAGCCCAGGATGAGGTTGACCGACTGGGATTGCGCCCGCAGGCCGGACAGGACCGTCTGGTTCTCGCGCATCCAGGAGACGGTCTCGTACGGGATTTGCAGCGCCAGCCGGTCGGCGATGTCGTTGGCGGCAAAGGTGTCACCCAGCCGCAGCCCGATGCTGGTCACCGCGCGGCCGAGGGCGAAGAGCGACTGGGCGTCCCGCAGGGGGATGAAGACGGTGGCGCCGTCCACCGAGTTGAAGCCGCTGTCGAAGATGCCGGCGACGGTGTACACGGCGGCGATATCCTCCGCGCTGACGAGGCGGAGCTTGTCGCCGAGCTTCAGGCTGAACTCCTCGGCGAGCTTCCAGCCGATGGTGATCTCCCCGGCATTGAGGCCGAAGTAGCGGCCCGAGACGAGCTTGCCCTGGATATCCACGACGGTGTTGTGCCGTTCGGGCAGCACGCCGGCGATGGCGACCGCCTTCCTTTTGGTGCCCCGGTGGAGAAAGCCCTGGCCGTCAACCAGCGGGGAAATGCCGGTGATGCGGGGATCGAACGCCTGCAGGCGGTCGAGCCAGGCGCCCCAGTCCTCAATCTTGCGTTTGCGCTGGGGCAGCTTCACCACCTCGCCCACGTAAAGCTGGTTGGTCCGGGCCAGGGCGGGGATCTGCCAGGCGGCCAGGGGCCAGCGTTCGGGGGCTTTGACGGTCACGTGCGCGATGGCGCCGGTCATGCTGCCCAGCAGGCGGATCTGGAGTCCGCCGATGAGCGCGCCGAGAAAAATGATCAGGGTGACGCTGAGCGCGACCACCCCCACGCTGGCGGCCGTCTGCCCCAGGCTGAACCGGAGGTGCCGCAGGGCGACCGAGCGCGTGAAATAATCCGGGATCATGGCAGCTTTTCCGGCGGGGAGGGAACGCCCTCCACGGACTGGCCCTCCTTGACGCCGGTGGCGTTGCGCACCACCTCGGCCTCCGCCGGGACGTCGGCCAGGGCGGCCCAGCGCGGGTTTTTGCCCAGCACGCGCACCGGCAGCCGCACCACCCGGCCGGTGCGCACAGTCAGGAGATAGGATCGACCCTCCTGCTCGAGCAGGGCGGAGATGGGCAGGGCCGGCGCGTCGGTGTGGCGGGCCACCTCGATGTTGGCATCCACCGTCATGTTGGGGAGGAGAAAATCCGGCGCAGAGCCGGCTTTAAGGCGCAAGCCGACCACGCCGCGCTCCGTGTCCACGTTCGGGCCAATCTGGGTGAGTCGGGCGGCAAAGGGGCGGTCGGGGAAGGCGGGGGCGATGATCTGGGCGGGCTGGCCCACGCGGAGGCGGGAGAGGTTGTTTTCGTCGGTTTCCACATACACCTCGGCCTCCGTCATCTCCGCGATGGCCAGCAGCCCCTCCCCGGCGGTGACGCTGTCACCAGGCTCCACCTTGCGCCGGAGGACCACCCCGGCAAAGGGGGCGTTGACGGTGCGTTTGGGCAGGAGCTGTTCGGTGGCGGCGAGGCCGGCCTCCGCCTCGCGCACGCGGGAGGCGGCCGTCTGGACGGCGGCGGCGGCGGCATCGCGCGCGGCCCGGGCGCTGTCCAACTCCGCCTCCGCCACTGTCTTCTGGTCAAACAGGGTCCGGCTGCGCTTGAACTGGGTTTCCGCCTCGGCCAGCAGGATGCGGAGCCGGGCCTGGTCGTCCCGGGCGGTCTGAATGGCGGTGCGGAACTGCTCGCGCTGGGACTCCAGATCGGTGCGGCGCAATTGGATGACGGGCTGGCCGGCGGTGACGGACTGGCCTTCCCTTACCGACACAGACTCCACGAGCCCGGCGACTTCAGCGCCGACCTCGCTCTGGCGCACGGCGCGGTAAACGCCGCTGGCGATGATCAGCTCCACCACCTCCCGGCGGACGGGGCGGACCACCTCCACCCGGGTTGGCTGGCGCAGGCGGTGAAAGGCGGCAAACAGGCCGGCGGCGAGCAAAGCCAAGACGACGAGAAGCCTTAGTTTCCGAACCCATGACATGGCGGGACGATAGTGCAAGCGCGCGGTTTTGTCCTGCGGGATTTTGACGGGGAAGCGCGCCGGAGTGCGGATTGGAGTGGTGGAGCCGAGCGGAGTCGAACCGCCTACCCCCTCGTTGCGAACGAGGTGCTCTACCAAATGAGCTACGACCCCAGCCCAATCCGGGCGGCCGAAAAGCCGCCACGCCCAAATAATTAACCATGAAACCTGCCAAAGTATAGCCTTTTTTCACGGGAGTGATTTTTGAAGGTATAAAAATGAAGCCATCCAGCGCTTGCTTTCCCGCCGCGTCCGCTCCATTGTGCCTGACGTTTTGCGAATGCATCTGCCCGAAAAATCGGTCTTCGGCGGCCTCAAGTGGGCTGGCTGAAAAGCGATTTGGTGGTTTCGGAGCGGAAAACTGTCGGTAACCAGATAACACACGCGAGGCGCAGCTTGCTGCGTCTGTGGGAATTGCTTATGAGCTCATCGCCGGAAGGTGATTTAGATTTGGACAAGCTGTTTTTGCCCGCTTGGGCAACTCAGACTCCTGAAACCAACCGCTGGGCCGGGTACACCGGCAATGAGGGTGGCGGAGGCCGTCGCGATGATAATCGCGGTGACCGCCGCGGTCCGCCCCGCCGTGACCAACCGGGACAGGGTGGTGGCCCCCGCGGAGGCGGAGGCTATGGCGGCCGTGAAGGAGGAGGGGGACGTTTCCCCCGCGAAGGCGGCCGACCCCAGCGTCCGGGCGGGCGTGATTTCGAGCAGCGCGACCAGCAGGACAGCCTGCCGCCCCTGGCCGAGGTCAACCTCACCATCATGCCGGAAGAGCGGAGCATGGAGTTCCTGGTCCGCCAGATCAAGAGCACCGGCCGGGCTTATCCCCTGTTCGAAATCGCCCAGATGGTGCTGCAAAAGCCGGAGCGCCAGGTGGTGAAGTTCGAGGTGAAGAAAAAGCCCGATGGCACCCCGATCCAGCCCCTGTTCCTCTGCGCGCTGGACGACTCCCTCTGGCTCACGGAGGCGGAGGCGGTCACCCACGTTTTTGAGAAGCATTTCGCCACCTTCTACCAGGCGGACCGCATCGCCACCCCGCCGCCCAAGGGGGTTTACACCTTTGTGGCGCAGTGCGGGCTGAGCGGGGTCATCCTGGGCCCGCCCAACCATCACGATTACCAGACCCAGTTGCGCAAGCTCCACACGGAGCGCTTTTCCCGCATGCCGTTCGAGATGTTCAAGGCGCGGGTGCGCATTGTGCGCGACGAGGCGGTGGTGAAGAAGTGGATTGATGAGCAGAGCTGGAAGACCGAGTACGTGGTGCTCAACACCCCGGACAGCATCCGTCTGCCGAGCCGCGAAGCGGTGGAGCAGCACTTCCGGGAAACCCACGTGGCCACCATGATCCGCGCTGTGGACTCCCACCTGGTGGTGGGGGCTGCGAGCCGCAACATGGCCTGCCGTCCGCTCCTGCGCCTGGTCCGCCGCGAGTGGGAGGATCAACGGCGCTTCCCGCTCAAGATCGCCTCCCAGCTCAGCCAGTACTTTGCCTCGCACGGGCTCCAGATGTTCAAGCGCGACAAGACCGTCACCCATGTGTGTGTGGCCCGTCCGCATTACTTGGACGTCCAGGCGGCGCCGGTCTCCGACCTGGTGAACCGGATCCTGGCGTACATCAATACCACTCCCAAGGCCAAGCGCATGCAACTGATCGAGGCGCTGGCACCGACCCCGGCGGCACCGGCTCCGGTGGCTTTGCCCGATGGCACCATCCCGGCCCCCGCGCCGGCATCGGACGCCACGCCCGAACAGGCCGAGCTGATCACCACCGTTCACTGGCTGTTGCACCAGGGCCACATCATCGAGTTCGCTGATGGGGTCATGGAAACCGCCAAGAAGCCGCAGATAAAGCCGGTCAAGCCGGCCAAACCGGCGGCGGAAAAGCCGGCCACCCCGGCTCCGGCCGAGGCCCCTGCCACCGCTCCGGCGGCCGAAGTGGCTCCGGCGGCGGCTCCAGTGGCTGAAGTCCCTCCCGTGGCTCCGGCGGTTGAGGAACCGGTGGTTCCCGCTGTGGAAGCTCCGGCTGCCCCCGCGCCTGACGCGGGCACCAGCCCGGCGTAAATAATAGCCCTTGTGCGTGTCGGCGTTTTAGCCCGGGGAGAGACCGGCCAGTTGGATTGGGCCCTCTCCCTGGGCTTTCGCGCGCTTGAATGGGTCCGTTTTGAGGAGGGTGTCTGCGCCCCCGGCCGGGCGGATTGGGCTGATCAGGCCGACCGCCTGGGGGCCGCCGTGGCCGGTCGCGGCCTGCGCATTTCCGCCATTGGCGCCCTCTATCGCAACCCCCTGGACCCCGCCCAGACCGAGATGGCGCGCGCGGTGTTTCAGCGGGCGATTGCCGTGGCGGCGCGGCTGGGGATCAAAACCGTGGCCGGGTTTCCCGGCGCGGTGATTGTCACGGGCCGGGATGAGCGGGGCGGGCACCTGGTGCAGGAGCCATTGGAGAACCACCTGCCGCAGGTGCTGGCCTTTTGGGAGCCGCTGGCCCGGGCGGCGGCCGACCAGGGGGTGAGGATCGCCTTTGAACACTGCCCCCAGGGTCCGTATCACCTGCCGGTGATGCACTACAACCTCCTGGGACAGGTGGCCCAGTGGGAGCGCCTGTTCGATGCCACCGCCTGCGATAACCTGGGCCTGGAGTGGGATCCCAGCCATCTTCTGTGCCAGGGGGTGGAACCGCTGGACAACCTGGCGCGGTTCGGACGGAAGATTTTCCATGTCCACGCCAAGGATGCCTGGATCAACCGCCCCCTGATGGCCCGGTATGGGATCTGTCATCCGGGGGTGGCGGAGCACCGGTTCCCCGGATTGGGCGAGCTGAACTGGGCGCAGGTGGTGCATGGGCTGTTGCGGGCGGGCTATGATTCGGACCTGAGCGTGGAAGGGTGGCACGACCCGGTCTATCGCAACCATGAACCCGGGGAGGGGACGCCGTTGGCGGGGCGGCAGTTGGAGGACGACGGATTGCGCATCGCGCGGCGGACGCTGGAGAACCTGGTGCCGGCCTGAGGTGCATGGAAAAGAGCGTGACGTTGCCGGTGTTTTACGCTAAACCAACCTCATTAGCCACCTATGAATACCGAAGAACTCTACCAGCAACGGCTCCGCCGCTATGTCACCGCGATGCGCAACGAGCAGCCGGACTGCGTGCCCATTCGGCCATTCGTGGCGGAGTTCACCGCCAAATACGCCGGGTTCACCTGCCAGGAGGTGGCCCATGACTACCCCCGCGCGTTCGAGGCCGCCATCCGGTGCGCGCGCGATTTCGATTGGGATGCCGTGGTGCCCAACATGGTCTATGTCTGGACCGGCCTGGGTCAGGCTCTCGGCCTCCGTTACTATGGCATCCCCGGCATCGGCATCCCCCACACCAGCGGTTTCAATTACATCGAGCCCCCGGAGGATCAGGCCTTCATGCGCGAGGACGAGTATGACGCCCTGATCGAGGATCCCACCGGGTTCCTCTACAACGTCTGGCTGCCCCGCATCTCCACGGAGGTCAGCCCCGTGGGCGGCCCCGCCACCTATCGCAGCCACCTGGCGCTGGTCAAGGGCTCGATGGCCATGCTCAGCTATTTCCAGTCTTTTGGCCCGCAGATCCAGCGGCTGCGCACCGAGTGCGGCACCCCGTCCGCCATCGCCGGCATTTTCAAGGCGCCGCTGGATATCCTGGCCGACAAGCTGCGCGGCTATGTGGGGTTGACCATGGATCTGCACACGCAGCCCAAGAAGGTGCTGCAAGCCTGTGAGGCCCTGATGCCGCACCTTTGCCAGGTGGGTCTCAGCACGGCCGATCCGGGCAAGCTGCTTCCCATCGGGTTCTGGATGCACCGCGGCTGCGTGCCGTTCGTCAACCCCGGCCAGTTCAAGAATGTCTATTGGCCCACCCTCAAGCCCATTATTGAGGAATTTTGGAAGAACGGGCACCAGACGCTGTTTTATGCCGAGGGCGATTGGAATTACCACCTGGATGACTTCGCCACCCTGCCGGACCGCAGCGTGGTGTATCACGTGGACCGGGCCGACATCTTTGCCGCGCACAAAAAGCTGGGCCACAAGTTCTGCCTCAGCGGAGGCATTCCCAACGTCCTGCTCAGTTATGGCAAGCCTGGGGAGGTGCGGGATCATGTGAAAAAGGTGATCGCCGGGGTGGCGCAGGAGGGCGGTTACATTCTGGATGCCGGCGCCATCATGCAGGACGACACCAGCATTGAGAACATGCGGGCGATGACCCAGGCCGGACGCGATTTTGGCGGTTACTCCTCCGGGAGCGCGTCTTTGGCAAACATCGTGGGGGCCGCACCCACGGCGGATGACCTGACCCGGCCCGGCATGAGCGGGCGGCCGGCACCCAGGGTCCGCCCGGGAACCTGTTTCCCTTGGGAGACCAAGGCCACCGAGTTGCCCGAGGTCACGGGTGATCCCGCCCTGGTCAAGCGGGTGTGGGAGGATGTGGACGGCCTGGCCAATATGTTCATCTGGCAGATTTTGCTCAGCTTTTGACTTTATGAAAACAATCATCCGGCAGTTCGGCTTATTGACTCTGGCCTTGGTTTTAACCGGCGTTTCCGCCCAGGCCGCTCCCGGGGGGTGGGACCGGGTGGACAAGGCCAAACCCAAGCAGGTCTTGTTCTTCACCAAGAGTTCCGGGTTTGAGCACAGCGTGGTCAAACGGACGGCCCCGGACCAGCTCAGCCACGCGGAAAAACTGATGACCGAGTGGGGTGTCACCAACGGTTTTTCCGTGACCTGCACGAAGGATGGCGGGGTTTTCACTGCCGCCAACCTCGCCAAATATGACGTCATCTGCTTCTACACCAGCGGGATGCTGACGGACATCGGGACCGACAAACAGCCTGCCATTCCCGTGGCGGGCAAGCAGTTGCTGCTGGAGGCGATCAGGAACGGCAAGGGGTTCGTCGGCCTTCATCCGTCCACGGATTGTTTCCATCACCAACCGGAGCCGGCGGACCGCTCCACCCGCTATCAGGCCTACGGCGCGGATTCGGACCCGTACACCGCCATGATCGGTGGCGAGTTCATCAGGCACGGGGCCCAGCAAAAGGCGAGGGTCACCACGGCGGATGCCGCCTTTCCCGGCTGCGAACACCTTAAGGGCGGGTTTGAGCTGCATGAGGAGTGGTACACGCTCAAGGATTTCGCCTTGGACATGCACGCGTTGCTGATCCTGGAGACCAAGGGCATGAAAGGCATTGATTACCAGCGCGCCCCGTTCCCCATCTCGTGGGCGCGCCCGCACGGCAAAGGCCGGGTGTTCTACACCGCCATGGGGCACCGGGAGGATGTGTGGACCAACCCCCTCTTCATCAACCACGTGGTGGGCGGGCTGGGGTGGGCCGCCGGGAATGTCGGCGCGGAGGTCACCCCGAACCTTGAGCAGGTGGCCCCCGGCTTCCGGGAGATCCAGCCGCAGGAGCCCAAGAAGCCTGCGGCACCTGCCGCGCCCGCCGCCAAGTGATTCGGATCGGGGAACGGTCGCGAATTTGAATGCAACCGAGGGGGCGACAGCGTCTTGGGGTTCGATCAACCGGTTCCAGCACGGGGGAGCGCCCATTACCCGCCGTAATCCAGGGTTTCTTTATTTAAGCCTAAATACTACTTTACATTAGTCGGTTGCGCAACCGGCCGATTGTATGCACCTTGTGGGCACCGATCTTCCTGAAGGGTTCGGCATCATTTGTAATGCGCATGAAGTTATGTTCGCTGTGTTCGGTGCTGGCGGCGGCTCTGGTTGCGGGCTGGGTGGGGCCCACCCACGGTCTCGCGCAGAACGCTCCGGTTTTACCCAATCCCCGACTGCCCAACGCCGATTTCCTGCAGCGCGGCAAGGTGGTCTATCAGCAGCACTGCCTGGGCTGCCACGGGGAGAAGGGGGATGGCAATGGTCCGGGCGCCTACGGGCTGTTCCCCAAGCCGCGCAATTTCACCTCCGGCATATTCAAGTTCCGCACTACGCCCTCCGGCATGCTGCCCACGGACGACGACCTGGTGCGGACGGTGCGGCAGGGGCTGTACGGCTCCTCCATGCCGCCGTTTGACCTGATGCCCGAGCGTGACGTGCTCTCGGTGGTGCAGTATGTCAAAACGTTTTCCGAAGCCTGGCGCAATGCCGACAATTATCTGCCGCCCTTGAGCATTCCGGCCCCGCCCGACTGGTTCAGCAACCCCAAGGAATGGACCGCGCGCGCGGCCAAGGGCAAGGTGGTCTATGACGCCTCCTGCATCGCCTGCCACGGTCCGGCCGGCAACGGCAAGGGCGATTCGGCGGCGAGCCTGGTGGACATCTGGAACCAGCCGATCAAGCCGGCCAACCTGGCCAAGACCCAGGTGCGCAGCGGGCGCAACCTCACGGACATTTACAAGGCGATGGTGACCGGGGTGAACGGCACCCCGATGCCCAGCTTCATTGAATCCATGGCCGAGGATCAGCGCTGGGAAATGGTGGCGTATGTGGACCAACTGCGGCGCGAGCGCAAAGCTGGCAAGCTGGTGGTGGCGGCGCCGCCTCCGCCGGGGGCTCCGGCTCCCGCCGCCCCGGCGACTCCGGCCCCGCAACCGGCGGCTCCCGCCAAGAAGAACACTTCCGAGTATGAATAAAAACGAGTCCTCCGAAACGCTCGTAAGCTACCCGTTGGTCAAGCTGCATCTGGCCATCGCGGTGTTTTACCTGCTGGTGGTGGTGCTGGCGGGCATGTCCTTCGCCCTGCAGTTTCTGAACATGTACCCCTTCCCCGGGGTGGAACTGCTCTCGCCGGGCCGCGTGCGCATGGCGCACACGCAGGGGGTGGCGTATGGGTGGCTGGCGAACGCCTTCTTCGGCCTGATCCACTATGTGATCCCCAAGCTGACCGGTTACCGGGTCTATTCCGAAAAATTCGGTTACGTGCTGTTCGGCGTCTATAACGCCCTGGTGCTGGCGACGGAGGCGCTGATTCTGGCGGGCCACGCGCAGGCCATCGAATGGGCCGAGACGCCGCAGATCCTGGACCCGTTCATCGCCCTGGGGGTGATCGGCCTGGTCTTCAACTTCCTCTACCCGGTCTGGAAGGCCCGGGGACAATCCTACTACGTGACGGTGTGGTATGTGACGGCCGCGCTGGTGTGGACGCCGCTGGTGTATGTGATGGGCAATTTCCTGCCGCAATACTGGCTGCCCGGCGCGGGCGGCGCGGCCATCACCTCCATGTACATCCACGATCTCGTGGGGCTGTTCGTCACGCCGGTGGGCGTGGGCCTGAGCTATTACCTGCTGCCGATCCTGCTGCGCAAGCCGATCTACAGCCACGCGCTCTCCCTCACCGGGTTCTGGGGCCTGGCCTTTTTCTACCCGATGAACAGCGTGCATCATTACCTCTTCAGCCCCATTCCCATGTGGGCGCAGTACGCGTCGATCGTGGCCAGCGTGGGCATCCACGTGGTGGTGTACACGGTCATCTTCAACTTCTTCGCCACCGTGCAGGGGGACTGGCGCTGCCTGGTCAACTCCATCCCGGTGCGCTGGATCGCGGCGGGGGCGCTCTGCTACCTGCTGACCTGCATCCAGTGCGCCATCCAGGTGACCATGACGGCGCAGGAGATCATCCACTTCACGGACTGGGTGCCGGGCCACGCGCACCTGGTGCTGTACGGCACGTTCAGCTTCTGGGTGTTCGCCTGGGTGTATTACCTCTGGCCGCGCCTGTGGAAGACGAAGCTCTACTCCGAATCCCTGGCGGAGTGGCATTTCTGGCTCGCGTTCGTCGGCGTGTTTGTCATGTGGCTGGACCTGCTGGGGGCCGGGGTGATGCAGGGCTACATGTGGAAGCAACTGGTGCCCTTCGTGGATGTGTTGCAGGCCACCAAGCCGTTCTGGTGGGTGCGCATGCTGTCCGGCATCCCGATCCTGGTGAGCACCTTCCTGTTCGCCATCAACGTCTATATGACCTGGAAGCACCGCCATGAGGCGGTGGCGGATGAATCTTTCCTGACCGCTCCGCTGGCGGGTGGTCCGGAGCAAAAGCCTGCCTGACATGAAATCTCTGGAAAAATTCAACGTGATCTTCCTGGGGGCCGGACTGGGCCTGCTGGGGGTGGCGTTCATCGCCCTGGGCCTGATCCCCTCCCTGATGGCGAAGAAGGTCAAGCCGATCGATGTCTTCCCCCAGCAGGTGCCGGAAGACTTTCAGGCCTATTACAAGTCGGCGGATGAATACCGGCAGGCCCTCTTTCAAGGCCGGGATCTGTACGCCAAGGAGGCCTGCTGGCACTGCCATTCCCAGTACGTGCGCCCGGTGGGCAACGAATCCCTGCGCTACGGCCCCGTCTCCACGGTGGACGAATACCAGAACCGCCTCCAGTTGCCCCAGATGTTCGGCACCCGCCGGGTGGGGCCGGACCTGATCCGCGAGGCCGACAAGAAAGCCAACGACTGGCATTTCGTGCATCTGTACAACCCGCGCGATGTGGTGCCGCTCTCCGTGATGCCGTCGTACCCGTGGTATTTCAACGCCGACAAGACGCCCAAGCCGGACGCGGTGGCCCTGGTGGCCTACCTCCAGTGGCTGGGCAGTTGGCTCGACACCGATAATGCCAACCCGACCGTTTACGATACCCGCCAATAGTGGTACCCTGAGGGTGAAGACATGAAGGCCCAGACTGACAACCCGCCCGCCGAGCTGACCGCCCGGCAAAAGGCCGAAGGCATCGACCAGGTCATCCGGTGGAGCGTGGCGGTGTTCATCCTTTCCACGCTGGCGCTGATGGCCCTGGCTTGGAATGCGTACAAAACCGACCAGATCGCCGCCTGTCTGAACACGGCGGGGATCCTTTACACCATCCTGGGCAGCTTCTTCCTGATCCTGATCGGCGTGGTGTTTGTGCAGGGGCATGTCGCCAGCTCGCGGGAGATCGAGGCGCCCAAGCTGGAATTGTTCGAACTGGAGAAACGCCGATGAACCCCTCCTGGATGCTGGGCTGCTTCTTCTGCGGGGTGGACTCGCGGTCGCTCCTGTTTTTTTTCATCGTGTTTGTCACCAGCCTGGTGCTGGCCAGCATCTGCTTCCTCCTGTGGGCCATCAACCGGGGGGATTTCACCCATCTGGAGCAAACCAAGTACGACGTATTCAAGGACCCGGAAGCGGGCGTGCCGGGCACCGTGCCGGTGCCCCCGCCCAGCTCGGGGCAGCCAAACTAATCATCCCATGAGCGCCACACCCCGACCCACCACCCCGACCCAGATCGAGCCGGAGCCCGAGATCACCCCGCATAGCGGCCATGGCAAGATGCCGATTTTTCTCCTGATCATCTGGCTGGTGAACATCTGTTTCTTCGTGGGCTACTTTGTCACCTTCGGCCTGCCCGATCTGAAAAACTGGCTGGCGAAGTAGCCGGGGAGACCGGCCCTTTGCGGGCCACCCATCATGGTTCACCCAATGCCCTCCCTGCGCCACCGGTTGTTTGGTTTTGCTGACCGGCTGCTGCCGGTGGATTTGCCGGCGGGCGTGGGACCGTTTCCAACGCTGCTGGGGAAGAAGCGCTTCCAGCTCCTGCAGGCCTTTAACCTGGCCCTCGCCTGCTACATCCTGCTGCACCAGGTGGTGACCCCGTTGACGATTTACTGGCTGCAGGTGGAGGGGCAGCGCAAACCGCTGAGCCTCGGGTGGTGGCACCTCTACCATTTCCTGTTGGCCCTGCTCCTGATGGAGCGTTTCCGCACGCCGCTCAACGCCTTTCGGGTGGTGTATCTGGCCTGGTTTGCCGTCGGGTATATCCCTTTCACCTTTCTGCCCACCCTGTTCGAGGGGGGCGCGCTCAAGTTCCAGTGGAAGACCCTGAGCGCCCTGATGTGCTATGGCAGCAGCCTGGTCTGGACCCTCTCCCTGCTGCACCGCATGCGCATGCCCACCACCGCCTGGCTCTTCGGTCTCGGGAACCGCATCATCCCCCGCTGGCGCTACGCCGTGCCCTTTTTCGCGCTCGGCTTCCTGTGCAGCGGGCTGATGCTCCTCTGGTTGGGGGTCGTCCAGCCACCGGCCGGCGCCGCCGCCCCGGCCGCCGCCCAAACGCCGCCCGCCACCGAGGCCTCCAAACGCCGTTACCAGTATGAATGATCGAGGGCGCCATGTTTGACCTCTTCCTCACCGTGCTGCACATTGTGTTGCTCTCGGGCATGATCCTGGTTTCCGTGGTTGTGCTGAAACGGAGCCGTAAAGAATGAAATCTCGCATCGCACTCTGGCTCGTTCTCTTGGCCGGGCTGGCCGCCGCAAGGGCCCAGCAGCCGGATCCCAAGGAAGGTTTGCAGCTTTGGCAGGGCCACTTTGGCGGCAAGTCCTATCGCGTGCTCCAGATCCCCAAGCAGGCCACCGCGCTGATCCCCCTGCGCTTTCTCGTGGAGGAGGTCGAGGCCCCCACCAACGCCCATGCCGCCACCGGCCCCGTCTGCCCCCATTGCAATCCCGGGGCCACCAATCTCGCCAGTGTGGTTTTGCCCAAGCCGACGGCCCCGGCGGAGGTGGTGGCGCTGGATGCGGCGGAATTCAAAGCCGTGGGGGGCATTGAGGCCACCCGCTCGTATCTCCCGCGCCGCGACCATCTGCAATACTGGCGCGAGACCCTGGGGGAGGTGCGGGAAACCTTTCGCGCCCCGGGCGCGTACCAGTTGACGCTGTACGCCGGGGACCAACCGGAGCGGCAGGTGGTCATCCGGTTCGACGTGAAGGCTTATGAGTACATCGGCTTCGGCGAGGAGTTCGGCCTGTTTGTGGCGGGCTGCATCGGGCTGGGGCTCTTCCTCCTGGCCGTGGTGAAATGGCTGCATCACCGGGGGTTCCGGAGCCAGGCCGCCTGAGGATTCGCCCATGAAAAACACCGCCAAAACCGTGGCCGGCCGGCTGGCTCTCGTTTACCTCACCTGTTTTGCCCTCCTGATCACCGGCGGCATCCTCATCAAGCGCGCGTATGACCGGCCCCAGTACATGATGCTCTTTCACCTGCCGGCCGCCGTCTTTCTGGTGCTGGCGGGCATGGAGATGAAAAAGCGGCGCCAGCGGGAATACGAGCAGGAGATCGCCGCCGCCCAGGCCTTGGCGGAGGAGTCTCCCGAGGACCAGCGGCCACGGAAATGATCCGGCCTTGAGGATGCGGTAGCGCTGCCCGCCCTGGGTCGGCAGGACAATGGTCGTAGGACAATGGGTCTGCCGGATCCGCCGCACGGACCCCAACGCCGATGATCTCCTTGCTCACGCAGGGCTCTCCCCCATCAGGATTTTCCTGATCCAGCATGGCTTGTTTTCCCATGACAAAGACGATGGTTTCTGTCACTGTTGGCCCATGCCACAGAAACCGGATCAACCGCCCGTGGAAAAGGTCATCCGCTTGTTGCGCAAGCGCCACCACCGGGAAGTCTCTGGCTACGCCACATCCTATGAAAATCCTGGCCATTGACGACCAGCCGGACAACCTGACGGCTTTGAAGGCCGTCGTGCGCGAGGCCCTGCCTAAATGCGTGGTCTTGACCTCCCTGAGCGGTCTCCAGGGCCTCGAGCTGGCCCGGGCCGAGGATCCGGACGTGATCCTGCTCGACCTCGTCATGCCGGGGATGGAAGGGTTTGAAGTCTGTCGGCAGTTGAAAATAAGCGAACCGCTACGTTCCATTCCCGTCATCTTCCTAACCGCGCTGCGCACCGACCGGGCGAGCCGCCTCAAGGCTTTGGAGCTGGGTGTCGAGGGTTTCCTCACCAAGCCGCTGGATGAGCTGGAGTTGATGGCGCAAGTCCAGGCCATGTCCAAGCTCAAAATGGCCCATCGCCTGCAGCTGATGGACCATGAACAACTGGCCGCGCTGGTCATCGAGCGCACCCGCGAACTCGAACGGGAATTGGCCGTGCGCCAGCAGGTGGAGGCCGTGCAGGCCTTCCTGGCCACCACCACCACCCGTTTGGACGGCGAGCCTTTCTTTAATGCCCTCGCCCGCTTTCTGGCTCAGAATCTGGACATGGCCTTCGTTTGCATTGACCGGCTGGAAGGGGATGGTTTGACCGCCCGGACGCTCGCCGTCTGGTGCGACGGCCATTTCGAGGATAACGTGACCTATGCCCTCAAAGACACCCCCTGCGGCGACGTGGTCGGCAAGCAGGTCTGCTGCTTCCCCGCCAGCGTCTGCCAGTTTTTCCCGCGCGACCAGGTGCTCCAGGACCTGCGGGCGGAGAGCTATGTCGGGGTGACGCTTTGGAGCCATGCCGGCGAGCCCATCGGCCTCATTGCGGTCATCGGTCGAACCCCGCTGGCGAACCGCCCCCTGGCCGAAGCCACCCTGAAACTGGTGGCCATGCGCGCCGCCGGTGAGCTGGAACGTCTGGAGGCCGAGGTGGCCCTCCGAAAAGCCCATGAGCGTTTAGAAGCGATTTTGGCGAGCATCTCCGATGCCTTTTTCGCCTTGGATGAGCAGTTGGTGGTCACCTACTACAATCACGCGGCCGAGCGGATGTTGGGGCGCTCGCAAACGGAAGTGCTGGGGCGGCCCTTATTCGATGCCTTTCCTGAGGCGCGCGGTTCCCTTTTTGAAAGGAACTATCGCCAGGCGCTTGCTGCCCGGCAGTTCATGACGTTTGAGGTGGAGTTTAACGTGGCGCCGTTGGCGAACTGGTATGATGTGCGGGTCTATCCGTATCAGGAAGGGATCGCTGTGTTTTTCCAAGTCACCACCGAGCACAAGCGGGCGGCGAAGGCGCTGCGGCGCAGTCAGGCCCTGCTGGCGCGCACGGAAAAAATAACGCATGTGGCCAGTTGGGAATGGGATGTGGCGACGGACACAGTGACGTGGTCGGACGAAATGTTCCGCTTGTTTCAGCTCAACCCGGCCGATGGGGCAGTCTCGTATGGGAAACACCCGGAACTTTATTATCCGGAAGACATGCAGCGGCTCAGGGTTGCCGTTGAGGCCGCCGTACACAATGGCACGCCTTACGAGCTGGAACTACGCGCCCTTCGCAAGGATGGCCAGACGCGGGTGTTCCTGGCCACTGGCTTTGCGGAGAGGGGGCCAGAGAACAGCACCGCGCGCCTGTTTGGATCAGTGCAGGACATCACCGAGCGCAAGCAGTCGGAGGCGGAGAAAGAAAAACTGGAGACCCAAAACCGGCAGCTCCAGAAGTCCGAAAGTCTGGGCCGCATGGCTGGGGCCATCGCCCACCATTTCAACAACCAGCTCCTGGCGGTGATAATGAACCTGGAGTTGGCCGCCGGCCAACTGCCCAAAGAAGCCGAGGCCGCCGAAGGCCTGGCTGCCGCTATGGCGTCCGCTGGCAAAGCGTCCGAAGTCAGCCGCATGATGTTGACCTATCTCGGCCAAACTCAAGGCCGGCATGAACTGAACGATCTCTCCGCCCTTTGCCACCGAAGCCTCTCCTTGCTGCGTGCTGTGCTGCCGCCCAGCATGGTCTTGGCGACCGACCTCCCTTCGCCCGGTCCCATCATCAGCGGCGACTCCAGCCAGATTCAGCAGGTGCTCACCAATCTGGTCACCAATGCCTGGGAGGCCAGCGGAAACCAAGCGGGCACCCTTAGCCTGACGGTCAAGACCGTCTCCGCCGCCGCAATCTCCGCCGTGAATCGTTTCCCGATTGATTGGCAACCGCAACACCCTGCCTATGCCTGCCTGGAAGTGGCGGATACGGGTTGCGGGATTGCCCCCCAGGATATCGAAAAACTTTTCGACCCATTTTTCTCCACCAAGTTTGCCGGCCGCGGGCTGGGCCTCTCGGTGTTGCTGGGCATTGTGCGCTCCCATTGCGGGGCCATCACCGTCGAGAGCCAACTGGGTCAGGGCAGCGTCTTCCGGGTCTTTTTGCCGCTGTCCGTCAAACCGGTTCCCCCGCCTCCCGTCTCTGCGGTCTCCGCCCCGCGTTTGGCTGCCACCGGCACTGTCCTGCTGGTCGAGGATGAACCGGGTGTCCGCCAAACCGTCAGCCTCGCCCTCAAGCGCCTCGGTTTTCCCGTGCTCACCGCCACGGACGGCGTTGAGGCCGTGGAGGTGTTCCGGCAGCATCAGGCTGAAATATGTTTGGTATTGTCCGATCTCACCATGCCCCGCATGGGCGGCTGGGAGACCTTGGCCGCCCTGCGCCAGCTCGCGCCCGGACTCCCGGTGATTTTGGCCAGTGGCTACCACGAGGCCCAGGTGATGGCCGGCGAACATGCTGAGATGCCCCAGGCTTTCCTCGGCAAGCCTTATACGGTGCAGGTCCTCCGCGAGACCCTCAGCCAGGTCCTGGCCAACCAGAAAGGCTGGGAAAACCATGGATGAGCTGGCGAAACACGCAAACTGGATGCCGTTTAAAATGCCAGGAACCACATGAATCCAAAAGAAATACGCATCTTGGTGGTGGACGATGACGCCGATATCGCGCGCGGCACTGCTCATCTCATGGCCCAGGCCGGCTACACTACGGCCACCGCTTCGAACGGCCAGGAGGCCCTCCAGACCGCCTCCACCTTCCGGCCGCACCTGGTGCTCGCAGACCGGGACATGCCCGGGATGGACGGTATGGAAATGTGCCGGCGCATCAAAAGTGACCCGGCGTTTGCGGACGTCTTCGTGGTCCTCGTCTCCGGCGCCTTTACGCAGAGCGGGGAGCAAGCAGACGGCTTGGACTCGGGCGCCGATGGCTACATCGGGCGCCCCATCACCAATCGCGAGCTGGCCGCGCGAGTGGCGGCGTTTGTCCGCATCCTGCGTCTGAACCACGCCTTGCGCGAGAGTGGGGCCCGGTATCGCACCATCCTTCGCACGGCGATGGATGGTTTTTGGCGGGCGGATTTGACCGGTCACTTGCTCGAGGTCAATGAGACTTACTGCCGCCTGAGTGGCTACCCTGAGCAGGAACTGCTGGCGATGAACATTTCTGACTTTGAGGTTAAGGAATCCGCTGCTGCCACCAGCGCCCATATCCAAAGGATCATGGCGCAGGGTGAGGATCGTTTTGAAACCCGGCATCGGCGCAAGGATGGCACCATTTTTCACGTCGAAGTCAGCGTTCATTGCCGGCCTGCCGATGGCGGCGGCATGGTGATTTTTCTGCGCGACATCACCGAGCGCAAGCAGGCCGAAGAAAAGCTCCGTGAAATCAACGCGCGCTTTCAGATGGCCACGGCTTCTGCCAAAGCCGGGGTTTGGGATTGGAACCTCCAGACCGGCGAGATGATCTGGGATGACCGGATGTTGGAACTCTACGGGCGCACGCGGGAGAGTTTCCCCGGCGGGGTTGAGGTCTGGGAACAGGGACTGCACCCTGAGGATGCTTTCCGCGCGAAAGCGGAATGTCAGGCCGCTTTGCGCGGGGAACGGGATTTTGACACGGAATTCCGGGTCCGGCATCCTGATGGGACGGTCCTTCACATTAAGGCGAACGGGCTCGTGCTTCGGGATGAGCAAGGGAAGTCTTTGCGCATGCTCGGTTTAAATATGGACATCACCGAACGCAAGCAGGCGGAAGCGGAGAAGGAAAACCGGCAGCTTCAAAAGTCCGAAAGCCTGGGCCGCATGGCCGGCGCCGTTGCCCACCACTTCAACAACCAACTTCAGGCGGTGCTGCTGAACCTGGAGTCGGCCGCAAACCAACTGCCCAATGATGCGGAGGCCGCCGAAGACTTGGCGGCGGCCATGACGTCCGTCGGCAAGGCGGCCGAAGTTAGCACCATGCTGCTGACCTATCTCGGCCAAACCCAAAGCAAACGCGCGCCGCTCGATCTCTCCGATCTTTGTCGCCGGAGCCTCTCCCTCCTACGCGCCGGGTTGCCGCCAAGCGTGGTCTTTACGACCGACCTGCCTGCGCCCGGTCCCATCATTAACGGTGACTCTGGCCAAGTCCAGCAGGTGCTCGCCAATCTGGTCACCAATGCCAGGGAGGCCAGCGGCGACCAAGCGGGTGCCCTGAGCCTGACGGTCAAGACCGTCACCGCCGCCGATATCCCCGCCGCAAACCGTTTTCCCACGGACTGGCAGCCGCGCCCCGCGGGCTATGCCTGCCTGGCCGTGGCCGATGCGGCCAGCGGAATCGCGCCCCAGGATATCGAAAAACTCTTCGACCCGTTTTTCTCCACCAAGTTTGTCGGTCGTGGGCTTGGTTTGTCAGTCTCGCTGGGCATTGTGCGCATCCACGACGGAGCCATCACTGTTGAAAGCAAACTGGGCCAGGGCAGCGTCTTCCGGGTCTTTTTACCGCTGTCCGCCAAACCGGTTCCCCCGCCTCCCGTCTCTGCGGCCCCCGCCCCGCGTTTGGCTGCCACCGGCACCGTCCTGCTGGTCGAGGATGAACCGAGTGTCCGCCAAACCGTCACCCTCGCCCTCAAGCGCCTCGGTTTTCCCGTGCTCACCGCCACGGACGGCGTTGAGGCCGTGGAGGTGTTCCGGCAGCATCAGGCTGAAATCCGTTTGGTATTGTCCGATCTCACCATGCCCCGCATGGGCGGCTGGGAAACCTTGGCCGCCCTGCGCCAACTCGCCCCCGGCCTGCCGGTGATCCTCGCCAGCGGCTACAGCGAAGCCCAGGTAATGGCCGGCGAACATGCCGAGATGCCCCAGGCTTTTCTCAGCAAGCCTTATACGGTGCCGACCCTCCGCGAGACCCTTAGCCAGGTTCTGGCCCTGGGCGAAAACTCCGAGCACCGGGAGCCGCGTGCCTGACTCCATGAGCGCCAAAATGAAACCAGCCCACCCAATCTTGGCCGTCGGTCCCCATCCGTGCCATCCGAGGTCAAAACCGGGCTTTGTCCCCTTTGTTTCCTTATGTGAGGCCCTCCTTTTCGCGAGTAAAAATCCGGTGAATCCGTCATGAAACCAGCCCCTGAAACCCCAGCTTCCCCCCCTCCGCCGGTTTCCGCCCTCCGCCAACAGGCCGAAGCGCGCCTGGCCGCGCAATCATTGCAGGCCAGCGATGCGCGGTTCCACACGCTGGCGGACCTTGCGCCCGTGGGAATTTACCTCACCACCCCCGAGGGCCACTGTCAATACGTCAATCCGCGCTGGTGTGAAATGAGCGGTCTGAGCCTGGCAGCGGCCCTCGGGGACGGCTGGATGAACGGGTTGCACCCGGAGGATCGGCCCTCTGTCCTCTCTGCTTGGCACCAGATGGTGGCCTCCGAAGGCCATTGGGGACTGGAATACCGTTTCCTAACCCCCGCTGGCAAAGTCACCTGGGTCTGGGGATTGGCCACTCCTCAGCGCGATGCCCTGGGCAAGATCGTCGGCTATATCGGCATCAACTCGGACATCACCGATCGCAAACTGGCGGAAGATGCAACGCGGCGGACCCAGGAACTGTTCCGGGTGGTCTTTGACGCCTCGCGCGATGGCATCTTGGCCGAGGAAAATGAGACCATTGTTTTTTGCAACCTGGCTTTCGCCCGTCTCTACGGGTATGGGGAACCGCGCGAACTCGTTGGCAAGCATGTGTCGGAAGTGCAGTCCCAGGCGGACAATGAACGGATGCTGCGATTTGGCCAAATGCGTTTGCACGGCGAACCGGCGCCCAGCGTGTATGAGTTTCAGGCCCGGCGGAAAGATGGCTCGCTGTTTGCCGCGGAAAATTCTGTGGGAAAGGTGGAGATTTTCGGGAAGTTCTGGATCGTCTCGGTCATCCGCGACGTTACGGAGCGCAAACAACGGGAAACGATCATGGCGGCCCGGCTGCGCCTCCTGCAATTCTCCTTCACCCATTCGCTGGCGGAACTGCTGCAGGCCACGCTGGATGAGGCGGAGGCAATCACGGCCAGCCAGGTCGGCTTCTATCATATGGTGGAGTCCGATCAGGTCACCCTCTCCTTGCAGGCCTGGTCCACCAACACCACCCAGCACCTGTGCCAAGCCCAGGGTGCCGGGCTTCATTATCCCGTCAATCAGGCGGGCGTCTGGGTGGACGCCATTCGCGAACGCCGGCCGGTGATCCACAACGATTATGCCTCGCTCCCCCACCGCAAAGGATTGCCGGAGGGCCATGCCCCGGTCACCCGGGAGTTGGTCGTGCCGGTGCTGCGCGGCGGTAGGATTGTGGCCGTGCTGGGGGTGGGCAATAAACTAGCAGACTACGATGATGGGGACGTCGCAATGGTGATGTCCCTGGCCGATTTCGCTTGGGACATCGCCGAGCGCAAGCGCACAGAGGAGGCGCTGACGGTCGAGCGTAACCTCCTGCGCACGCTATTTAACAACCTGCCCGATCTGGTTTTCACGAAGGATTCAGATGCCAGGATCGTCCAATGCAACACGGCTGCGGCGCAGTTTCTGGGGCTCTCGGAAGCCGCGTTGACGGGCAAGTCGGTGTTCGATGTCAACCCGGCCGATTTGGCGAGCGCCTATGACGCGGATGATCTGCGGGTGCTGCGTTCGGGCGAGATCGTGTATAACCGTGAGGAACAGGTCCGTGACCACAACGGCCTTTTGCATTGGTTTCTTACGACCAAGGCGCCGGTACGCGATCCCGGCGGACGGGTTGTCGGTCTCGTGGCCATCTGCCGCAATATTGACGAGCGCAAGCGGATTGAGGCGGCGTTGCACCAAACCGAGGCGCGCTTCCGCGCCATTGCCACCCACACCCCCGATCATATCCTGATGCAAGACCGGGACCTGCGTTATCTTTTTGTCATCAATCCGCAGCTCGGCCTTACGGAAGCGGATATGATTGGCAAGACCGAGCAGGATTTCCTCGCGCCGGAGGACGCCGCAAAGCTGGTGGCCATCAAGCGGAAGGTGCTGGAGACGGGCGAAGCGGCGGAACTGGAGATGCCCCTTCAGAACCTCAAAGGCGAGACCGAGTACTTTGAAGGGGCTTACATTCCCATTTTCGACCTGGCCGGCCAGGCGGATGGCCTCATCGGCTATTTCCGCAATGTCACCGCGCGCAAGCAGACCGAGGCCGTGCTGGCCCGCAGCCGCGCAGAACTCAAGACCATCTACGACCACGCCCCAGTGATGATGTGCGTGGTGGATGCGCAACGGCAGGTCCTCTACGCGAACCCTGCCTTTACCGCGTTCACCGGCGCGCTTGAATCCGACCTGCTCGGCGGGCGCGCTTGCGGCGTCTTCGGCTGCCTTAATTCCCTCGAAGATCCCCGCGGTTGCGGTTTTGGGGCGGATTGCCCGCAATGCGCCTTGCGCCTCGCCATCGAGGATACCTTCAAGACCGGCGTCGGGCATCAAAACGTCGAGCACCTTGCCACCTTGGTCCGCGGCACAGATCGGCGTGCGGTCGCGCTCCTGGCCGCCACGGCGCTCCTCCGTGCCCGTGCCCAGCCCTGCCTGCTGCTCTGCCTCCACGATATCACCGCCCGCAAGCGGGCTGAGGAATCTCTGCGAGAGATGGAACTGCGCTATCGCTCCCTGTTCGACCAGGCGAACGAAGGTCTCTTACTCATGACGTTGGATGGGCACCTATCCGAGATCAACCAGGCTTTCGCCGCGATGCACGGCTACCAGGTGGCGGAGCTTAAGCACGCGGACATCCGGTCTCTGGATGTGCTCCACGACCAGGCGATGGCCGACCGTGCGGACATCCTTCGCCGCCTCCAGGCCGGGGAAGTCGTCCGTTTTGAAGTCGAGCATTACCACAAGGATGGGCACCGCTTCCCGCTCGCCGTCACCACCAGCATGGTCAGCCTCGGCGGCCAGCCGTTCATCCTCGCCTTCCACCAGGACATCGCTGAGCGCAAGCGCGCGGAGGAGGCACTGCGAGAGAGCGAAATCCAGCTCAGCGAATCCCAAGCCATTGCGGGGTTGGGCACCTATGTGCTGCATTTCCCCACCGGCCAGTGGAAAAGCTCCGCTTTGCTCGACCAGATCTTTGGGATAGGCGCGACCCACGACCGCTCGGTGGAGGGGTGGGCGGCCCTCATCCACCCTGAAGACCGTGCCATGATGGTGGATTATTTTAACCAGGAAGTCCTTGCCCAGGGTCAGAAATTTGAGAGGGAATACCGCATCATCCGCCAGGATAATCAAAGCGAACGCTGGGTGTATGGTCTCGGCAGACTGGAATTTGATACCCAAGGGCATCCCCTGTATCTGCGCGGCACGGTTCAGGATATCACCGGCCGAAAGTCGCTTGAAGGACAGTTGCTGCAGGCCCAGAAATTGGAGTCCATCGGTCAATTGGCCGGCGGGGTGGCGCACGACTTCAACAACATCCTGACGGCCACCATCATGCACTTGGACAGCTTGCAGGAGCACCCCAGCTTGGACCCGGAGACCCAGGAAACAGTGACGGAATTAATGGAAAATGCCAAACGCGCCGCCAATTTGACCCAGCAATTGCTCCTGTTTAGCCGTCGGTCCGTCATGGTGATGAAAGTGCTGGATTTAAACGACTTGGTGGCGAACCTGCTCAAGCTGCTTGGCCGGTTGATCGGGGAACACATTAAGGTGCGCTTTGACCGGAGTGCCGGCCTCCCGTCCGTCGTCGCCGATCCCGGGATGCTCGAACAATTGCTCACGAACCTGGCGGTGAACGCCCGCGATGCCATGCCCAAAGGCGGACTGCTCACCATCAGCATCGTGCCCGTTCAGGTGGATGCTGAACGCCTCAAAGGCAAGCCCGACGTGCAGCCGGGCCCCTTCGTCTGTCTGTCCGTGGCCGACACCGGCTGCGGCATGGACGAAGCCACCCTCGCGCGCATCTTTGAACCTTTCTTTACCACCAAGGACGTTGGCAGAGGCACTGGCCTGGGGCTGGCCACCGTCCATGGCATCGTCGCTCAGCACAAGGGTTGGGTGGAAGTGGCGAGCGCTCTCGGCCAGGGCACTACCTTCAAAATCTTTCTCCCTGCCACCGCGCAAGGGGCGCTGGCGCCGGCCCAGGCCAAACCCACCCCGTCCCTTCGCGGCCACGAGACCATCCTGTTCGTGGAAGATGAGACCAGCGTGCGGGTGCCGGCGGCGCGGAATCTCCAGAAGCTTGGGTACCGGGTCCTGCAGGCCGCCCACGGCCCGGCGGCCCTGGAGCTATGGCAGGAGCATGCCGGCCAGATTGACCTGCTGTTTTCCGACATGGTGATGCCCGAAGGCCTGACCGGCTTGGACCTGGCCCTGAAGTTGTGGGCCAGGAAACCCAGCCTGAAAGTCATCATCACCAGCGGCTACAACCTGGAGATGGCCGGCCATGCCATCCCCGCCGCCGGCGGCTTTGCGTTCCTCCAGAAACCCTATGCCCTCCACGATTTATCCCAAGCCATCCGCGCCTGTCTGGATGCATAGATTCACCATGACCGGAGAACGAAAGCGGGCTATGACTGCAAGGCGGCGGTGGCGGCGGTGATTTGCGGGCGGGTGCCGATCAGCAGCACCTGGTCGCCGGCCCGCAGTTCCTCATCCGGTCCGGGATTGATGACGCTGGCGCCGCCGCGTTCGATGCCCACAATGCTGGCGCCGGTGCGGGTGCGCAGCTCGAGTTCGCGGATCATCCGGCCGGCGGCCCGGGAATTTTCGGCGATCACCACGGTTTCCAGATCGGCCTCGCGCAGAAAGGTGGGCAGGGCCGCCGGGGCCTGGGCGGCGCGCGGCAGGGGGGCCTGGTCAAAGGTTTCCCGGAGGGCGGCCTGCGCCTTGGCGTACACCCGGATGAACGAGCGCCAGAGGAGCCACGTGATGAGGGCGATGAGGGCCAGGAGGATGAGGAGCACCTCCAGGGAGGGGAGCAGCGCGGAGCTGAGCCCCAGCACCAGCACGGCGAGCGCGAGGGCTCCCGCCACGGGAATCAGTTGGGTGACCACCGCCTGGATGGCGGCCGTGCGCTCGCCGGCGTTGGCCGGGGTGACCTTGGTCTGTGCCACCAGCAGGCCCAGCGCCTGGAGCTTGCGGAAGGTGGCGATCAGCAGGGGCAGGGAGCAGACCACCGCCGCCAGCCAGAGCGCGGACTTGAGGCTTTCCGGGCCGAGCCCCAGGTTTTTCACCCAGGCCGGCGGCTGGCGCTCCACGAAGGCCGCCGCAATGAACACGGCCGCGACCAGGGCGGAATTCAGCGCCATCTGTCCGGACCAGCGCCACATCAGCTTGCGGGCCATGGCGGCGTGGCTTTGCCCGCCCACCTGGCCCACCCAGCGCGTATAGACAGCCAGACTGTCCAGCACGGACCGGGGGGCCGCGCGTTCCAGCCAGGCCCCCACGCCATCGGAGCCCCGGATCAGGTAGGGGGTGAGCAGCGTGGTGATGGCCGAGACGGCCACGGCGATGGGATAGAGGAAATCGCTGGTGACCTTGAGCGTCACGCCGAGGGAGGCGATGATGAAGGAGAACTCGCCGATCTGCGCCAGGCCCATGCCCACGCGCAGCGAAGTGCGGGTGTCGTTGCCGCCCAGGAATGCCCCGGTGGAGCAGGTGAGCACC